>NZ_VBZC01000026.1:0-98541 GCF_005786655.1 Streptomyces montanus
GGCTGCGGCCCCGGCCCGCAGTGGGCCGCCGGCACGCCGGTGGGCCCGGCCTATGCGGCGCTGCGGGCCGCCGCCACCGCGGGCGCCGGCCTGCTCGACGAGGACGACCAAGCCCTCGTAAGGGAGACACTCCGGGCATGGGACGGCTCGCACCCGTCCCTCGCGTGGCTCGCGCTCCCCGACCGCGAGCGGCGGCCCGGCGCACGGCTGGCGCTGCTGGCCGCGCTCGCCCCGTACCGCATCACGGACGAGGACGTCGCCGCCTGGCGCACACCCGCGCATACCGACCACTGCTTGGTGCATCTCGTCGCGTACGGCGCGTTCGCCGCCGTCGACCGCATCGAGACGGCGCTTCCCCTCCTTCACCACGCCCGCAGCCACACCCACAACCACACCCACTCCCCCGCCCGCACCGCCAAGGAGACCTCGTGACCACGACCGCCAACTCCCGCCAGGCACAGGTCTGAAAAACGGCCCGATCGGCAGCCATTGGGCCACGCACCAGCAGCGCTACGACGCGAGCACCGCCGCCGAGGGCATCACCAACGCCTCGTACTGGGGCCGGGACGCCGCCGACGCCGTCGGCCCGGCCGCTCTGAATCCCGGGTATCCGTCCCTATGGCTGAACAGCGTCACCACGCGGCCACGGAGCGAGTTGGCACTACCGCCCCACAAGTTACTCATGTGACACTGGCGTCCCGTCCGCGGTGCGGACCCTTCCGCACCATCCCCCACGAAATGTGCGCTGTGCGTTCTCTTCCTCTGCCGCTCGCTCTCACCGCCCGACTGCTGCCGGTCGCCGTACTCGCCTCGGCGGGCTGGGCGCTGGCGGCCGGGCCGTTCGCCGCGACTCCGGCCGCGGAGCACAAACCGGCCCCCTCCGATTCCCCGTCCGCACCATCGACGGCGGCGGCGTCCAAGACGTACCGCGGTTCTCCGGCACCCTGCTCGGCCCTCACGAAGAAGACGGTGTCTTCCCTGGTGCCGGGCGCCAAGACGGCAGGCAAGGAGATTCCGTCGACCGACGAGTCCGTGCGCCGCACCTGCTCCTGGAACGCGCTCAAGGGGTACGACTACCGCTGGCTCGACATCTCGTACGAGATCAAGAAATCCGACCAGGATGCCGAGACCGCCTACAAGGCGCGTACCACCAAGGCGAGCGGCGGCGGGGTGGTCCCCGACCTCGGCGACGCGGCCTACTCCGTCGTGAACCTCACCACCGAGGACAAGCAGCAGGCGCGCGAAGGCATGGTGATCATCCGCGCGTCCAACGCGCTGGTGGTCGTCACGTACAACGGCAGCGACTTCGAGACGAAGAAGGCGCCCAGCACGGACGAGATCAACAAGGGCGCCATCAAGGCCGCCCGCGAGGGCTTGGCCACGCTGGAGGACGCCCAGTGAGCCTGGGAGGCTGAAACGTCTCTCCAGCGCGGCCCGCGCCACCGTCAGACGTGCTGGGGCTCGCGTTCCCTTCCGCCCATCAGGACCACGTACAGCAGCAGCGACGCACCCAGGCCCACCGCCCAGCCGTAGTCGGCGAGCGGCTTCAGGAACGGGATCAGTCCGTCGACCGGGAACGGCCCCTGCTTGGCGCCCTTGTCGTTCACCGTCGAGTACGAGCCGCCGACGGCGAGCACACCGCCGACGACGAAGGCCGCCACCGCGCGCCAGTTCCAGCCGCCCGAGTACCAGTAGCGCCCTCCGGGCGTGTACAGGTCGGCCACGTGGAGGACGGTGCGCCGGACGATCCAGTAGTCGGCGATCAGGATGCCCGCGACCGTGCCCAGCAGGCCGCCGACCACACCGAGCCAGGTGAAGATGTAGAACTCGGGCGTGGAGATCAGCTTCCACGGGAAGATCAGGATGCCGATGACACCCGTGATCAGCGCGCCCGTACGGAAGTTGATGAGCTTCGGAGCGAGGTTGGCCAGGTCGTACGCCGGGGACACCACGTTCGCCGCGATGTTCACGGAGATGGTGGCGACCAGCACGGTGATGAGCGCGAAGAGCAGACCGAAGGTGCTGTCCGTCTTGGCCGCCAGCGTGACCGGGTCCCAGATCGCCTCGCCGTAGACCACCTCGGAGCCGGAGGTGACCATCACCGCGAGGACCGCGAAGAGGGTCATCGTGGTGGGCAGCCCCAGGGACTGGCCCCAGGTCTGGGCCTTCTGGCTGGCGCCGAAACGGGTGAAGTCGGGGATGTTGAGGGACAGGGTGGCCCAGAAGCCGATCATGCCCATCAGGGACGGGAAGAAGACCGGCCAGAAGTCGGGGCCCCAGCCCAGCTTCGAGGGCTGCGACAGCAGCTCGCCGAAGCCGTTCGCCTTGACGGCGATCCAGATCAGCAGCACGAACGCGCCGGCGATCACGAAGGGCGCGGCCCAGTTCTCGAAGTGCCGCAGGAAGTCCATGCCGCGGTAGATGATGGCGATCTGCACCGCCCAGAAGAGGACGAAGCAGAGCCACAGCGGCCACGGGTTGCCCGCGATCTTCCCCGCGTTCTCCCACTCACCGCCGGTGAGCTTGGAGCCCAGGGCGAAGATGCCGCTGCCGCCGATCCAGGTCTGGATGCCGAACCAGCCGCAGGCCACGGCGGCGCGGATCAGCGCCGGGATGTTGGCGCCGCGCAGACCGAACGAGGCACGGGCGAGCACCGGGAACGGGATGCCGTACTTGGGTCCGGCGTGCCCGGTGGCCAGCATCGGCAGCAGCACGATGATGTTGGCCAGGGCGATCGTGAAGACGGCCTGCTTCCAGTCCATGCCGAGGGCGACCAGGCCGGAGGCCAGGGTCCAGCTGGGGATGCAGTGGGCCATGGAGATCCACAGGGCCGCGAAGTTGTACGTCGTCCACTTGCGCTCGGAGGCCGGAACGGGACGCAGGTCCTCGTTGGCGAAGGGACTGTCGGCGGGGAAGGCATCGGGGGCGAGTTCGATCCGGCCGGCGGCGTCGGCGGTCTGGGTTATCGGCGGCCCCGTGGGGACGGTTTCGGTCATGGCAGGCCAATCGATCAGGCGGGATGGGAAGGCCGTGCGGGCGTGGCCCCTCCCCGGGACGGCGGGGAGGGGTGACCAAGGGGCGGGGGGTTGGGGTGGGGGTTTGGGGCGGGAGGTTGGGGAGGAAAGTCGCGGAGGAGCGTTAGTGCGGGTCAGGAGTTGACCGCGGGGATGACCCGCTGGCCGTACACGTCGATCACGGTCTCCTGCGCGTCGTGCATGTCGTACACGGCGAACTGGTCGACGCCCAGCTCACGCAGGGCGTTCAGCTTCTCGATGTGCTTCTCGGCCGGGCCGATCAGGCAGAACCGGTCGACGATCTCGTCGGGTACGAACGCGGTGTCGGGGTTGTCGCTGCGCCCGTGGTGCGCGTAGTCGTAGCCTTCACGTGCCTTGATGTAGTCGGTGAGTTCGTCGGGAACGGCGGCAGAGTGTTCGCCGTACTTGGAGACGAGATCGGCGACATGGTTGCCGACCATCCCGCCGAACCAGCGGCACTGCTCGCGCGCGTGGGCGAGCGCCTCGGGCGAGTCGTCCTCGGTGATGTATGCGGGCGCTGCCACACAGACCTTGACGTCGGACGGGTCACGCCCGGCCGCCACCGCCGCGTCGCGCACCGCCTTGACCATGTACTCGGTCAGATACAGATCGGCGAGCTGGAGGATGAAGCCGTCGGCCTCCTCCCCGGTCATCTTCAGCGCCTTGGGGCCGTACGCGGCCATCCAGACGGGGAGCTCCGCACCCGGCTTCACCCAGGGGATCCTGATGACGGCGCCGCCGAGGTCGGCCTCGTCGCCCCGGGCGAGGGCTCGGATGACCTTCATGGCCTCGCTGATGCGGGCGAGCGTGTTGGGCTTGCGACCGGCCACCCGCATCGCGGAGTCGCCGCGGCCGATACCGCAGATCGTGCGGTTGCCGAACATGTCGTTGAGCGTGGCGAACGTGGAGGCGGTGACCTCCCAGGTGCGGGTGCCCGGGTTGGTGACCATCGGGCCGACGGTCAGCTTCTGCGTATTGGCCAGGATCTGGCTGTAGATGACGAAGGGTTCCTGCCACAGCACCGCGGAGTCGAAGGTCCAGCCGTAGCGGAAGCCGTTGCGCTCGGCCCGCTTCATCAGGCTGACGACGCGCGAGGCAGGCGGGTCGGTCTGCAGGACGAGTCCGAAGTCCATGTGCGCCACTCCTAGTTCAGGTACTGACAGGTGGAGCGGGGGGTGTAGACGCCGTGCCCGGCGCGTCCCGTGAACTCCCGCTCGGTGATGACGAAATCGCCGCGCGACAGGACCGTCTCGACGCGACCGGTGACGCTCTTGCCCTCGTACGCCGAGTAGTCGACGTTCATGTGGTGCTCTGAAGCGGACATGATCTGCTGGGCGTGCGGGTCGTAGATGACGACGTCGGCGTCGGCGCCCGGCGCGATCGTCCCCTTCTTCGGGTACAGGCCGAACATCCGGGCCGGAGTGGCACAGGCGATCTCGATCCAGCGGCGCCGTGAGATGTGCCCGTCGACGACGGCCTGGTGGAGCAGGTCCATACGGTTCTCGACGCCCGGCAGACCGTTGGGAATCTTGGAGAAGTCGCCCCGGCCGAGCTCCTTCTGGCCGACGAAGCAGAAGGGGCAGTGGTCGGTGGACACGACCTGGAGGTCGTTGGTGCGCAGGCCCCTCCACAGCGCGGCCTGGTGCTCCTTGGGCCGCAGCGGCGTGGAGCACACGTACTTGGCGCCCTCGAAGTCCGGCTCGGCGAGGTTGTCCGTGGACAGGAACAGATACTGCGGGCACGTCTCGCCGAACACGTTCAGGCCCTCGTCACGCGCCCGTGCCAGCTCGGCGACGGCCTCCTGCGCCGAGACGTGCACGACATACAGCGGGGCGCCCGCGACCTGCGCGAGCTTGATGGCACGGTGGGTCGCCTCGGCTTCGAGGAGCGCCTTGCGCACCTCGCCGTGGTACCGCGGATCCGTCTCCCCGCGAGCCAGCGCCTGCTCGACGAGCACGTCGATCGCGATGCCGTTCTCGGCGTGCATCATGATCAGTCCGCCGTTCTCGGCGGAGCGCTGCATGGCGCGCAGGATCTGGCCGTCGTCGCTGTAGAAGACACCGGGGTAGGCCATGAACTGCTTGAAGGAGGTCACACCCTCCTCGACCAGCAGGTCCATCTCCTTGAGCGTCTCCTCGTTCACATCGGAGACGATCATGTGGAAGCCGTAGTCGATGGCGCAGTTGCCGTCGGCCTTGGCGTTCCAGGCGTCGAGGCCCTCGCGCAGCGTATGGCCCACGCTCTGCACCGCGAAGTCGACGATCGTCGTGGTGCCGCCCCAGGCGGCGGCCCGGGTGCCCGTCTCGAAGGAGTCGGAGGCGAACGTGCCGCCGAACGGCAGCTCCATGTGCGTATGGGCGTCGACTCCGCCCGGAATCACGTACTTTCCGGTGGCGTCGATGCTTCGCTCGGCCGTCCAGGCCTCGGCGGCGGCGGTGCCGCTCGCGGCGAGGGCGGCGATCCGGCCGTCCTCTATCAGGACATCGGCGTGGATCTCGTCGGAAGCGGTGATGACGAGACCACCACGGATGACGGTACGGCTGCTCATGCGTTGACGCTCCGCTCGGTTGTGGTCGGAAAGTGCGGGTCGTTTGTGGCTGGTCGCGCAGTTCCCCGCGCCCCTTTCGGGGCGCGACAACCAATGCCCTCTGTTACGGTGCGGTCAGCGGGGAGTACGCGCCCGGAGCCCTGTCGCGGTAGAACTGCCAGCGGTCGCGGACCTCGCGCAGCTTGGCCAGGTCGAGGTCGCGGACGACGAGTTCGGTCTCCTTGTCGCTCGCCACCTCCCCGACGAACTGAGCTTCGGGGTCCACGAAGTACGAGGTCCCGTAGAAGTCGTTGGAACCCAGTTCCTCCACGCCCACGCGATTGATGGCGCCCACGAAGTACTCGTTGGCGACGGCCGCGGCCGGCTGCTCCAACTGCCACAGATAGCCGGACAGACCGCGCGAGGTCGCCGACGGATTGAACACGATCTCGGCTCCGGCGAGACCGAGCGCACGCCAGCCCTCCGGGAAGTGCCGGTCGTAGCAGATGTAGACGCCGATCTTGCCGACGGCGGTGTCGAAGACAGGCCAGCCGGAGTTGCCGGGACGGAAGTAGAACTTCTCCCAGAACCCCTCGACCTGCGGAATGTGCGTCTTGCGGTACTTGCCGAGATACGAGCCGTCGGCGTCGATCACCGCCGCCGTGTTGTAGAGGACGCCGGGCTGCTCCTCCTCGTACATCGGCAGGACGAGGACGATGCCCAGCTCCTTGGCGAGCGCCTGGAAGCGGCGCACGATCGGCCCCTCGGGGATCTGCTCGGCGTACTCGTAGAACGCCTTGTCCTGGACCTGGCAGAAGTACGGCCCGTAGAACAGCTCCTGGAAACACAGGACCTGGGCGCCCTGCGCGGCGGCGTCGCGGGCCGCCTGCTCGTGGACCTGGATCATCGACTCCTTGTCGCCCGTCCAGGCGGTCTGAAAGACGGCGGCACGGACCACTCTGCTCATCGGGACCTCCGGTCGCTCGGTGTGCTGGGGCGAGCGCCGGAAGTGCCGTCGTCCGCCCGGAGGGCGGGCCTTGCGGCGTCCGGTGCGTGCTCTCGGCGTGCCGGGCGCAAGTCCTCGTACTGGACGTACTTGGGCTTGTGCCCGGTGCGGCGAGTGGGGGTCCCCCCTGCTCGAAGAGCTTGGGGGAGCGTGCCGGGCGTCGTGGGACAGACGGCACTTCCGGCGCTCGCCCCAGGAGCTTAGGAAGTCCGGAAGGCGGCTTTGAGTTGCACCGTGTCACGTCTGCGGGCACGTGGCGTGCCACGGTGTCACCCTCGCTCCGGCCCATGTTTCACCACCGTTTTCGCACGTCGTCCCATGTTTCACCCCTGTTGCGCGTCGTGCGCGAGGAGCGCGATGTGCACGGACGCGGCCTGCTCGAAGTCGTCGAGATCGACCCCGAGCCGCGCTTCTATCGCCTCCAGCCGGCGGTACAACGCGGGCCGGGAGACGTGATGGAGCTGGGCGGTACGCGACTTGTTGCGGCCGGTCGCGAGATAGGTCCGCAACACCGGCAGCAGGTCCTGGTCGGCCGCCCCGCCACCGCACAGCAGCCCGTCCAGCTCCCGCTCCGCGAACGACTGGACGTGCGGATCGTCCCGCAACAGCCGGATCAGCCCCCGCAGATGGACGTCACGCAGACGCACCACCACCGGAACGTCCAGACCGGCGGGCGTCTCGGCGACGGCATCGGCCACATGCTGGGCCTCGCGCAGCCCGGCAGGCACGTCGTCCCACAGGATGCGCGGATCGGCTGCGGCGACGACTCCTTTGCCGCCCCCGGATTCCGTACGCAGCCGGGTGGCGAAGTGCGTCGTGAGCGCCTCCGCGTCCTGGTCCCGGGCCAGGCTCAGCAGCACGGCGGTGGCCCCGTCGGCCAGCTCGGCGACGAGTCCCGGCAACCCCAGCATCCGCAGCACACGGTCGAGGTGGGCGGGGTCGCCGTCCCGCACCGCCAGCGGTACGAACGTCCGACGGTTGACGGGGAGGCCGGCCGCCCGCGCCCGTGGCAGCAGTTGCCGGGCCGGTACGACACCGGAAACGAGGTCGGTCAGCAGACTCTGCGCGGACTGTTCCTCCCAGGAGTGCGCGGAGCCGCCGAGCATGCGATGCAGCACCAGAGCCTCGGCGGCCCGGTCGGCGAGCAGCCGCCCGGTGGCGGAGTCGCCCCGATAGCCGCACAGCACGATGCGGCCCCAGCGCTCCCCGCGCCCGCCCAGCTCGGCGCGGACCCAGCCGTCGCCCTCGCTGCCGCCCGCCTGCCGCGCGATGCGCTCCCAGTCGCGCAGCACATCGTCCACGGCGGACCGTTCCCCGGCCGTGGCGAGGACACGGTGCGCGAGGTTGGTGACCACGACCGGACAGGCACTGTGCGAGGCGACCTCGTCGAGCAGGCGCTGCAGCGGAGCGCCCGCGGTGATGAGCCCGGTCAGCGCGGTCCGCACGGCCTCCGACAGACTGACGGCGGCGTACTTCCGCCGTACGAGCCGGGACTGCACCTCTTCGGTCAGTTCGGCGAAGGGGAAGGGGCGGTGGAGCACCACCATGGGCAGCCCACACCGCTCGGCGGCCCGGCGCATCACGTCGGGCGGGGCGGGAAAGGCGCGCCCGAGCCCCAGCACGACAGCCGCGGCCTCGGCGCGATGCAGCGAGCGAATGTACTCGGCCTGCGCCTCCACGTCGCCCGCGAGCAGCACACCGGTGGTGAGGACCATCTCGCCGCCGCTGAGCATCACGCCGACGTCGGGGGCCTCGGCGACGTGCACCCAGCGCACGGGCCGGTCGAGATGGCTCGCGCCGGCCACCACCTCGGGCTCCCCGGCGAGCACCCGCTCCAGGCCGAGGACCTGGCGGACCGACAGGGCGGGTTCCGGAGCGGTGGGCATGGCACCTCCTTCTTGAAGGCTCGGTTCGCCTCCGGGGCGCCATAGCCGGTGTCGAGAGGGGGATCGTGCTCGACCCTCCTTCGTCGGGCCTCCGCGCGTTCCCCCTCTCGACACCGGCGCGCCCCTTCGGCTCACTCGCCCTTGCTCTGTTGCTGCTACGGGATGAGCCTCAGCGCGCGGTCGAGGATCGTGGCGCCCTCTTCGGCCTCCGCGACGGTGAGCGACAGCGGTGGGGCGATGCGCAGCACGCTGGTGTTGTGACCGCCGCCCTTGCCGATCAGCAGGCCTTCCTCACGGGCCGCTTCGAGCACGGCGGCGGCCGCGTCCGGGTCGGCCTCGTCGGTGCCGGGCTTCACCAGTTCGATGCCGATCATGAGCCCCCGGCCACGGACCTCTCGTACGCCCGGAAGCTGCGCGGCGATCGCCCGCAGCCGCTCGATGAGCAGCCCGCCGACGCGGCGGGCGTTGCCCTGGAGGTCGTGTTCGAGGAGGTAGGTGAGGTTGGCGTTGCCGGCCGCCATCGTGACCGGTGAGCCGCCGAACGTCGAAATGGAGTTGGCGTCAAGGCAGTTCATGATCTCGGCGCGGGCGACGACACCACCGATCGACATGCCGTTGCCGATGCCCTTGGCGAAGGTCAGCATGTCGGGCGGGCCGCTCTGGCCGTGTGCCTGCCAGCCCCAGAAGTGGTCGCCGGTCCTGCCCCAGCCGGTCTGCACCTCGTCGGCGATCCACAGGATGCCGCGCGGTCGCAGTACGTCGCGGAAGGCCGCGTACAGGCCGTCCGGCGGTGCGGTGAAGCCGCCGACGCCCTGGATGGGTTCGGCGATCAGGGCCGCCGGCACGCGGACATGGCCGAGCAGGTCCTCCAGATCGGCGACACAGGCCGCGATGAACTCGTCGTCGCTCAACTGCGTGTACGGACCGCGGGTGCGGACGCCGCCGTGGACGTACACGGTCTGGAGCGGCGAGAGACTGGTCGGCGACCAGCCCTTGTTGCCGGTGATGCCGACCGCGCTGAACGAGCGTCCGTGGTAGCTGTTGCGCATCGCCAGGATCTGATTGCTCCGCCGGTACGCGGTCGCCAGCAGGAGGGCGGTGTCATTGGCCTCGGTTCCGGAGGTCGTGAAGAACACGCGGGCGTCCGGGATGCCGGACAGCTGGGCGATCCGCTCGGCGAGCTCGACCATCGGCCGGTTGAGGTAGAGCGTGGACGAGTGGATGATCCGCCCGGCCTGCTCGCTGACGGCCTTCGTCACCTCGGGCAGGGCGTGCGCGGTCATGGTCGTCAGGATTCCGCCGAAGAAGTCGAGGTACTTCTTCCCCGCGGCATCCCAGACATGGCGGCCCTCGCCGTGGGTGATCTCGAGAGGGTCGGCGTAGTAGAGGGCGAGCCAGTCGGGCAGGACGGCCCGGTGGCGTCCGTACAGGTCACTCACGGCTGCACCAGCCCTTCGTACGCGTCGGGCCTACGGTCCCGGTAGAACGCCCATTGCTGCCGTACCTCTTCGATGAGGTCGAAGTCGAGATCGCGGACGATGAGCTCCTCGGACTTGTCGCTCGCGGTCTCGCCGACGAACTGCCCGCGGGGATCGACGAAGTAACTCGTCCCGTAGAAGTCGTTGTCGCCGTACTCCTCCTGGCCGACGCGGTTGATCGCGGCGATGAAGTACTCGTTGGCGACGGCCGCGGCCGGCTGCTCCAGCTGCCAGAGGTAGGCGGACAGGCCGCGCGAGGTGGCGGACGGGTTGTAGACGAGCTGAGCGCCGTTGAGCCCCAACTGCCGCCAGCCCTCCGGGAAGTGGCGGTCGTAACAGATGTAGACGCCGACCTTGCCGACGGCCGTGTCGAACACGGGCCAGCCCAGGTTTCCCGGTTTGAAGTAGTACTTCTCCCAGAAGCCCTTGACCTGGGGGATGTGGTGCTTGCGGTACTTGCCCAGGTACGTGCCATCGGCGTCGATCACCGCGGCGGTGTTGAAGTAGAAACCGGACTGCTCGACCTCGAAGACCGGGACGACGATGACCATGCCGGTCTCGCGCGCGAGCTCTTGCATACGAGTGACGGTCGGGCCGTCGGGCACGGGCTCGGCCCAGCGGTAGTGCTCCGGCTCCTGGACCTGGCAGAAGTAGGGGGCGTTGAAGACTTCCTGGAAACCGATGACCTTCGCGCCCTGGCGGGCCGCCTCGCGGGCGTGCTCCTCGTGCTTGGCGACCATGGATGCGGTGTCGCCGGTCCAGGTGGCCTGGACCAGGGCGGCACGTACGACGTTGGCCATGAGCTGCTCCTTTGACGGGCGTCAGAGAGCCTCTACGCCCGTAGACACAGGACGTAGAGCCCCGAAAGTAAGCCTCCCCGCCGACCTGGGCAAGACCATCGCCGTCAACGAGCGGAGTCGATCATGTTTCGCACTCCTGTGGGCTATGGGTGTTGGGGTACGCGGTGCGGGTGGGTGGGGGCGGGTTTCGTACTTCGGCCGCGGGTTGGTTGTGGCTGGTCGCGCAGTTCCCCGCGCCCCTGAAGGGGCGCCCCGACCCCCGTCACGTCGTGTAGCCCGCGACGCGGAGGGCGTGTACCAGGTTGCGGTGGCAGTCGTCCGAGATGCCGTGGGCCGCCTCCAGGAGGAGCGGAGTGAGGCGCTGTGGGGCGGCGTCCGCGCTGCGGGCGGCCTCCTCCGGCGTACGGACACGCACGTACGCGTCGAGCACGGCACGGACCTCCCGGCCACGTCCCTCCTCGACCAGCTCCAGCAGGGCCTCACCGATCTCCGAGGCGGGGCGTACGACGCCCTGCCTCAGCATCTGCTGCCCATCCGCCGTACGCCCCGCCGCAACCAGCGCGTCGGCGGCCGCGACCAACCGGCCCACCGGCAGCGACAAGGCCTCCCACAGGAGGGTGGCCCAGTCCGCACCGAGACCCGCGCGCTGCAACTCGGAGGCGAGGACCGGAAAGCGGTCGGCGGGCCAGTACGCGGCCTCGGCCAGGATCGCGTGCGCCTCCCCGCTGCGCCCCTCCTGACGCAACCGAACCAGTCTCTCGACCGTCTCGACGGTGGCTCGCCGCGCCTCGTCGGCCGACGAGGCGCGGCGTACCGTCGGCCGCTGCTGCACCTCCTCGGCAACCCCGGCGAAACGGGCACCTCGCGGGCCCGCGTCCGTGACCGGGAGCGCGGGTGCGGGCATGGCCGGTACGGCGCCGAGGTCGACATCCTCCTCCACGATCCCGGCGAAGCGCGCGCCCCCTCGGGGGCGGCGCTTGGAACGCTGCTTGCCGACTTTGGCATCTTTGGTGGCTTTGGCCGGCTTGGGGGCGGGGTCAGGGGCCGGAGAGGCGGGGTGCGCCTCGGGGCGAGCGCCCGCGGCGGGGGCCAGGCCGTCCGGGGCGGTTCGCTGGGGAAAGTCCGGAGTGGTCTGCTTCCACCCGTACTCACTCGCTGCCCGCCGGTCCACCTGAGCCATCCGGGCACGGAGTTCGGCGCAGCGGGCGGTGGCGCGCTCATGGTCGTCGCGGGCCCAGGCAAGGTCGAGGCGCAGCGGTTCGGCCTCCTCTGCCGAGCGGGCGTTACGGAGCAACCGGCCCAGTTCCTCCAGCCGTTCGGCCGCGTACCGCTGCTCGCGGAGCATGACGTCGAGGCGGTCGTCGAGGGCGTCCCGGCCGCCGGGCCGGGCATCGTAGGCGGCGAGCGAGGCAGCGTGCAGCGCCCGCGCCCGCTCGGCCTCCTGCGCGGCGGCCCTGTCGCCGTACCGCGCGGCGACGTCCTGAAGGAGCGCCTCCACGACGTCCCAAGGCGGTATCTCCACCCCGTCCAGACAGGCCCGCATCCCGTCGGGATCGCGCTGCCAGAACACCCCGCACCACCCGCCGCCCTGATCGAGCCGCGTCAGCAGGCCGTTGAGATACTGAGCGAACTCCCTCACCTGGCCCGGGAGTTGTTCCACCGCCATCAAGTTCACCCCACGCCGGACCGGAGCACTCCGTTCGGGGTAGAAAACACCATTCGTGTTACAGAGGCGCTACGGCAAGTTTTCGGACCGGCCGCAGAGCGCTCCACTCCCACCGGAACGGGAAGTGCGCAACCCAGCCGCACCCAAGCCACACCCGGGCCCCACCCAGGTCGCCGGCCGCGGCTACACCGCGACCAGAGCGCACCGCCCGGCGATCTCGTCCATCGAGAGCTCCAGCACGCGCGCCAGCGCCGCCACCGTGAAGAAGGCGGGGGTGGGAGCGCGCCCGGTCTCGATCTTGCGGAGGGTCTCGGCGGAGATGCCGGCGCTCGCTGCGATCTCCGCCATGCTGCGGCGGCCGCGCGCCTCGCGCAGCAACTGTCCGAGCCGCTCGCCGCGTTCACGCTCTTCGGGGGTCAGGGGGGTGCGCACCATGACCCCTACTCTAATACCGGCAAGCGTTATATTAATAGGCGTCGACCGGTATAGTAATTGGCATGGTGGAACTGAAGACGGACACGTCTATCGACGCGATGTACGAAGCGGGCCAGATCGTGGGCCGCGCCCTCACGGCGGTACGGGAAGCCGCGGACGTCGGTGTCTCGCTCCTGGAACTGGACGAGATCGCCCATGACGTTCTGCGGCGCGCGGGAGCCGGCTCCCCGTTCCTCGGCTACCGTCCTTCCTTCGCCCCCACCCCCTTCCCCGCGGTCATCTGTGCCTCCGTGAACGACGCGATCGTGCACGGCATCCCGAACGGATACCGCCTGCGCGACGGAGACCTCGTCTCCATGGACTTCGGCGCCGAGCTGGGCGGCTGGGTCGGCGACTCGGCGATCAGCTTCGTCGTGGGCAAGCC
Source organism: Streptomyces montanus (assembly GCF_005786655.1). Classification (NCBI taxonomy): domain Bacteria; kingdom Bacillati; phylum Actinomycetota; class Actinomycetes; order Kitasatosporales; family Streptomycetaceae; genus Streptomyces; species Streptomyces montanus. Next base: position 13,258 of record NZ_VBZC01000026.1, read on the forward strand.
GCGCGCCGCCGACGTACGCCTCGTGGAGACCGCCGAGCGCGCGCTGGCGGCGGGCATCGAGGCGGCCGTCGTGGGCAACCGCATCGGAGACATCGCGCACGCGATCGGCTCGGTGTGCCGGTCGGCGGGCTACGGCATCCCGGACGGCTTCGGCGGCCACGGTGTGGGGCGCCGTATGCACGAGGACCCGCCCGTACCGAACGAGGGCCGCCCCGGCCGCGGGCTGCCGCTGCGCCACGGCATGGTCCTGGCCATCGAGCCCATGCTCATCGGCGGCGGCACCGACGGCTACCACGCCGCCCCCGACGGGTGGACCCTCCGTACGAACGACGGCAGCCGCGCCGCCCACGCGGAACACACGGTGGCGATCACGGAAGCGGGGCCGCGCATCCTGACGGCGCGCTGAGGCCGAGCGAGCGGATAGCCTGCGCCATGCTCATCAGGAACGGCACGCCCGCTGACGCGGCGAGGATCGCGGCCCTGCACACGGCCAGCTGGCGCAGCGCCTACGCCACGCTCATGCCCGCCGACTATCTGCAGGGGCCACTGGCAGCGGAGCACGTCACCAAGTGGCGCGCCCGCACGGCCGCACTGTCCACCGACGGCTGCCTGCTCCTCGCCGAGGAGGGCGACGAGCTACGCGGGTTCATCCATCTCGACCTCGCGGGGGACGGGCGCGTGCACGTGGACAATCTGCACGCCCGTCCGGACCACGTCGGTGCCGGTGTCGGCTACCGCCTGCTGTGCCGCGGCTTCGCCTGGGCGGCGGCCGAGCACCCGGGCCGGGACGTCTCCCTGGAGGTACTGCGCGGCAACGACCGCGCGATCGCCTTCTACGAACGACAGGGCGGCCTGCGCACCGATGAGCGGCCGCTGCGACTGGCGGCGGGCTTCACACTCGACGAGATCGAGTACACCTGGCCCGCGGCGTCGGTCCACCGCCTGGCGGCAGACTCACGTCACCCCGCTCCCGGGGACCCGGAGGGGGCTGCCCCAGGGCGACCTGCTGCGCCCATGTGACCACGGGCCGCAGGTGTAACCGGGCCCTCTTCGGGCACTCGCGTGCGGACCGGCACGACGATGAGTGAGCGCGTCCCGGACGGGGCTGGGCCGACCGACCCGATCGGCCCGCTCGGCCCGGTCCCGGGACGCCGGAACGGATGGCCATGACCAGCGGGTTCACGGGTCCGCAGGGCTACGGCTCGGACCCCTACGAAGAGTTCTTCGCACGTTTCTTCGGGGGCGGGCCTCGACCCGGGCCCCGGCACATCGACATCGGGCGGCTGATGAGCCAGCCCGCCCGTCAGCTGGTCGCCACCGCCGCCTCGTATGCCACCGAGCACGGCAGCAGCGACCTCGACACCCAGCACCTGCTGCGCGCCGCGCTCGCCGTCGAACCCACCCGGAGCCTGCTGGCCCGCGCCGGCGCGGATCCCGACGCGCTGGCCACCGAGATCGACGAGCGAGTGGGCCCCGCCGGCAAAAGGTCCGACACCAGGGCCGACGCAAGGGCCGACACGAGGGCCGACGACACATCCGGCAGCAAGTCCGCCGAGAGGTCCGACGAACGGCCGCCAACGCCTCTCGCCGTGACCCCCGCGGTGAAGCGCGCCCTGCTGGACGCCCACGCCCTGGCCCGAGCCGAAGGCCTCGGCTACATCGGCCCCGAGCACGTCCTCAGCGCCCTCGTCGCGAACCCCGATTCCGCCGCCGGGCACATCCTCAACGCCGCCCGCTTCACCCCCTCCTCCCTCCCGCCCGAGGCCCCGGACCCGTCGTCGACGGCCGCCCCGGCGCGCCCCGAGCGGTCACACGGCACGGCCACCCCGACCCTGGACAAGTACGGCCGGGATCTGACCGACCTCGCCCGCCAGGACCGTATCGACCCGGTCATCGGCCGGGACGAGGAGATCGAGCAGACCGTCGAGGTGCTGTCCCGGCGAGGCAAGAACAACCCGGTCCTGATCGGCGACGCGGGGGTGGGCAAGACGGCCATCGTGGAGGGCCTCGCCCAGCGCATCGCCGACGGCGACGTGCCCGATGTCCTCGCCCGTCGCCGGGTCGTCGCGCTGGACCTGTCCGGCGTGGTCGCCGGGACGCGCTACCGCGGTGACTTCGAGGAACGGCTGACCAACATCGTCGACGAGATCCGCACCCACTCGGACGAGTTGATCATCTTCATCGACGAGCTGCACACCGTGGTCGGCGCCGGAGGCGGCGGCGAAGGCGGATCCATGGACGCGGGCAACATCCTCAAACCGGCCCTGGCCCGCGGTGAGCTGCACGCCGTGGGCGCCACGACGCTGGAGGAGTTCCGCCGCATCGAGAAGGACGCGGCGCTCGCCCGCCGCTTCCAGCCGATCCTGGTCCCGGAGCCCTCCACCTCGGACGCGCTGGAGATCCTGCGCGGCCTGCGCGACCGCTACGAGGCCCACCACCAGGTCCGCTACACCGACGAGGCGCTCCTGGCCGCCGTGCAGCTGTCCGACCGCTATCTCACGGACCGCCATCTGCCGGACAAGGCCATCGACCTGATGGACCAGGCCGGTGCCCGCGTGCGGCTGCGCGCGGGCACGAAGGGCACCGACGTACGGGCCCTGGAACGCGAGGTCGAGCAACTTACGCGGGACAAGGACCAGGCGGTGGCGAGCGAACAGTACGAGCAGGCCACGCAGTTGCGCGACCGTATCAACGAACTCAAGACGAAGATCGGCGCGGGCAGCGACGAGGAGGCCGACGAGGGACAGCACCTGGAGGTCACCGCCGAGGCCGTCGCCGAAGTGGTCTCCCGGCAGACCGGCATCCCGGTCAGCAGCCTCACCGAGGAGGAGAAGGACCGCCTGCTCGGCCTCGAGGGGCATCTGCACCAGCGCGTGGTCGGACAGGACGAGGCGGTCGGCGTGGTCGCCGACGCGGTGCTGCGTTCCCGCGCCGGACTCGCCAGCCCCGACCGGCCCATCGGCAGCTTCCTGTTCCTGGGCCCGACGGGCGTCGGCAAGACGGAGCTGGCCCGCGCGCTCGCGGAGGCGCTGTTCGGCACCGAGGAGCGGATGGTGCGTCTGGACATGAGCGAGTACCAGGAGCGTCACACCGTGAGCCGGCTCGTCGGTGCCCCGCCCGGCTACGTCGGCCACGAGGAGGCCGGTCAGCTGACCGAGACCGTGCGCCGCCACCCTTACTCGCTGCTCCTGCTGGACGAGGTCGAGAAGGCGCACCCCGACGTCTTCAACATCCTGCTGCAGGTCCTCGACGACGGCCGGCTCACCGATTCGCAAGGGCGCACCGTGGACTTCACCAACACCGTGATCGTGATGACCAGCAATCTCGGCTCCGAGGCGATCAGCCGCGGCGGCGCCGGCCTGGGGTTCGCCGCGGGCGACGCCGAGGCCGACGAGCAGGCCCGCCGCGAACGGGTCCTGCGACCGCTGCGCCAGCACTTCCGGCCGGAGTTCCTCAACCGCATCGAGGAGATCGTCGTCTTCCGGCAGCTCACCTCCGAGCAACTGCGTCGCATCACCGACATGCTGCTGGAGAAGACGCGACATCGTCTGCACGCCCAGGGCATCACGGTCACGTTCACCGATAGTGCCGTGGACTGGCTCGCCCGGCGCGGTCATGAGCCCGAGTACGGTGCCCGGCCGCTGCGCCGCACGATTCAGCGGGAGATCGACAACCGGCTCTCCCGCCTGCTGCTCGACGGCCGTCTCAGGGCGGGCAGCCAGGTGGTGGTGGACATCGAGGACGGACAGCCGGCCTTCCGGACCGACTCGACGCCCGGCACACCGCCCGGCGGCACAGCATCCGACTCGGCGGAGGCCGGCTGAGCCTGCCGCCGTCGTAGGGGTCGTACGAGCTGTCGTACGACCCCTACGACGCGTACGCACGCCCCCTACGCCTCCTACGGCGCCGGCTTCACCACCATCGCCGAGCCGCCCCCTCGTCGCACCGTCTCCGCCGCCGCCAGCCACTTCCCGTTCGGCAGCCGCTGGACGCCCGTCGCCGCGCCGATCTCCGGGTTCTGGCGGAAGCCATGGCCGATCGACTCGAGCTGAGTCCGGAGCGGGCTGTTCCACAGGCCCGGTTCGAGTTCCGTGGTCGTCTGGTTGCGCTGGCTGGCGCGGGGCGCGGCGATCGCGTCGACGAGCGGGAGGCCTCGGTCGAGGAAACCGGTCAGGGTCTGCAGCACGGTCGTGACGATGGTCGCGCCGCCCGGCGAGCCGAGCGCCACCACCGGCTTTTGGTGCTGGTCCAGGACGATCGTCGGTGAGATCGACGAGCGCGGCCGCTTGCCCGGCCCCGGCAGGTTCGGGTCGTGCGCGTCGGGGCTCGCGGGCGTGAAGGAGAAGTCCGTCAGCTCGTTGTTGAGGAGGAATCCACGGTCCGGGACGGTGATGCCGCTGCCACCGGTCTGCTCGATGGTGAGGGTGTACGCGACCACGTTGCCCCACTTGTCGGCGGCCGTGAGATGCGTGGTGTTCTCGCCCTCGTACGTCGTCGGCGCCGCCGTGCCGCCGGTGGAGCAGGCCGCCGGGCTGCGCGGGTCCCCCGGCGCCAGCGGGCTCGTCAGCACCGCGTCGTCGCGGATCAGGCACTCCCGCGAGTCGGCGTACTTCTGCGACAGCAGTTCCTTCGTCGGTACGTCCTCGAAGGCGGGGTCGCCCACCCAGCGTCCCCGGTCCGCGAACGCGATCCGGCTCGCCTCGATGTAGCGGTGCAGGTACTGGACGTCCGAGGCCTTCGAGAGGTCGGTCTTCTCGAGGATGTTGAGCGCCTCCCCGACCGTCGTGCCACCGGAGGACGAGGGCGCGATCGAGTAGACGTCGAGACCGCGGTACGACGTCTTCGTCGGCGCCTGCCGCTTCGTCTCGTACGCCGCCAGGTCCTTCAGGGACAGCTCCCCGGGGCGCGCGTCGCGGCCCGCGGCCGGGTCCACGGGCGGGGCGTTGACCGTGTCGACGATGTCCCGCGCCAGCTTGCCGTGGTACAGCGCCCCGACGCCCTTGCGGCCGAGCTCCGCGTACGTACGCGCCAGATCCGGGTTCTTGAAGGTGGAGCCGACCACCGGCAGGTCGCCCCCGGGCAGGAACAGCTCGGCCGTGTCGGGGAAGTCCTTGAAGCGCGCCTGGTTGGACTCCGTTTGCGAGCGGAAGGTGGCGTCGACGGTGAAGCCGTCGCGCGCGAGCCGCTCCGCGGGCTTCAGCAGGGACCCGAGTCGCCTGCTGCCCCAGGCGTCGAGCGCCGTCTGCCAGGTGGCGGGCGTGCCGGGCGTGCCCACGCCCAGTCCGCTGGTCACCGCGTCGGCGAACGGGATCGGCTTCCCGTTCTCCAGGAAGAGCCCCGAGTCGGCGGTCAGCGGCGCCGTCTCACGGCCGTCGATGGTGCGCACCGTACGGGACTTGGCGTCGTAGTAGACGAAGTATCCGCCTCCGCCGATGCCCGACGAGTACGGCTCGGTGACGCCGAGCGCAGCCGCGGTGGCGACGGCCGCGTCCACCGCGTTGCCGCCGTTGCGGAGGACCTCGACACCGGCGGCGGAGGCGTCCGCGTCGACGCTCGCCACGGCCCCGCCGTACCCGACGGCGACCGGCGCCTTCTCCACCCGTTCCGGCGCCGGTCCGGACGACGGCGGTGCCGCGGCACCGACCGACATCACCGCGGCCGAAACCGCCCAGACAGCCAGATTCCGCGCAACCGAGCGACGCATCCGCACCTCCAGTGAAGGACCGTCCGCGCAGCGTAACCGTCTCGCCATGGCCTCGTCAGGTCCACTCGAACACCGGCGCGCCCGCCCGCTAGCATGCGCGCCCATGAATGACGTCGTGCGCAACATCGTCCTGGCTGTGATCGTGGCGGGCATCGGCATCTCGCTGGGCTGGATGGCCCGGAGCTATCTGTGGAGGCGGAAGCTCGACCGCAAGCAGGCCTTCTTCGGGCTGCCCGACAATTCCGAGTCGCTCCTCGTGGTCAACCGCGAGGCGGGTGGTGGCCCGGATCTGACGGTGACGCGTCACGACGTGTCCGCGCTGCTCGAACTCTCCGCACTCATCAAGGACTGCGGCGCGCATGCGCAGATCGTCGCGCACGACGCGACCCAGCAGGGGTTCGGGGAGCGCACGGAGTTCTGTGTCGGCCACCCGGCCCCGAACCGCCGCATGGCGGCCCATCTGGCATCCCTGCTGCCCGGTATACAAGTGAACGCCGACCCCGAACCCGGCCCGGACCGGGGCGCCTTCCTGATCGGCAAGGAGCAGTACCGGCTGGAGCCGGGCCGCAGCGAGTACGTGCTCCTCGCCCGTCTCACCGCGGACCAGGGGCACAAGACCCGTCCGGTCTTCCTCTTCTGCGGCCAGCGGGCGATCACCACCCAGGCCGCGTCTCGCTACCTCGCCCGCAACTACGAACGACTCGCCCGCAAGCACGGCGACAAAACCTTCGTACTGCTCTTGAAGGTCGTCAACTCCCAGGCGTACGGCCCGGACGTGGTCGAGCTGGTCGCGGACGTGACCCGCGCGGCGCAGACCCCTCTGCCTTCCGCGGCTCCTGGCAAGTCCCACAGCACCTCCTAAGCTTCTCCACATTTCAACGATCGTTACTCCCACGTAACTTACCGACGGGTTACCTCCGGTAAGGGCATGCGGTTACCGTCGGGTCACTTTGTACTTACACGAGTGAGGAGTGACCCGTGGGAAACCCTCGCAAAGCCCTGCGCACCACCGCCGTGGGTGCCGTCTCGGCGAGCCTGATCGCCGGCACGACCCTCGGCCTCGCCCCCGCCGCGGCCGCGGCGCCCGTCGCGGCCGGCACGGCGGGTGTCCGTTTCGTCGACATCACCGGCGACGGCGGCACCAACCTCAAGGCCAACGTCGTCACCCCCGCGAACGCCGACGGCACGCGCCGCTACCCGCTGATCGTGCTGCCGACGAGCTGGGGTCTGCCACAGGTCGAGTACCTCGCCCAGGCCCAGAAGCTCGCCGACTCCGGCTATGTCGTGGTCAGTTACAACGTCCGCGGCTTCTGGCAGTCCGGCGGGTACATCGAGGTGGCGGGCCCGCCCGACGTGGCGGACGCCTCCAAGGTGATCGACTGGGCCCTCGCCAACACCCCGGCCGACGCGCGGAAGGTCGGCATGGCGGGCCTCTCCTACGGCGCCGGCATCGGCCTGCTCGCGGCCGCGCACGACAAGCGCATCAAGGCGGTCGCGGCGCTGAGCGGCTGGGCCGACCTGATCGACTCGATCTACTCGGGCCGCACCCAGCACTCACAGGCGGCCGCCCTGCTGGACGGCGCCGGCACCCTCACCGGCCGCCAGAGCCCCGAACTCAAGCAGATCTTCAAGGACTTCTTCGCCTCCGACCTGTCCAAGGAGCAGGAGATCATCGACTGGGGGAAGAAACGGTCCGCGGAGACCTACGTGGACCAGATCAACGCGAACGGCCCGGCGATCATGCTGGCCAACGCCTGGGGCGACACCATCTTCCCGCCCAACCAGTACGCCGATTTCTACGAGCGGCTGACCGGCCCCAAGAGGCTGGAGCTGCGCCCCGGCGACCACGCCACCACCGAGGCCACCGGACTGTTCGGGCTGCCCAACGACGTATGGACCGACACCACCCGCTGGTTCGACCACTACCTCAAGGGCGAGGACAACGGCATCGACCGCGAACAGCCGGTCCAGCTCAAACCCCGCTCCACGGGCGACTTCGAGGGCTACCCGGACTGGAAGTCGGTCGCCGCGACCCGGAAGAAGATCGCCCTCGCCGGCACCACCACGCTCCACACGAACGTCGATTCCGGCGCGAACGGCGGGATCATCTTCCTGTCCAGCATCCTCGACCAGGTGGCCCAGCTGCCCCCGATGGCGTCGATCCCGCTCCTGCCCCGCCGCTGGGCCGCCGTCTGGCAGTCCGAGAAGTACGCGAGCGCCCAACAGGTGCGTGGAACGACGAAGTTGCACACCACGGTCACCAGCACCGAGACGAGCGGCACCCTCGTCGCGTACCTGTACGACGTGGGCCCGCTCGGCCTCGGCAAGCTGGTCAGCAACGCGCCGTACACCTTCCACGGGCAGACGCCCGGCAAGCCGTTCGGCGTCGACCTGGAGCTGTTCTCCACGGCCTACGACGTCCCGGCAGGGCATCGTCTCGCTCTGGTCGTCGACACGGTCGACCCGCTCTACATCGAGCACAACCCGACCGGCGCGCAGCTGACCTTCTCCTCACCCACGGCCGACCCGTCGTACGTGTCGGTACCGCTGCGTGAGCAGTGATCTCCGGCTGCTGCCGGGCGGGCCATTGCCCCTGAGCTACTGCGCGCCCGGCAGTAGCGTCCCTGGTTCAGCCGGAGCGCCGTTCACGGCCTCGGCCCCCACGGGGATGAACGGCACATCGTAGTTCACGGACATACCCACCCCGTCAGTGGCTGAGGATCTTGGAGAGGAAGTCCCTGGCCCGGTCGCTCTGCGGGTTGGTGAAGAACTCCTCGGGGGTGCGGTCCTCGAGGATGCGGCCGTCGGCCATGAAGGCGACGCGATTGGCGGCGGAGCGCGCGAAGCCCATCTCGTGGCTGACGACCACCATGGTCATGCCCTCGCGCGCGAGCTGCTGCATCACCTCCAGAACCTCGTTGATCATCTCTGGGTCGAGTGCCGAGGTCGGCTCGTCGAACAGCATCACCTTGGGGTCCATGGCGAGGGCGCGGGCGATGGCCACGCGCTGCTGCTGGCCGCCGGAGAGCTGCGCCGGGTACTTCGGAGCCTGATCGGCGAGTCCCACCCGGTCGAGAAGTTCCCGCGAGCGCCGGTCGGCCTCCTCCTTCTTGCGGCCGCGGGCCTTGACCTGCCCCAGCGAGACGTTCTGCAGGACCGTCTTGTGCGCGAAGAGATTGAACGACTGGAAGACCATCCCGACCTCGGCGCGGAGCCTGGCGAGGGCCTTCCCCTCCTCGGGCAGCAGCTGCCCGTCCAGTCTGATCTCCCCCGACTCGATCGGCTCGAGCCGGTTGATCGCCCTGCACAGCGTCGACTTGCCCGAACCCGAGGGACCGATGACCACGACCACCTCCCCCCTGCCGACGGTGAGATTGATGTCCTGAAGGACATGCAGCTCGCCGAACCACTTGTTGACGTCACGCAGCTCGATCAACGGATCGACAGCCATGATCTGCCCTACCCACTCTCAGCTGTGTCGCGATGGCCGCAAACTATCCAGGCCCGCGTCACGTTCCTGTACGACACGCACTTTTCCGACATTAGCCGTATTTATGCCGCTTTCCGAGGGGTGGGGCGAGCCGGACAAGTGCAGGCCGGGTGGGGCAGGGCAGGCCGGTCTACGCCTCCGCCACCTCGGCATACACATGCGAGAGCTCGGGCACGCCGCTGGACGCCCACTCGTGGCCGGAGGCAACCACGTCGATCTCCCGGCCCGAGACCAGCCGCACCACCGGCTGGCCGTTGGGCCACACCTCCCAGAAGGCGCCGGGGACCGTGCGCACGATGACCGTGCCGAGGTAGAGACCCGCGTCGTTGCCGAGCCAGAGCAGGCTCTCCTCGTCGTCGCGCCAGCGCGGCAGCAACTGGTCGAGTGCCTCCAACGAGGTCGCCGAATCGTCGAGTTGGATCCCCGCCCGGTGCGCCTGCATGCGCAGCAGCTCGCACTCGGAGAGAAGTTCGGCCACTCCCTCACGATCACTCTCACTGTCGGAGAAGACCGCCACTCCCCTGGCGGGCCCTCGTTTCTTGCGCCAGTTGTCCAGGAAAGAGATGTTCATACGCCCAGAGTGTCATCCGTATCGCCCGACGCACCACAGGGCGCGCGGAGGCGGCTGTTCCAGGCAAGTTCGCACGGAGTTAGCGCCCGGATCATTGACGAGTCCCCGCTGTCTCCTTAGCTTCGCGGAACATCTGTCGTCTCGTCAGAAGCGGGAGGTCGGTAGTGCGCCGACATGTCTGGGGTCCGGCCGTTGCTCTCGCACTTCTTTCGGTGGGGGGGCCGACAGCCTCCGCGCAGGCCGCACGGGAGGCGCCGCCCGCCCGGACTCAGCCGCTCCCGTTGGAGCGCCTCTTCGACAACACGGCCGTCAGCGACGACGCCCGGCCCGGGACGGCGGACTTCGACGGTGCGGGCGGCTCCCTGTCGGCGCAGGACCTGACCGCCGCGGGCTGGACGCCCGGCCGCTCGCTGACCGTCCAGGGTGCCGGGCTGACCTGGCCGCGCCGCAAGGCGGGCGGGCCGGACAACGTGCGCGCCGACGGCCAGTCCGTCCGGGTACGGGGCCGTGGCGACGCCCTCGCCTTCCTGGTGGCAGGCACGGGAGGCGACGCGGTGACGGGCACGGGTGTGGTGCGGTACGCGAACGGCTCACGCTCCTCGTACCGGCTGACCGCACCGGACTGGCGCCGCGGCCCGCTCGCCACCAAGGCCGTGGCCCTGCCGCACATCAACACGCCCGGTGGTCAACTCGCCGAGAAGGCACGGCTGTACGTCGTGACCGTGCCGATCACCCGAGGCCGGGACGTCGCCTCGGTCGAGCTGCCGCGCGCGGACGACCTGCATGTGTTCGCGCTGTCGGTGCGCGCCGACAGGCGTGACTGGACCGGCAGTTGGGCCGCGTCGACCTCCGGTTACACGGCGGTCGGGCCCTGGACGGACCGGACCCTGCGCCTGGTGGTGCACACCTCGGCGGGCGGACCGCGCGTACGGATCCGGCTCGACAACACCTTCGCGGCCGCACCCGTACGGATCGGCAGTGCGACGGTGGCGGTTCAGGCGTCCGGCGCGAGCCCGCGGAGCACGCCCGTGCCGCTGTCGTTCCGCGGCGCGACGGGGGCCGAGATCCCGGCAGGTGCACAGGCGTTCAGCGATCCGCTCGGCTTCGACGTGCCCGCGGACACCAATCTGCTGGTGAGCTTCCATCTGCCGGGAACGGTGACCGCCGCGCCCGTCCACACCCAGGCCATCCAGCGGTCGTACGTCAGCGTGCCGGGCGACCACGCCGCTGCCGCCACCCCGGAGGCGTACACCTCGACGATCACCAACTGGCCGCTGCTGACCGGTGTGGACGTGGGCGGCGGGCCCGGTTCCGTCGTGCTGCTCGGGGACTCGATCACGGACGGCGACAAGTCGTCGCCGGACGCGAACCGCCGCTGGCCCAATGTGCTCTCCAGGCGACTGCTGAACCAGGACGCGGTGCCGCGCTATGGCGTCCTCAACCACGGCATCTCGGCGAACCGCGTGGTCACCGACGTCTACACCGGCGACGGCGTCTCCACCAGCACAGGTGGCGTGAGCGCACTCAACCGCCTCGACCGCGATGTCCTCGCCCAGACGTCGGCCCGGACGGCCCTCGTCTTCCAGGGCGTCAACGACGTCCGCTGGGGCGCGAGCGCGGACCAGGTCATCGCCGGACTGCGGCAGATCGCCGAGCGGGCGCATGCCCGCGGTCTGCGGGTCCTGGCCGCGACGATCGTCCCCTGCGAGGGCGAGACACGCTGCACGGCGGCGGCCGACGCACAGCGCGTGGCCGTGAACGCGTACATCCGGTCCAACTCCGACTTCGACGGCGTGCTCGACTTCGACGCGGTGGTGCGGGACCCCGAGCGCCCCTCGCGGATGCTGCCCGCGTACGACAGCGGGGATCATCTGCACCCGGGAGACGCGGGGTTGGCGGCGTTGGCGGAGTCGGTCGATCTGAAGTTGCTGTAGCTGCGGAGCCTCGCGGTGAGGTCGCACCTGGACTGCGGGCCGTTTGTGGCTGGTCGCGCCCACGCGGCGGAGCCGCATATGTCACAGCCCCGCGCCCCTTACGGGGCGCGCCTGCGCCCATACGGGCGCTCGGCTACACGTCCAGGTCCACCACCACCGGGGCATGGTCCGAGGCGCCCTTGCCCTTGCGCTCCTCACGGTCCACGTAGGCGTCCGTGACGGCCTTCGCGAAGGGCTCGTTGCCGTAGACCAGGTCGATGCGCATGCCGCGGTTCTTGGGGAAGCAGAGCTGGCGGTAGTCCCAGTAGGTGAACGGGTGGTCGTACTTGAGGGGGCGCGGGACCACGTCCGAGAGCCCGGCCTCACGGAGGGAGGCGAGGGCGGCCCGCTCGGCCGGTGTGACGTGCGTGGCGCCCTCGAAGGCGGCGATGTCGAAGACGTCGTCGTCCGTCGGCGCCACGTTGTAGTCGCCCATCACCGCGAAGGGCCGGCTACCGCCCGCGTCACCCGCGACCGCCGCCTTGAGCGCCTCGAACCACTGGAGTTTGTACGCGAAGTGGGCGTGGTCCACCTCGCGTCCGTTCGGCACGTACACCGACCAGACGCGGACCGGGCCGCAGGTCGCGGAGACGGCCCGGGGCTCCTGGACCCCGTCGTATCCGGGGTCGCCGGGCAGGCCCCTGACCACGTCTTCGAGGCCTATGCGGGAGATCACCGCCACGCCGTTCCACCGTCCCGTCGCGTGCACCGCCGACTCGTAGCCGAGCTCGCGGAGCTGGGCGGACGGGAACTGCTCGGCGGTGGTCTTGGCCTCCTGGAGGCACAGCACGTCCGTGTTTGTGCTCTCCAGCCAGGCCAACAGCCTCGGGAGACGGGCGGTGATCGAGTTCACGTTCCAGGTGGCGATGCGCATGCCGACAACTTACCGGCAGGGTCGGACAACGGGTCCGCCGGGATTTCCCGCGCGCTCAGATCCCCGGCGCGCTCAGATCTCCGCCGACGCGCCCGGTGCCAGCCGCAGGTGCTCCGAACCGCCCAGGCCGCCGATCTGACGGTCGTAGATCGGGCGGGCGAGGTCGGTGAGGAGCGCGTCATGGATGTCGTACGCGCGGTGCGGCTTGACCTCGCGTACGTAGTCGATCACCTCGGCGATCTTGTTCCAGGGGGCCATCACCGGAAGCATCAGCGTCTCGACCGGATGGTCGGGGACGGTGAGGGCGTCGCCCGGGTGGAAGACGCGGCCGCCGTCGACGAGATAGCCGACGTTGGTGATGCGCGGAATGTCGGGGTGGATGACGGCGTGCAGTTCGCCGTGGACCTGTACGTCGAAGCCCGCGGCGGTGAACGTGTCGCCGTGGCCGACGGTGTGCACGCGGCCCGGGAACGCCGCCGCGATCTGGTCGGAGACGGACTTCAGGGTCCACAGCTCGGCGCCGGGATTGGCCTCCAGGCCGGCCCGCAGCCGCCCCTCGTCGAAGTGGTCGGGGTGCTCGTGCGTGACCAGGATCGCGTCCGCGCCGACCGCGGCGTCCTCCTCGCTGAAACCGCCGGGGTCGATGACGAGCGTGCGCCCGTCCTTCTCGAGCCGGACGCAGGCATGCGACTTCTTCGTGAACTTCATGTGTTCCATCCTGCCCCCGACACCGAGCAGGATCATTCCTGGGGCGTGGTCTCCTCGCGGATCACCTTCTGGGCCACCCGGAAAGCGCTGTTCGCGGCCGGTACGCCGCAGTAGACGGCCGCCTGGAGGAGTACTTCCTTGATCTCGACCGGGGTCAGGCCGTTGCGGAGGGCGGCCCGGGTGTGGAAGGCGAGTTCTTCGAGATGGCCGCCCGCGACCAGGGCGGTGAGCGTGACACAGCTGCGCGAGCGTCTGTCCAGACCCGGCCGGTCCCAGACCTCACCCCATGCGTACCGCGTGATGAACTCCTGGAAGTCCCCGGAGAACTCGTCCGCCTGGGCCAGCGCCCGGTCCACATGGGCGTCGCCGAGCACCTCGCGGCGGACCTTGAGGCCCGCGTCGTACGGGTCGGGCCTGCCCAGGACCTCGGGCTGCGCGACGGGGGCGATCTCCGCGAGCGGCATCATCGGCGGGGCCGCGGCCAGGACCGGCTTGACCGGGGGCGCCGAGATCGCCATCTGGTGGCCCGATGTCGTATCGAAGGCGGGCTGCCAGGCGCTGGAGAAGTGCCGTACGAGAAGGTCGGTGACCGCGCCGGGCTGCTCCACGGGGACCAGGTGCGAGGCGCCGGGCACGACCGCGAGGCGGGCGTCCGGTATTCCGGCGACCAGTGTGCGGGCCTCGGCGGGGCCGGTGACCTGGTCGTCGGAGCCGACGAGGACGAGCGTGGGAACGCCGACCCTGCCGAGTTCGGCGCGTACGTCGAAGGAGGCGAGCGCCTCGCAGGCGGCGATGTAGCAGCCCGGGTCGGTGGTGCGGACCATCTGCACCGCCCACTCGGTGATGGCGGGCTGCGCGGCGGCGAACCCGCCGGTGAACCAGCGCTCCGGCGATGACCGCGCGATGGGGTCGAGGCCGTTCGTCCGTACGATCACACCGCGCTGCCGGAACTGGTCGGCCGTGCCGAAGCGCGGCGAGGCGGCGATCAGGGCGAGCGAGGCCATCCGCTCCGGGTGGCGCAGCGCCAACTCGATACCGATGGCGCCGCCGAACGCGCAGCCCGCGTAGCCGAACCGCTGGACGCCGAGGCCGTCGAGCGTGCCCAGCAGCCGCTCGGCGAGGTCGGCGACCGAGGCGGCCGGGTGCGCGGGCGCGCCACCGTGGCCCGGCAGGTCGAACCGGAAGACCCGCCAGTGCTTCGTCAGCTCCGGGATCTGCCGGTCCCACATGTGCCAGGTTGTACCGAGTGAGGGACCCAGGATCAGGACAGGTGCTTGTTCTGGTCCGTCAAAGCGGTACTGCAGGGTGCTCGTCATCGTGTCGCTCACCCGGCTCACGCTCTCATATCTCACGATTTCTCACGCGCCTGGGGCGGGGCACTCTGCAGACCTCCTGCAGACCTCCCCACGTTGTGTCGGCATCGCGAAGATCCTCGACGGCCGGCTTCACATACCTCTGGCTGTGCCCGACTGATGCGGCAGCCACTGAGCCGCGGCGGGTGCACCTGGGCGCTACGGCCCGACGATGGCGCGCAGAGCGGCGAGATGCGCCTGGTAGGCCTCCCGCCCGTGCCGGGTCAGGCGTAGCCAGACGCGTTGGCGGGTGTCGCGCACGGCCTTGCGCTGCTCGACGTAGCCGGCCTCCATCAGCACGGTGACATGCTTGCTCAGGACGGAGGCGGAGACGTCGAGCTGTCGCTGGACCACGGAGAACTCGGCCTCGCCCGCGGTGTCGAGCAGGGCGCAGATGCGCAGCCGGTTGGGGGCATGGATGGTGGTGTCGAAGCCGTCCATGGGGTCGGTGGCGGCGCTGGTCACGAAGCTTTCCGGTGCAGGCGTACGAAGGTGACGTGGAAGGCGATCGACACGGCGGCCCCGGCGGCGGAGGCGGCGAACAACCACAGCGGCTCTCCGGTGGCGCGGAAGGCGTGGGGCGCGCCCAGCAGCAGTGCGGGCAGCCCGATCGCCAGCGGCACGATGGCGCGCTTGGGCAGCACGTCCAGGCGCAGGGCCACGCCGGTCCGCTTGCGCCAGTTCGCCGCCGCGACGCCGTACAGCGCCAGGTACCCCGCGGTCATCACCAGCATGATGACGCCCCAGACCGAACTGGGCAGCAGCCACTGGGGGTTCGCCAGTATTCCCCCGTAGACCGGCGGAATGGCGGCGATGAACAGCGCGAGCGTGGTGGCGAACCAGCGCGGCCACGGAGTGGCGGACAGGGCGGCGGCGGCCGCCCGGACCTGCTCGGTGTCGGCCAGGGCGGCGCGGGCCTGCTGCGGGGTCGGGCGAAGGGAGTGTCCGTCAGTTTCCACAACGGAAAGACTAGTGGCGCGTTTCCGGTACGGCAAGACACAAGTTTCCGCCTTGGAAAGTCTCGGTCGCACGCACGCACGCAGACAGGCGGCCGGGGCCGGGCTCAGGCGGCCGGGGCCGGGCTCAGCTCGGGCAGCCGTCAGAGGTCGTTCGGGGTGCCCAGGCCGGTGAGGGCGCCGACCGGGTCGAGGTCGGGGGTGCCCCGGGGCCACCAGTCGTCGTGGCCCGGCTCCGATTCGTACGCGTACCAGAGACCGTCGCGGCCGAGGCGGAGTTGTATGTGACCGCGAGGGTGGGTGAGGTGATTGCGCCACGGACGGAAGGCGGGGAAGTCGGCGGCCAGGAGGAGCGGGCGGGCGCGGTCGAAACGGCCCGCCGGCGGGTCCCAGGGTTCTTCGAGGACGGCCAGCCCTTCGACTCCGCCCTGGCGCCAGGCAGCGACCGCGCGCGCCAGGTCGGCCGGGGTGCGGCCGGCGGCGGAAGCGAGCGACTGGTAGAGGGCCCGGGTCGTGGCGGTGAGGCCGGAGCCGGGGCGGGTGGCCGCGAGGCGGACGGCGTCCTGCCAGAGCGTCAGCTCCGCGACCGGGTCGCGTCCCGTCGTGAGCAGCGCGTGCGCACGGGTGGCCGCGTCGGTGGCCAACTGGTCGAGGGCCAGCGGGTCCGGGCCGCCCGGTGCGGCCGGATAGGCCGGGGGCTGTTCGGGGTGCGCGGGCGGCGGCAGCGGTTCCGGAAGGGGCGGGAGTGTGCGGGGGGCGAGGGCGTCACGGGCACGGACGCCCGGGAGCGACGGTTCCTGTTCCTGGGCGGCCCGGGCCGACCGCGCGGCCAGGGCGGCGTTGCGCCGCGACAGCGCGTCCAGCAGGTCGCGTTCGCCCCGGCCGCGCAGCAGGAGCAGGACGAAGGGGTCCTCGTCCAGCAGCCTTGCCGTCTGGTAGCACAGGGCGGCCGCGTGCTTGCAGGGATGACCGAAGTCGGGGCAACTGCAGTGCGGTTCGAGATCACCGGGGCCGGGAAGCAGCTCGACCCCGCAATCGGCGAGCGACTGAGGCATGTCCTTGTCGAGCAACGCCGCGATGTGCCCCGGCCGTTCGGCCGCCGCGTCCAGGAACCGCTCCCAGTCGCGGTCTGCGAGCGTACGCATCCGGATCTGCACCCGGTACGGCCGCGGCCGGCTCCCGTGCACATACGCGAGCACGAGCCCTGGCGTAACGGTGACGGCGTCCACGCGCCCCTTTCCCGCGTACACCCGCCCCCGCGCGAGCCGCGCCGGATCCAACGCGGACTCCTCCAGCGCGGCCACCCACGCGTTGCCCCACCACGTCTCGGCGAACCCGCCCGCCCCGGGGGGCCGCGGCGGAAGGGCGGGGAAGGTACGCCGAAGCTCGCTGTCGCGGACCGGGGTGGCGGCGGGAGCCTGGGCGGGGGCGGGCGCGAAGGGGGGCGTGGAGCCGTCCGCTTCGAGCGCGGGCGCGGGCGCGGTGCCGCCTGGTTCATCGGGTTTGGTCGGGCGGCCGTCTGTCCCGCCCAGCCACGGCGGTACTTCGGACTCCTCGTCGCTCAACCGGTCCGGCCGGGCCGCTGCCCGCGCGCGGCGGTTTGCGGATCTCGGAGGTGGTTCGGACGCGGGGGTCTTCCTGTCAACGGGACGGCTAGGTCCACCAACTCCCTTGGCCCCGGCGGTCGTACGAACGGCCAGGCTCGCGTCGGTTCGCGCGGCACGCAACGCCTCACGGGCCACGTCACCAGGGCGCGGCGTACCGGCGGCCCCACCACCACCGCCCGGACGGTCGGCTGCCGACGGCTCGGACGTCTTCCCGGAGCGCTCGCTGCCCTCGGCTCCTGCCGCCGTTCCGGGCTGTCCGTCCTCCGCGCGAGTGGCAGCGCCGCGCAGGGCCTCACGCACCACGTCACCCGGCCGAGGCCCCTGCGGCACGGTCCGCCGCCGGGCCGTCTTCGTCTCGGAGGGCCTCTGCTCCGCGTCCCCTCCTGCCGGTCGCCCCTCCGACGCGACGGAGCGGCGCTCCTCCGAGTCGCCCGCCGAGGCCCCGGCCGCGCCGCGCCGCGCGGCCCACAAGGCCCGGCGAGCCACATCCGCGGGCCGGGTCCGGGCCCCCTCCCGAACACCGGCCTCCGGCTGCGGCGCCGTCGTCGTGGGCGACTCGTCCGAGGCGCGGGGCTCGACCGAGGTGTGGGGCTCGACCGACGCACCCGTCTCAGCCGAGATGCTCGTCTCAGACGACACGCCGGACTCAGCCAACGCGCTGGACCCAACCGAAGAACCGGACTCAGCCGACACCTCGGACCCAGCCAAAGCGCCGCCCCCGGCCCACACACCAGGCTCAAACGACGTGCCAGACTCAGCCGACGGGCTGGGCTCAGACGACGGGCTGGGCTCAGCCGACACCTCGGACCCAGCCAAAGCGCCGCCCCCGGCCCACACACCAAGCTCAGACCACGTGCCAGACTCAGCCGACGCAACCGTCTCAGCCGAGGTGCTCGTCTCAGACGACACGCCGGACTCCCCCAACGCGCTGAACCCAACCGAAGAACCGGACTCAGCCGACACCTCGGACCCAGCCGACGCGCGCTCATCCGACGCGCAAGGCTCTCCCGACAGCCGCTCGTCCGAGACGTCGGCCTCCCCCAACTCACGCTCGCCCGACGCGTAGGTCTCCGTGCACGCACGCTCGTCCAACTCCGCAGGCTCCCCCGACGTACGCCCGCCCAACCCAGCGCTCTCCCTCGACGCACCCCGGCCCAACTCACCGCGCTCCCCCGGCGAACGCCCGTCCGCCGTATCCCGTCGACCCGTCGGAGACATCACGCGGTCCTCCGGAGCGAGACCAGGTCCGACAGTTCGCGGTCGGTGAGTTCGGTGAGGGACGCCTCGCCGGAGCCCAGGATCGCGTCGGCCAGAGCCCGCTTCGATTCGAGCATTTCGGCGATGCGGTCCTCGACCGTGCCCTCGGTGATGAGGCGGTGGACCTGGACGGGCTGGGTCTGGCCGATGCGGTAAGCGCGGTCCGTGGCCTGTTCCTCGACGGCGGGGTTCCACCAGCGGTCGAAGTGGATGACATGGCCCGCGCGCGTGAGGTTGAGACCCGTACCGGCCGCCTTCAGGGACAGGACCAGGACAGGCGTCGCCCCGCTCTGGAAGCGGTCCACCATGTGTTCGCGCTCGGCCACAGGCGTACCACCGTGCAACAACTCGACCGGTACCGCCCTGACCGCGAGGTGGGACGTGATCAGCCGGGCCATCCCCACGTACTGGGTGAAGACGAGCGCCGAGCCGTCCTCGGAGAGCAGCGTGTCCAACAGCTCGTCGAGCAGGGCCAGTTTGCCGGACCGGGCCGCGAGACGGGACGCGTCGCTCTGGCCGCCGGGCCTGCCTGCGGGCCCCGCTCCCGCGTCCTCCTTCAGATACAACGCCGGGTGATTGCAGATCTGCTTGAGCGAGGTGAGGAGTTTGAGGACCAGGCCACGCCGGGCGATGCCCTCGGTCGTCTCGATCGCCAGCATCGACTCGCGGACCACCGCCTCGTAGAGCGAGGCCTGTTCACGGGTGAGCGGTACAGGATGGTCGGTCTCGGTCTTGGGAGGGAGCTCGGGGACGATGCCGGGGTCGGACTTCTTGCGGCGCAGCAGGAAGGGGCGGATCAGCCGGGCGAGGCGGGCCACGGCCTCCTCGTCCTCGCCGTTCTCCACCGCGCGCGCGTGCCGTGCGCGGAAGGACTTCAGGGGACCGAGCAGTCCGGGAGTCGTCCAGTCGAGCAGGGCCCAGAGTTCGGAGAGGTTGTTCTCGACGGGCGTCCCGCTCAGGGCGACCCGGGCCGGCGCGGGGATCGTACGCAGGGCTTTCGCCGTCGCCGAGTACGGGTTCTTGACGTGCTGCGCCTCGTCCGCGACGACCATGCCCCACGGCTGCTGTCCGAGCCGGGGCGCGCCCGAGCGCATCGTCCCGTACGTGGTGAGCACGAAGCCGCCGTCCAGGTCGTCCAGCGTGCGGCCCGGTCCGTGATAGCGGCGGACGGGGACGTCCGGGGCGAACCGGGCGATCTCCCGCTGCCAGTTGCCGAGCAGCGAGGCGGGGCAGACGACCAGGGTCGGCTCACGGCGCGCCCGCTTCAGGTGGAGGGCGATGACGGTGACGGTCTTGCCGAGGCCCATGTCGTCGGCGAGGCAGCCGCCGAGGCCGAGTGAGGTCATGAGGTCGAGCCAGGCCAGCCCGCGCAGTTGGTAGTCCCGCAGCCGCGCCGTGAGCCCGGCGGGCGGCTCGGCGGGCCGCACGCCCACCGTCAGCCGGTCCCGCAGCGCGGCCAGCGCACCGACGGGCACCGCCTCGACCGTCTCGCCGTCGGCCTCCGCGGTGCCGGTGAGTGCGGCGGAGAGGGCGTCGACCGGGTCGAGCAGGCCCAGTTCGCGTTTGCGGGCCTTGCGGACGAGTGCTGGGTCGACGAGCACCCACTGGTCGCGCAGCCGCACGACCGGCCGATGAGCTTCGGCCAGCGTGTCCATCTCGGCCTCGGTCAGTGGATCCCCGCCGAGCGCCAACTGCCAGCGGAACTGGAGCAGTTCCTCGCTCTCGAAGAAGCCCGTGCCGTCCGTCGCGGAACCCGGTGCGGGGCGCACCACCGCCGTGGCGCTCAGGTCCTGGGCGAGGTCGCGCGGCCAGTGCACGGCGACTCCGGCCGCGCCCAGGCGGGTGGCCGCGACGCCGAGCAGGTCGGACAACTCGTCCTCGGACAGCGCGAGTACGTCCGGCACGTCCTGCGCGGAGAGCCGGTCCAGGGGAGGCCAGACGCGGGCCGCACGGCGCACGGCCAGCGCCGCGTCGACACGGGCGCGCGGCCCGAACATCGCGTCGGCGTCGCCCGCCCACAGGGCCGCGGCGTCGACGACGAGGGTGGAATCGGCGAGGCTGTGCACCTGGACGATGGCCGCGCCCGCCCGCCTCGCCCGCGATCTGTCCCCGCGGTGCTCACTGTCGTCGCTGTCGTCGAAGAGGTCGTACGCGGACAGGTCCAGACGCAGCGAGATCCGTACGCCCGCGTCCATGCCCGCGGCGACCTCCGCCGCCCAGTCCTGGGCGCCCGGCAGTCGCTGGGGCTCGCGCGCGGAGAAGGGTTTCCCGGCGGCGTACGGCGCGGCCGCGGTGCGCGGCAGTGTGTCGGCGACGGAGTCCAGGAAGGCGCGCATCAGCGCCTCCGGGTCGGGCACCTGAAGGGGGCCGCGGCCCGGAAGCGGTACGGCATGCCCTTCGTGCGGGAGGGCCGCTGCCATCGCCCTCAGGTGTGCGATGTCGTCCGGATCCAGGGGCCCGGCTCGCCAGGCGTCATGGCCGTCACGCGTCAGGCCGGGCAACAGGCGCCCGCGCGCGACGAGCCGCAGCGCGTGCAGAGCGGCGGCGCCCCAGCATGCCGTGGAGGCGTGCGCCGAGGGGTCCCGCCTCGCCCGTACGAGCAACGGCAGGGCCTCCCCTACCGTCAGCGTCAGCGCGGGCGCCGGTCCCCGCCGCACGCCGGCGCCGTGCCGTCGTACCACCGTGAGCTCGGTGTGCTCTCCGGCCGGCAGCGCTCCACCGTCCGGATCCCAGAAGGCGATCCGCCCCTCGCGCGGCAGCGCGGCGGGCAGAAAGACGGCGGCAAGCCGGCCGGGCACCGCAGTATGCGCCATGTCCCCCACGCTCATGCTCCCCGCCACCTCCCTCGCCCGCCGGCCCCATCAGCCTTGCCGGCCGCATCAGCCCTACCGGCCCAGCCGGCGCAAACGGGCCTGATGAGCCGAGTCGGATCACTCGTCTTCGACTGTACGGGCCGGGTCTGACAACGGGGTCCGGCGGCGGAACGGGAAAGGATCAGGGAGTTGTCCGCGAGACCGCGTAGACCATGGGGTGGCCGCGCTTCGACCAGTTCACGACTATGTCCAGCGTGGGTGTCGGGTTCTTCCGCTCGCGGGTGAGGCCCGACCAGGGGCCGGGCCCTGTGAACTCCCAGCCGACGATCCGCTGGTCGCGGGCGGTGACGGCGATCTCGTCGCGCTCCAGGGCGGCGCGGCTGGTGCCGATCCTCTTGAGGAACTTGTCGAGGCCCTTTTCGCTGGTGAGGAACTGGATGTACAGACGGCTGGTCTTCCAGTTGTTCGTCTCGTAGTACGCGACGTGGCCCGAGTGCGCCGGGACGGGCAGCTGGTAGAGACGGCGCTGGACGCGCGAGGGCCAGCCCTCGGTGAGACCGGTCGCCGAGTACTTCTTCTCCTTGTCCTTGCCGCTGTCGCGGCTCTGGTTGGCGGAGATCACCAGGTAGCCGGCCGGGACTCCGATGAGCAGCACGATGATCAGCAGGGTGAGCGAACGTCGGCGGATCATGTGGCGCCGGTCCTCGGACGGTCGCGACGGCTCGTCCGGGGGCGCCGCCTGACGCGGCAGTGAGGGCATCACAGCGACCCCTGGGTCGTACGGCGCGATTCCACGTACCGCTCGTACCGCTCGTAGCGCTCCACCCGGCGCCGCTTGGCGCGCCGGAAGCGGCGGGCGACG
Source organism: Streptomyces montanus (assembly GCF_005786655.1). Classification (NCBI taxonomy): domain Bacteria; kingdom Bacillati; phylum Actinomycetota; class Actinomycetes; order Kitasatosporales; family Streptomycetaceae; genus Streptomyces; species Streptomyces montanus. The sequence goes on from NZ_VBZC01000026.1 coordinate 35,425, forward strand.
AGCCGGGCGAGGTCGGCGGCGCCGACCATACCGGCCTCGGGGCCGAGCTGGGCGCGGGCGATACGGGCCTCGGGGCGGTAGCCGCGACCGGTCAGATGGCGCCGGAAGGCGTCCCGCGCGGGGCCGATCAGCAGGTCGTCGGCCGCCGAGACACCGCCGCCGATGACGAAGCAGGAGGGGTCCAGGGCAGCCGCGAGGTTCGCGATGCCGACGCCGAGCCACTGGCCGATGTCCTGGAGGAGCTCGATGCACATGGCGTCGCCCTCGCGGGCCAGCTCGGTGATCATCGGGCCCGTGATCTCGGAGATGTTGCCCTTGACGTGCTCGACGATCCCGTAGGCCACCGGGGAGTCGGCGGCGGCGAGTTCGCGGGCCTCGCGGACCAGCGCGTTGCCGGAGCTGTACTGCTCCCAGCAGCCGCGGTTGCCGCAGGGGCAGCGATGGCCGCCGGGCACGACCTGCATATGGCCGAACTCGCCCGCCACACCGAACTTTCCGCGCTTGACCTGGCCGTCCTCCAGGATCGCGCCGCCGATGCCGGTGCCCAGCGTGATCATGACGAGGTGGTCCTCGCCGCGGCCCGCGCCGAAGCGCCACTCCGCCCAGGCGGCGCTGTTCGCGTCGTTGTCGACCAGGACGGGGACGGCCAGGCGCCCGGAGATGCGGTCCCGCAGCGGTTCGTTGCGCCAGGACAGGTGGGGCGCGAACAGGACGCGGTTGCGGTCGGCGTCGACCCAGCCGGCCGCCCCTATGCCGACGGCGTGCACGTCGTGCCGGTCGGAGAGATCCAGGACCAGTTCGACGATGGTGTCCTCGACGACCTTGGGGCTCTTGGACTTGTCGGGGGTCTCGGTGCGGACCTTCTCCAGGATGTTGCCGTCCGCGTCGACGACGCCCGCCATCACCTTCGTACCGCCGATGTCGATGCCGACGGTGGGGACGCGGGGCGCCGTCAGATGTGATCGGCGCTCGCGCGTCCCGACGGTACGCAGGACGGTGGCCCGCGCGGAGCCGCGGTGTGCGAGGTCGCGGTAGGTGCTCATCGCGCCGATTCTGCCTCACGCGGCCGCTGGGCCGCACGACGGAGTCCCTTGCCGTCCGCTTGGCGAGCCGCGGGGAGGTGCCGGTCGTTTGTTCGCTACCGGTTCATTGTGGCTGGTCGCGCAGTTCCCCGCGCCCCTTACGGGGCACGGCCCTGCACCCACACGGGGCATGGTCAGGGACCTCGGCCCTCAGGGGCGTACGAGGAGCTGGAACTCGAACGAGTAGCGGGAAGCCCGGTACGTGTGTGTGCCGTACTCGACCGCGCGGCCCGTGTCGTCGAAGGTGGTGCGCTGCATGGTGAGCAGCGGGGCTCCCTCGGGCTCGCCGAGGCGCTCGGCTTCCACCACTGTGGCCGCGCGCGCCCCGACGGACTGGCGGGCGCTGTGGAGCGTGATGCCGGCGGCCCGCATCAGGCGGTACAGGCCGGTGGCCTCCAGCTGCGAGCTCTCCAGGTCGAGCAGTCCGGGCGGCAGGTAGTTGCACAGGTACGCCACCGGCTCGCTGTGCGCCAGGCGCAGTCGCTCCACGCGGTGTACGTCGCTGCCCTCGGCCACCGCGAGGGCCGCGGCGACCTCGGCCGAGGCCGGGACGACGGTGTTGACGAGGACCCGGGTCGCCGGTCGCTGGCCGGCCGCCTCGAGGTCGTCGTAGAGGCTGCTGAGCTCAAGCGGGCGCTTGACCTGGCTGTGCACGACCTGGGTTCCGACGCCTCGGCGGCGTACGAGGAGGCCCTTGTCGACGAGGGACTGGATGGCCTGGCGGACCGTCGGGCGGGACAGGCCGAGCCGCCCGGCGAGCTCGATCTCGTTGCCCAGCAGGCTGCCGGGCGTCAGCTCGCCGTGCTCGATCGCCGCCTCGAGCTGCTGGGACAGCTGGAAGTACAACGGCACCGGACTGCTCCGGTCGACGCTGAGCTGGAGCGTCACGGTCGGATCCACTTCTGGTTTGGGCACGGGGCGAGCGTAGCTCTGGTGAATGATGACGGGAAGTTGTGAAGTTCGATTGTCCGGACAAAGCATTGACAGAGTGCGGGGTCCGCCCTCAATTTGTTCCCATGCGCATCGGACTCATCGGAACGGGCCGTATCGGCACATTCCACGCGACCGCTCTCAGCCGCCACCGCGAGGTCGGCGGCTCTCTCATCGTCACGGACGCGGACCCGGCCCGGGCTCGTGAGCTCGCGGACCGCCTGGGCGCCACGGCGGCACCCAGCGTGGAGGAGATCTTCACCTGGGGTGTGGACGCCGTGGTCATCACGGCGGCCACGTCGGCCCACGCCGAACTGATCGGTCGGGCAGCCCGCGCCGGACTCCCGGTGTTCTGCGAGAAGCCCATCGCCCTCGACCTGCCTGGCACGCTCACCGCGCTCGCCGAGGTCGAGGCCGCCGGTACGGTACTGCAACTGGGCTTCCAGCGCCGCTTCGACGCCGGCTACGCGGCCGCGCGCGAGGCGGTGCGCTCGGGCCGGCTCGGGCGGCTGCACACCGTGCGGGCGATGACGTCCGACCAGTCACCGCCTCCGGCCGCGTATCTCCCGCTCTCCGGTGGCCTGTACCGGGACTGCCTGGTGCATGATTTCGACATCCTGCGGTGGGTGACCGGCCGAGAGGTCACCGAGGTGTACGCGATGGGTTCGGACGCCGGTCCCGGGATGTTCCGCGAGGCGAACGACATCGACACGGCCGCGGCCGTCCTCACCCTGGACGACGGCACGCTCGCCACGGCGACGTCGACCCGGATGAACGGCGCCGGATACGACGTACGCATGGAGCTGGCCGGTGAGCTGGACCAGATCGGCGTCGGCCTGGACGACCGTACGCCGATCGCCTCCACGGAGCCGGCCGGGCCGCCGCCCGCGGACAAGCCGTGGACCGGGTTCCTGGAGCGCTTCGCGCCCGCGTACGAGGCGGAGCTGCACGCCTTCGTCGAGGTCGTGCGCGGGGAGCGGACGAACCCGTGCGACGGGCGCGAGGCGCTGCACGCGCTGCGGATCGCCGAGGCGTGCGAACTGTCCCGGCTCGAGCGCCGACTGGTGTCCGTTTCGGAGATCCCGGACACCCAGGGCTGACGCCAGGACACCTGGTCGGCGGGCACCTCGGCCCCTGGCCGGATGTGTCAGACACTGGCTTCAAGAAGGCGGCCACTCGGTCACGGGGTAGTCGACGTAGCCGGCCGCGCCTCCCGTGTAGTAGGTGTCCTGGTCGCCGGTCGCCAGTTGGCGGTCCAGGGCGAAGCGGGCGACGAGATCCGGATTGGCGATGAAGTGGGTGGCGAACGACACGGCGTCGGCGACACCCGCTTCGACCACGGCGTTCCCTGACGTGCGGTCGAAGCCGTTGTTCGCGATCAGAGGGCCGGAGAAGCGCTGCCGGTAGCGGGCGATGCAGTCGAAGTCCGGCGTGGCGCCCGGCTCCGCGACGTCCCGGCCGCGCAGGTGCACATAGGCCACAGGGTGGTCGTCCAGTTCGGACACCAGCTCGTCGTAGTGGGCGAGCGTCGCCTCATCGGCGGTGAAGGCGTCACCGGAGGTCCAGTAGGGCGACAGGCGGACGCCGACGCCCCGCCCGCCCCAGGCCGCGGCGGCCGCGGCGACGATGTCGAGCAGCAGACGTCGCCGGCGCACAGCGTCGCCTCCGTAGGCGTCGGTGCGCAGATTGAGCCGAGGGCTGAGGAACTGAGGGATCAGGAACGAACCGATCGCGTGGATCTCCACCCCGTCGAAGCCGGCGCGCCTGGCGTTCTCCGAGGCGACGCGGTAGTCCTCGACCGTCTTCTCGATCTCGGCGACGGTCATCTCCCGAGGGGTGACGGTCTCCTTGAAACCGCCGGGTGTGAAGGACATCTCGTGCGGATTGACCGCCGACGGTCCGACCGGCGGCTCGCCCCGGAGATGATCGGGATGCGAGGCGGCACCGGTGTGCCACAACTGCAGCACGATACGGCCGCCGAGGGCGTGGACGACCTCGGTGACCCTGCGCCAACCGACGACCTGTTCCGGGCTGTAGATGCCGGGGACGTTGGTGAAGCCGACAGCCTGCTCGCTGATCCAGACGCCCTCGGTGACGATGAGTCCGGCGCTGGCGCGCTGCCCGTAGTAGACCGCGTGCATCTCGGTCGGCACCAGGTCCGGGCCCGCCGCGCGTGCCCGGGTGGTCGGGGCCATGACCACGCGGTTGGGCAGGGTCAGGCCGGCGAGGTCGATGCCACGCAGCAGCGGCTGACGGAGGGTGGTGGTCTTGGGGGTCGTGCTCACCGTGGGTTCCCTTCGTCGGCAGGTCGGGCGGGTTTCCGTCGGCCAGGATCTCCTCCTGGGCGGCCCGATTCCGTCCCTGCCTCGTTTGCTTGGGTACGTCATGAAGTCGACGAAGCCCGACGGGAAAAGGTGACCCACCCATGCGCGAGGACGAGCAGCTGGCGGAACAGTTCGAGACGCACCGTGTGCATCTGAGGGCCGTGGCCCAGCGGATGCTCGGCTCGCTCAGCGACGCGGACGACGCCGTTCAGGAGGCCTGGCTGCGGCTGAGCCGCGTCGACGTCGACGCCATCGAGAACCTGGCTGCCTGGCTACGGACCGTGACCGCCCGCATCTGCCTCGACATGCTGCGCTCCCGCTCGTCCCGCCGGGAGGACCTGGTCGGGCAGCAGATGCCGGAGGCACCGTGCAGCGACGACGACAGCGGGCCGGAGCGGGAGGCGGTGCTGGCCGACTCGGTCGGGCCGGCCTTGCTGGTGGTACTGGACACGCTCGAGCCCGCAGAGCGTGTCGCGTTCGTGCTGCACGACATCTTCGCCGTCCCGTTCGCCGAGATCGCCGGCATCGTGGACCGCACGCCTGTGGCGACCAAGAAACTCGCCAGCCGGGCCCGCCGCAAGGTGCGGGGCACTCCGCTGATCCCGCGGGCCGAGCTCGCCCGACGGCGGCAGGTCGTCGAGACCTTCCTCACCGCCGCGCGCGACGGGGACCTCGACGCGATCCTCACCGTGCTGGCCCCTGATGTGGTGCGGCGGGCCGACCGGGCAGCTCTGCCGGCCGACGCACCTGCCGAGGTGCGCGGGGCCCACTCGGTGGCGCAGGGGGTCAAGGACTTCGGACAACGAGCACGGTTCGCCGAGCCCGCGCTCGTGGACGGCGCGGTGGGAGCGGTCGTGGCCCGGTGGGGGCGGCTGCAACTGGCGCTCACCTTCACCGTCGAGGATGACCGGATCACGGCGTATGAGGTGATCTGCGTCCCGGAACGCCTGGCGCGGCTCGAGCTGGCGCTGATCGACGGTTGCGCATCTGCCGGGTAGGCCGAGGACCGTACGAAAGGTGCCTGCGCCGACGACTCTGGCCCCGGACCACATGGTCCCGGGCCAGAATCGTCATGGAGCTCAGGATGTTCGACGACAGGGCTAGGCCGCCAGCGCCGCCCAGTTCCGCATGATGGGGGCGACGGTGACGGTGCTGGTGAACGCGGTCCGGTCGTCCTGCACCGCGGTGACGTTCACCTGTGGCCAGCCGACGGCCGTGCTCAGCCGTTCGGCCGTGATCCAGCACGGCTTGTCGAGTTCCACGTACCGGCTGAACGTGGTGTCCAGGGAGACGGGCAGCATCCGGCCGGGGGCCAGGACTGCCTGCGCGGCCTGGCTGGCGGCCTCCATCAGCACCATGCCGGGCACGTGGTCGTGCGGATGGTCGAACAGGACCGGGTGCGTAAGGTCGTTGCGCAGGAGCCACCGGTGCTGCTCGCCGGTGGGCGAGAGCACCACGTCGCGGGCGGACTCGCGGCCGACCAGGAGCGGTTCTTCGGCCGCGGGCGCGGCGGGCGTCCGGGCACAGACCTCGGTGGCATTCGCGTACTCGGAACCGCGTAACCGGTCGTAGATGGCGGGCGGGGAGGCGGTGTAACCGATCTGGGCGGTGCCCACCGGCATTGCGTCGCGCCAGACTTCGACGGTTGCGCTGCCCCGGGCCGCGCCCAGCCTGCGGCGTTCCATGCGGGTGTGCGTGGTGCGCAGGTACAGCTCAACGGGCTCGGTGCCCCTGCGCAGCGCCGCGCAGTCCACCGAGGTCCTGAAATGGTCCAGGGCCAGCCGGTGTTCGAGGGGTATGTCGAAGGCCGTGTGCGTCACCATCGACAGGGACTGGCGCACACTCTCCGTGAACAGCAGCGGGCTGTAGAAGTCCGCGTCGGCCATGTAGAAGGGGTGCTCGACGGGCCAGCGGACCGTGGTGACGTGCTGGGTTGCGGAAACGTTCTTCCAGGCAGTGACCAGAACTTCGTTCGCGTTGCTCTTGCGCACCAGCCGCTGCCGTACGGCCGTGACGTCGCCTGACGCGGCACTGACGGAACCACAGACGGTTGCAGTCATACGAGTTCCCTCCCCTGAATACGCCGCTGCCCCGGGGTTGGAGCAGGGCCGCTTCGGTCATTAAAATAGAGAGCGTTCTTTTTTTTGTCGAGAGGGGTCCGACCATGACCAAGCCCGATGGCGCCAGGCGGGAGCTGAAGCAGGAGAGGGCACTGCACACGCGCGCGGCTCTGGTACAGGCGGCGGCGCAGGTGTTCGCCGAATCCGGCTTCGCCGGCGCCAGTGTTGCCAAGATCGCCGACCGGGCGGGGCTGACCCTGGGCGCGATCTACTTCCACTTCAAGAACAAGGAGTCCCTGGCTCGCGAGATCGTCCGCTCCCAGCCCGAGCACGTCGCGCCACCGCTCGATTCCGAGGGACTGCAGCGGGCCGTGGACATTACACTCACGTGGGCGTGCCGGCTGATGGACGATCCCATCCTGATGGCCGGTGCGCGCCTGGTGATGGACCAGCAGCTCTTCCTCGACCAGACGGAGAACTCCCACGATCAGTGGACCAGGCTGCTGACGGAACAGTTCCGGATCGCGCAGCGTCGGCGCGAACTGCGCGCCTCGGCCGACGTGGAGGTTCTGGCCCAGGTGTTGGTCAACGCCTGCACGGGGGCGCAGATGCACTCACAGATCGAGAGCGGGTATCGCGACCTGCCGTTCAGGGTGGAGCAGATCTGGCAGTGCTTCCTCCCGGCCACGGCGGCGCCGAGCGCGATCAGTCGACTGCAGTACGGGGAGGCCAGGGGAAGGATCAAGCGATCCACTCTCACCTGAGCGACGCGGCCGCACGGCCCACTCGCCATCCAGGCATCACTGCGGCGTTCGCCAGTTCTCCGGCACGGGGGTGACAAGGCCGGACCGGTGGACTGGCGTTCCCACGCAGGTTGAACGGAATGGCAGGTGGGCCCGAGAGGGCCCACCACTACACAACAGAAGAAAGAGGGGGAACTGTGCTGTCAAGCAGCCACCAACAGGGGCTTCTGCACGGGAAGACAGTCATGATCACCGGCGCGTCGAGCGGTATCGGCGCGGCCGCGGCAGAGCTGTTCGCCGCAGAGGGCGCGGCCGTGGTGCTCATGGCACGGAGGGGGACAGAGCTGCGCCGAATCGCCCAGGAGATCGTCGACCAGGGCGGAAGGGGCGAGGCGGTCACCGGGGACGTGACGTCCGCCGAGGACGTCGAGCGGGCCGTCTCGGTGGCGGTCGAGTCCTTCGGGGGTCTGGACGCGGCGTTCAACAACGCCGGCTGGGGCGGGCTCGGGCCCCAGCTGCATCAGATGGACGACGCGCTCTTCGACCAGATCATGGACGTGAACGTACGTGGGGTGTGGAACTGCCTGCGTGTGCAGCTGAGGGCGATGCTGGAGCGGGGAGCCGGCGGCGCCATCGTGAACACCTCCAGCACCGCGGGTGTGTTCGCCACCGGAGTGGCGGCGCCGTACGTGGCTGCCAAACACGCTGTCCTCGGCCTCACCAGGGCCGCCGCCGCCAGCTATGGCGGCCTCGGCATAAGGGTGAACGCGCTGGTCGTCGGCAGCACCCGCACCGAGCTGCTGGAGCAGGTCATCAAGGAGACGCCGGCGGTCGAGGAAGCGGCCGTGGGCCGCGCGATCCAGCGGCGCCTGGCGGATCCCGTGGAGGTCGCGCAGGCCGCCGCCTGGCTGTGCAGCGACCGCGCGTCCTTCGTCACCGGCAGCGCCATGGCGGTGGACGGCGGCTGCACCGCGGTCTGACCTGCCGGCCGCCCCGGTCACTCCGGGGCAGCACGACAACACGGCAGGCCCTGCGTCTCCGCCTCATCGGCGGGACGCAGGGCCTGCTCCGTGTGCCCTGTCGTGCCGTCAGGCGACCTGCGGCACGGCGACCGGGTCGATCAGCCGGCTGTAGGCGTACGCGGCCGAAACCAGCGTCATGTGGTGATGCCAGCCCGGGAAGGACCGGCCCTCGAAGTCGAGAACCCCGTAGTTCTCCATGTCCGTCATCGCCGTCGTGGTCCCGGACAACAGCCGGGTGAGCGAGAAGAGTTCGTCCATGCTCCGGTCGACGAGACTGGTGATCCAGACCGGACCGGGCGCACCGTCGGGACGAAGCACGGTGAACAGTCGGTACGGGCGGTGCGTACCGGCCCTGGCGCCGCGCCCGGGCTCCAGGTTGACCAGGCTGGACAGCACCCGTACCGGCCGGCGCCCCCCGCCGGCGCCGGCGACCACGGCGTGCCCGCGTCGCGCGGAGTGGAGGTCCAGGAAGCGACGCGCCCCGATGGGCCGGCCGACCTCCCGCGCGGTGTTCACGGGACTCGGAACGGCGGGCAGCATCGGGAGGTCGCCGGACACGGCGATCACGAAGTCCTGCCGGCTGCGGGAGAGGCCGTCGATCAGCGGGGCCGCGCCCGGGTATCCGTCCATGTCGGCCAGGAACGGTACCGGCGGCAGGCCTGTGTGGGCCGCCAGAGTACGGCTGAGACTCAGCGCGTGGCTCCACAGCGGCTGGTTGCGGGCCGCTTCGGGTATCCGTGCCCGCTCACGCAGTTCCGGGTCGCCGTCCCACTGGTCGGGCAGCAGCAGATGCCAGTCGACGGGGATGTGCTCACTTTCCGACGCCAGGAACATCCCCACACCGACCTGGCAGTTGACGGTGCGCCCCATGGCGGGCACGAAGCGGCGGTGCACTCCGCACGTACGGTCTCCGCGCTTGGGCTGCACAGCGGTGGCCAGGGTCCAGGCCTTCGGCCGTACGAACCGCTCCGCCAGTCGCGTCAGCTCTCGCCGGGCCGGACTCCAGTCCCAGGGACTGGCGTTGACGAACTGGTGCAACGACTGGTGGGCCGTGGCGGACGAGGAGATGGAGGCCGCGAGGCGCGGGATCGACTTCTTGCCCGGCGTCATGAGCAGTCCCCGCAGATAGATGTGGGCCCAGCGGCGCTGGTCCGCGCGGCGCAGATGGCCGAAGAGCATCTCGGCGAAGGCGGTGAACCGCGCGTCGAGGGCCGAGGCGGGTAACTCGTCGAGGAGCGCCTCGGCACCCGTGGGCGCGCACACGTCGGTGGTGGTCTTCAGTTGTCGGCACAGAAGCTCGGTCACGATGCGATCCCTCCCTGGTGACATAAAAATAATAGCAATCGTTTTGTTTTTTGGAACTCCCCGATCGAACCTCACGCGACTTCATGAAGTCGAAAGCGCAACGTGCACAAAGTCGGCGCACGTTCGTCATGTCGGCGTTGCGTCCACGACAGGTGCCGGGAAGGCTGAGTCGGAGTGCAGAGCACAGTGTGATCACCCTCGTGAGAGACGTCACAGTCGGAGACATCGCATGGTCAAACAGGAGAGAGCCGCGCGGACCCGGAGGTCGCTGGTGCTGGCCGCCGCAGAGGAATTCGACCGAGGAGGCTACGAGGGAGCGACTCTCAACCGGATCTGCCAGGCCGCCGGCATCTCCGTCGGCGCCCTCAGCTTCCACTTCCGCACCAAGGACGCCCTGGCGGACGCCGTGCAGGAGGAAGGCATGTCGCTCACCCGGGACGTGGTCCGCCAGGTGGCCGCCATCGACCGACCGCCGCTGCAGGCCGCCGTCGCCGTCACGACCGAGCTGGCCGGGCTGCTGGAGGAGAGCACCCTCGTACGCGCCACCGCCCGGCTCGCCGTGGAACGCACCGACGTGGCGAAGACCTGGGCCTCCGCCTGGGTCCCCACGGTCGAATACCTGCTGCGGGAGGCGAAGCACAACGGACTGCGCCCGGGCACCGACCCGAGTGTCGTCGCCGTACTGGCGACCTATCTCGTCGCCGGCGCGCAGGCACACATCCGGCACCCCAAGGCCACCGAGTGCGCCAGGCCGCTGCGGGCCGGAGAGCACGACAGCGACACCTCCACCGAGCGCCTCAACCGGCTCTGGGACATCGCGCTGCGGGGCATCCGCGCGGACGGCGAAGAGAACAACGCCGCACCTCGGTGACAACCGAGTGACGGAGCGGGGCCAGGCACGCCACGGGGGATGGTCCGCTCCGCGGACCGTCGTGCCGTGACCGCCCACCATGGCAGCGAGGGTGAGCGCGGACTCCACAGTGGACGACGGCGACCCACCCTCGTCGTGTCTCCGATCAAATCACCGAGATGGCTGGGTAGTCGACGGCCCCTCGCTCATACTTCCTTCAACTCCAGTGCGTCCAGGGCGGCTTGGGTGACTTCTCCCGGAGTTCGGCCATCCGTGGGCACGACCGCCGTGGCGACCGCCTCGTACAGGTTCCGGCGGGTCTCCATCAACTCACGCCACTGCTTGCGCGGGTTGACGGCCAACAGCGGCCGGTCCGCCTTCAGACCCGCGCGTTCGACGGCCTCCTCCACGTCCATCGACAGGTAGACGACCCGCTGTCCGGCCAGCAGCGCGCGGGTGCCTTCGTCGAGGATCGCGCCGCCGCCCAGGGCGAGTACGCCCTCGTGCTCGGCCAGCGCGGCATGCACCGCCCGCTTCTCGATCGCACGGAAGACCGCCTCGCCCTCGCCGAAGAAGATCTCCGCGATGGACCGGCCCTGCGAGGCGACGATGTCGTCGTCCGTGTCCCGGAAGCCCGATCCGAGCCGCTCGGCGAGCAGTTGCCCGACGGTGGACTTGCCGACCCCCATCGGGCCGACCAGGACTGCTTTCGGAGCGGTACTCCCCCGGCTCAGCGCGGACCGCCCCGCCTGCCGCATCGTCTCGAGCGGCGCCGGGGTGCGCCCGGTCATCTGCTCGACCTGCGGTATCGCCTGGTGCACCAGCAGGTCGAGGCCGCTGACGACGGCTCCGCCGTACGCGGACCAGCGGGCCGCGAGCTCCGTCGGCCACGGCTCGTAGAGCACGTCGAAGAGGGTGGCGGGCCGCTCCGGCACGGACGAGGACAGCGCGTCCGTCGCACCGGCCGGGGTGGTGGCGATGACCAGTGGGGCGCGCAGCGCCTGTGCCGCGTCCGTCCAGTCCGCGACGCGCACCTCGACGCCGAGCCGCTCGCCCCACCGCCGCATCTCTGCGACACGGGCCTCGCTGCGGACGTACGCGACGACCTCGCCGGTGCAGATCCGGGCCAGCGCGGCCAGCGCCGAGGACGCGGTGGCACCGGCACCGAGGATCGCCGCCGAGTCGACCTGCTCGATCCCTCGCTCCCGGAGCGCGGACACCATCCCGGGGATGTCAGTGTTGTCGCCGACCCGGCGGCCGTCCTCGGTGAACACGACCGTGTTGACCGCCTCCACCGAGGCCGCCGTCTCACTGATCTCGTCGAGCAACGGGATCACGGCCCGCTTGAGCGGCATGGTCAGCGACAACCCCGCCCACTCCGAACCGAGTTCCGCGAAGAACCCGGGCAGAGCGGCCTCGTCGATCTCGAACCGGTCGTACGACCAGCCCGTGAGCCCCCACTCCGTGTAGGCGGCGCGGTGCAGCGCCGGGGAGAGGGAGTGGGCGATGGGCTTGCCGAGCACGGCCGCACGACGGATCCCCCTGTTGTCCATGGATTCCTCCTCGGGTCGATAGGCATGGGAACCCGGCCGATCGGCACGGGATCCGCGCGGTGCGGGAACAGGGGGCTTCAGATCCGCTCCTCCGGATTCCGCGCGGTGGGGCGGTGCCGTTCGATGGGTGCGCCCTGGTCGGCCTTCACGGTCGTGGCCGAAGGGTGCGGGACCGGCTCAGCCGGGGACGCCCCGCGTCCCGCGGCAGGACGGAACCCGGAGGTGCCCGCCGGTACGCGCACCCGGGGGCGCCGGGCGCTGCCGCCGTGCGTGCTGCTCGGGGGCTCGTACGGTACGGGGCCGCGTGGGCCGATCAGTGCCGCCGCGAGCGCGGTCGGGCGCAGGGCGGCCGCGGGGGTGACGAGCTGCTGGCCGAGTTCGACCACGAATCGGGCGGCGGCCCGATGGGCCGGTGCGGCCGCGGCTATCCGTTCGAGGTAGCGCCTGCCGAGCCGTGTGGCCGGGTTCGACGGAGGCGTGGCCTGCGCCTGTGGCCATGTGAGGCCGGCGGCGTGTGCGATGCGCCATGTCTCGGCGACCTGGAGGGCCAGCGCGCGGCGCAGCCGGTAGGAAAGGCCCACCGTCGTGCCGTGACTGCCCACCATGGCACCGAGGGTGAGCGCGGACTCCACGGCAACCGCGAGCCCCTGCCCGCTGGACGGTCCGAAGGTGGCGAGGGCGTCTCCCACGACAACGAACTGGTCGGGCCAGCGCCGCAGTCTCTCGTAGTGGCGCCAGCGGTTCTCGGTGTGCCGGAGGCCGTAGACGGGTCCGAGCGGGGTGGCGTGCTCAATGACGTCCCGCAGCACGGGGTGGCGCAGACGGCCGGCCGCGCGGAGGAGGCCTTCGTGGTCGACGCAGGGTTCCGCGGCGCCTCTCTCGCCGATGGACACCTTCCACTTGCCGCCTTCCATGGGGCTGATCAGGCCGTGGCGCGGGTTGTCGGCCGAGGCTGTCAGCGCGATGGCCTTCCAGTCGGCGATGTGGCCGACGGGCGGGGCGAACACCGCACTGGAGAGGACGGCACGGACGTCCGCCACGGATTCCTCCGGCAGGTCGTAGCCCAACTCGGCGAGCCACCGCGATGCGGCCGACTCCCGCCCCGAGGCATCGACGATGAACTCGGCCGGCAGCACGCGGGTTTCACCCGGTCCGCCGAGCGCGTGACGTCGCCGCGGACTCACCATGACGCCGATGGCGGTGTCGTTGCGACCTCCGCGCAGTCCGACGGCCTCGTGTTCCTGAAGGACCGTCACTCTCGGGTCGGCGCGCACACGGTCACGGATCACCGCCTCGACGAGGATCCCGGATCCGGTCATCGTCACCAGGTCGCTGTCGACGCGGGGCAGCCAGCCTCCGGGGCCGAGCAGCAGGACGTCCTCGGGTACGCGGACGCGCACCAGGCCGGCGCCGAGCAGCTCTCGGGTGATGCCCGGAAAGAGTTGCTCAAGTGCCTTGGCTCCGGCGGCCGTCAGTCCGTGTGTGTGGCGCGCGGCGAATGTTCCGCGGCGCCGGCGGGGACCGCGCGGCAGCCGGTCACGTTCGACGACGGTGACATGACGCATGTGGGGCAGGAGGGCTTGGGCCGCGGTCAGCCCGGCGACGCTCGCCCCGATCACGACGGCGTGGCCGTCGGGGCGCGGATCCAGGCTCATCTTCTCGTCCTCCTGCGTGTGCGTGAGAAATGCGGGCGGCCCACCGGAGAATCACCGGCGATCGTGCGGGCCGAGTAATCGGCCCGCACACAACGGGCCGTAGACGACTGGCCGTACACAACGGGCGGTACACAACGGGCCGTACGGCGAAAGGGAAATGGCCGGGTCTCCAACCGAAAGCTTCAACTCCTGTTTATCCCGGAGAGAATGGCTCCGGCTACGTCTACTTCATGAATCCGCACACGAAAAAGGCCCCGATCCTCCCCGTGCGGGGAAGACCGGGGCCCTGGCGGGTTCAGGGCTGTCCCGGCCGGTGACGTCGCCGTTCCGGTTCCGTCGCGGTGCCTAGTGACGTATACCGCTCCCGGCGATTTCCCGGTATTCATGGGCGGTCGGCTTCTGGATCTGACCCGTCTCGCCGAAATACCCTCTGGACAACCTGACCCGCAGTCTCTCCCTCCTGGTGAGTTTGCGCTCGACGCCGTATTCGTTGACGGCCGGCGCGAGTGGCAGCGGGCTGTACTGGTCGTGCGCGGTGAGCCGGTACAGATCGGCCTGTTCCAGGGCTTTGTGCACTTCGACGTACTCTCCGTGCGGGAGCCGCTTGATGATTCCGGTCTCACGGCCGTGCAGGACCAGTTCGCGATCCCGGCGCTGCAGACCGAGGCAGATCCGCTTCGTGATGAAGAACACCGCCGGAGGAACCACGAAGAAACCGATGCGTACGCACCAGGTGATGCTGTTGATGGACAGATGGAAGAACCCGGCGATGATGTCGTTGGCTCCGCCGAGCATCAAAACCCCGTACCAGCTGATCCAGGCCGCTCCGAAAGCGGTTCTGAACGGTGCGTTGCGCGGGCGTTCGGCGATGTGGTGCTCACGCAGGTCGCGCACGACCCAGCTCTCGAAGTACGGATACATCGCCAGCGCCCCGGGCACCACGACCAGCAGGACGAGCGGGATGAGGACACCGAAGTTGAGTGTGTAGCCGCCCGGCAGGACGTACTCCATGGCCGGCATCGCCCGGACGGCGCCCTCGGTGAAGCCCATGTACCAGTCTGGTTGGGAACCGTTGGACACCTGGTCCGCGCGGTACGGGCCGATCGCCCACACGGGATTGATGCTGGCGATCGCGGCGAGGACGGCGGTGACGCCGAAGACCAGGAAGAAGAAGCCGCCGGCCTTGGCCATGTACACCGGCATGAACGGCATGCCGACGACGTTCTTGTTGGTCCGGCCGGGCCCCGCGTACTGGGTGTGCTTGTGGTAGAAGACCAGAATCAGGTGCACCGCCATCAGCGCCACCATGATGCCCGGCAGCAGCAGCACGTGGACCGTGTAGAAGCGGGGCACGAAGTCGGCGCCCGGGAACTCTCCGCCGAAGACGAACATCTGGAGATAGGACCCGACGACAGGAACCGCCAGGATCGCGCCCTCCATGAAGCGGACGCCTGTACCGGACAGCAAGTCGTCCGGGAGCGAATAGCCGGTGAATCCGGTGAGCATCCCCAGGACGAACAGCAGGAAGCCGAACATCCAGTTCAGGTCGCGCGGCTTGCGGAAGGCCCCGGTGAAGAAGACACGCATCATGTGCACGAACATGCCGGCGAGGAAGACCAGCGCCGACCAGTGGTGTATCTGCCGGATCAGCAGACCGCCGCGTACATCGAAGGAGATGTGCAGAGTCGAGGCGAACGCCTCGGACACGCGCTGTCCGCGTAACGGCGCGTAAGAGCCGTCGTAGACGACTTCATTCATGCTCGGGTGGAAGAAGAGTGTCAGGAATATCCCCGTGATGATGAGGATCACGAAGCTGTACATGCAGATCTCGCCGAGCATGAATGACCAGTGGTCCGGGAAGATCTTGCGCATATTGGCCTTGGCGAGCCCGTAGAGGCCCATACGGCCGTCCGCCCAGTCGGCGATGCGTTCGCCCTTCGGCGGCGCGCCCCGACGGGGCTGTGATTCGGTTGTACTCATCCGCGCTCCCAGAAGGTAGAACTGGCGGGGCAGCCGCAATCCCCAACTTCGCATCAGCCTGGAAGGCGGGCAGGCTTCCAGGAACTGGCTGTTTTTCCACGGCAGTTGATGCTAAAAATCGGTACGGCTCATCGCAATGGATCAACTTGGGCACCAAGTTGAACACCCATCGCTATTCGGCCAGGGTCATGGCGAGCCTCCGGCGGAGCCGCCACCACGCCTTCCGCAGCCGGCTACCGGCTCGGCTCACCTCGTACGCCTTGGGTCAGGCGACCGGATGCCGATGCTCGACACTCGCCCGGTAGGAACTGGTGATGGTCTCCAGGGCACCGCTCTTGTCCTGTTCGGGTCGCGCGGCGAGGTCGCGTTCGGCACGGTCCATCGTTCGGTTGGCCCGCACGATCTCCGCGGTCCGAGGACGCCGGATCTCCTCGTAGCGGCGCAGCGCGGCGGTCACCTCGTCGCGCTCGAACAACTCGGTGGCCAGGGTGACGGCGTCAAGGATGGCCTGGGAGCCGCCGTTGGCACCGATCGGGTACATGGGGTGGGCGGCGTCACCGAGCAGGGTGACCCGACCGGTGCCCCACTGCTTCAGCGGGTCGCGGTCGACCATCGGGTAGTGCAGGATCGGGCCGCCGCCCGCGAGCAGGGCCGGGATGTCGATCCAGCCGAATTTCCAGTGCGCGAAGTGCGGCAGGATGTCCTCCAGCCGGCCCGGCCGGTTCCAGGCGCTGACTTCGCCCGGCTCCGGCTCGGTCGGAACCAGGCAGACCCAGTTCACCAGGGCCTGGCCCCGCGCCGCGTGCTGCGCCGAGACGGGGTAGGCGATCATCCGGGCACCCGTGTCGTCGGAGGCCACGATCATGGTGTGTCCGTCGAGGAACCCGTCCAGTTCCGTCAGCCCTCGCCACATGTGTGCCCGGCCCCCGGAGAGCGCGGGCCCGTCGGGATGGAGTTGGGCCCGCACCACGGAGTGAATGCCGTCGGCGCCGATGAGGGCGGCACCTTCGTATGTCGCGGGGGAACCGGAGGCCGTGGCGTGGACGCGGACTCCGCCGTCGGTCTCCTCGAAGCCGCGCACCCTGACCCCGGTGCGGATCGCGTCCGGGCCGAGTCGGTCACGGACCGCCTCCACCAGCAGCATCTGCAGTTCCCCGCGGTGGATCGAGTACTGGGGGCTGACGTGCCCCCCGGCCATGCCTCGCGCTTCGGTCCACAGAACGGTGCCGAGGTGGTCGAGGTAACGGTGCTCCGCGGTGCGGATACCGGTGCGCGCCAGCGCGTCGCCGAGCCCGAGCGTCAGCAGTTCGGTGACTGCGGCGGGCTGGATGTTGATCCCGACTCCGAGCGGGCGGATCTCCTCGGCGGCTTCCAGGACGGTCGCTCTGATCCCGTAGTCGTGCAGGACCAGAGCCGCGGTCAGCCCTCCGAGTCCCGCACCGGCGATCACGATGTCATCGGTCTGATGAGTGGTCATGGCGGATCTGAGGCTCCCTGTTCATCTCGTGTCGGGGTGGAACAGCTCTGTCATGTCCGCCGATGGCGGGAGGGCGCGGACCGGGATCCGCCCCGCTGACCTCGGTCGGCGGGGCGGATCCCGGACGCCCCGGGGGGGACGGGGTTTCGGGACTTTGCGATGGCTCAGGCGTGGTGGACGGAGGCCACCGCGTAGACGGACGGCGCCGGCTTCGCCAGTTCGGCCGCCTTCTTGGCGAAGGCCTGGGCTTCCGGGTCAGCCATCGTCGCCTTGACGTCGTCCTGCGAACGCCACTGGGCGAGATTCACGACGCGGGTTCCGTCGAAACTCGTGAAAATGTTGACCGAGATGAATCCCGGTCGATTCTGCATCACCTTCTCCGTTCCTTCGTTGAGAACTCGTACGAGTTCCTGCTGCTTCGATGCCTCGACATCGAAGACATTGATCAGGGTCACATTTCCGTCGCCTTCGCGAATCACGGTTTCGCTCATGTCCCTCAGCGAACCAGTTGGGTTCGGCCTGAGGCAATCGGAAAGCCGTTACGCACTGCGATAAAACCAAGTTGCCGAATCGTCGTCGCCGACGCCCATCCCGGGCCCGCGACGGCCACCGGGTCGTGCAAGTGACGGCCACCTGGCCGTGCAAGTGTGGACAACGCCTGGTTGGACGCCTCTGCCCCGCCGCGACGGCCGCCGCGCCGCACACCGGCGGACGCTTCAGCGACCGCGCTCGGTGAGCCCGTAGAGATTGCCATCGGGGTCGGCGATCTGTGCCCATCGGCTGCCCTCCCGCCAGCGCGCGGGCTCCGGTTCCACCACGATCCTGACGCCCTTCGCGCGCAGATCCGCGCAGGTGGCGTCCAGGTCGTCGCAGTCGAACCAGCCGTGCGCCATCCGGCCCGCCTGGGCGTGCAGGGCTTCCAGCACGTTCTTGTCGACGGCGGCCAGCACCAGGCAGGTCCGCGCACCCGGGGGGCGGACCTCGACCCAGCGCCGGCCGTCGCCGACCGGAACGTCGACGACCAGTTCGCAGCCGAGTGCACCGGTCAGGAACTTCGCGGCCCTCTCCTGATCAGGGACGCAGAGCAGGGCGAGCCGGGAATTTGTGATCATCGAGCGTCCTTTCTTTTCGGTGACCTTGGCAGCGGTCAGGAAATACTGGAAGGAAAGCACCGCCGGGACAAGGAGCGACGAGGAAAGCGGTGCGAGCCGCTCCGTTCGTGAACACAGAATGCCGTTGCGGAGAAACCAACTTCCCTAGCTCGTGTCCGGCGGACCCGCATTGCTTGCGCACCGGTGTGATGGTCCGCGTAACGTCTCAGGGCAACGACCAATAGGTGGATGAAGGAGCCGTACGACTCCGCCGAAGGACCACCGAAGGCGCACCGAATTCTCCCGGACCACAGAAATCCGGAATGAGGAATTTCAATGCCCGGGTCGCCCCTCCCCTCATACCTGCCATCAAGGATTCACCGTTGTCCTCAACCCTGCATCCAGGAGTCGCTCGCGTCCCGGACGGGACCGCAGCCGGTGCCGAAGCGAGCGGCGACGATCCCCTGCTCACCTCACCGGACCTCGGGCGGGATCTGCTGCGCCGGCTCCCCGTCGAGGTCGTCCCCGTCAGTACTCTCATGCCGTCCTTCCCCCTCCGGGCCGGAGGCGAGAACCCGGAGCACGTCCAGCTGCTCGCGCAGACGGACGGCGAGGTCGACCCGCTCCTCGTGCACCGGCCCACCATGCGGGTCATCGACGGCACGCACCGCCTGCGTGCCCTGGTCTCACAAGGCCGGACGGACGTCGCGGTCAGGTTCTTCGACGGCTCGGAGGCGGACGCTTTCGTCCTCGCCGTCCAGCTCAACACGCGGCACGGGCTGCCGCTGACGCTCGCCGAGCGCAAGGCGGCCGCCCAGCGCATCCTCGGATCCCACTCCCACTGGTCGGACCGTGCCATCGCGGAACGCACCGGGCTGAACGCCAAGACGGTGGGCCGGATCCGCCGGCTCTCCGAGGACCCGGGCACCCACTCGGACAGCCGGATGGGGCTCGACGGAAAGGTGCGGCCCGTCAGTACCGTCGAGGGGCGCCGCAGCGCCGCCTTGCTGCTGACGGCCCATCCGGACATCTCGCTTCGTGAGCTGTCCCGCAGGACCGGACTCGCGCTGGGCACCGTCAAGGACGTACGGGAGCGGCTGGCACGCGGGCAGGACCCGATCCCGGACCGCTTGCGCAACGCGGCCCGCAGGTCGGCCGTGCCCGCCGCGCCGGAGCCCGCCCGCACCCGGCCTGAGACACCCCCGGCCGACACCGTGGCGAACGCACGGGTGCAGTCACTGCGGGTGACGCCCGGCCCCGAGCGCTCCAGGACCGACAGTTCCGATGCGACCGCGACCGTGGTCCGCAAGCTCGTCAAGGACCCGTCGCTACGGGCGACGGAGCCGGGACGTCAGCTGCTGAGGCTGCTGCTGGCCACCGAGCTGGAACCGACCCGGCTGTCCGAGATCGCCGAAACGGTCCCGACCCACTCCATTCCGCTGATCCGCACAGTCGCCCTCCAACGCGCCGAGGAGTGGAGACGGTTGGCGGACCAGGTCGCACAGAAATTCAAGGAAACCAGCTGACGGACCGCCAATTCGTCGGCCACCCACCGGTCACGCGACCGCACCCCCGTTGCCACAGACCCACGGAATTCCGCCGACCGAACGTCGGAAACAGATTACGGAGGCCCAGATCATGCCCGAGACGAAGACCTTTCCAGGAAGCGACACCGACACCGAGATCCGTGCCAAGAACCGGGCCACGGTCGAGACGTACATGAACACGCGCGGTGCAGACCGCCTGCGGCGGCACCTGCTGTTCACCGAGGACGGCATCGGCGGCCTGTGGACCAACGACACGGGCAAGCCCATAGCCATCCACGGGCGGGACCGGCTCGCGGAGCACGCCGTCTGGTCACTCGAGTGCTTCCCGGACTGGGCCTGGACCAACGTGAGGATCTTCGAGACACAGGACCCGGACTTCTTCTGGGTCGAGTGCGACGGCGCCGGCGCCATCCGCTTTCCCGGATATCCCGAGGGCCGCTACGAGAACCACTTCCTGCATTCCTTCGAATTCGAGAACGGGAAGATCAAGCGGCAGCGCGAATTCATGAACCCGTTCGACCAACTGCGCGCACTGGGAATCCCGGTGCCCGAGGTCAAGCGCGACGGAATCCCCACCTAGCCACGGGGATCCCCCCACACGAGCACGTTCAGACAAGGAGAGTCGTGGACAACCTCATGCTCGACATACGGCAGCGGACCGCGCTGCAGCAACCCGAGTGGAGCGACCCCTCACAGGTCCAGCGCGTGAGCGAGGCGCTGGCCTCCCGTCCCCCGCTCGTCAGGGCTTCCGACGTACACACCCTGCGGACCCTCCTGGCCGAGGTCGCCGCGGGCCGGCTCCTGGTCGTTCAGGCCGGTGACTGCGCCGAGGACCCGGAGGAGTGCACGGCCGACCACATCAGCCGCAAGTCCGCCGCACTGAACGTGCTGGCCGGAGCACTGGGCCTGGCCGCCCACAAGCCCGTGCTCCGCGTCGGGCGCATCGGCGGCCAGTTCGCCAAACCGCGCTCCAACCCGACCGAGCAGGTCGGCGGCCTGACGCTACCGGTGTACCGGGGCCACCTCGTGAACGGCCCCGAGCCGACGCCCGAGATCCGGCAGCCCGATCCGCTGCGCCTGCTCACCGGCTACATGGCGGCGAGCGACATCATGGAACACCTGGGCTGGCGCGGCCCGTCCCCCCGCGAGACCGGGGACGCGCCCGTGTGGACGAGCCACGAGGCGCTCGTCCTCGACTACGAAATCCCGTTGCTGCGCCGGGACATGGAGGGGCGGCTCACACTCGGCTCCACGCACTGGCCGTGGATCGGCGAACGGACCCGGCAGATCGACGGCTCGCATGTCGCGCTGCTCGCCGAGGTGACCAACCCGGTGGCCTGCAAGGTGGGCCCGACGATGACGGAGGACGAGGTCGTCGCCCTGTGCGGACAGCTCGACCCCGAGCGCGAACCGGGCCGCCTCACCTTGATCGCCAGGATGGGCGCCGACCTGGTCGCCGACCGGCTGCCCCCGCTCGTCCGGGCCGTGCAGGCCGCCGGGCACCCGGTGATCTGGCTGTGCGACCCGATGCACGGCAACACCAAAGCCGCGCCGAGCGGTCACAAGACCCGGTTCGTGGAGACCCTCGTCCGGGAGGTCCGCGGCTTCGTCGCCGCGGTGGAGAACGCGGGCGGTGTCGCCGGCGGTCTGCACCTGGAGACGACGCCCGACGACGTCACCGAGTGCGTCGTCAACGACTCCGAACTCGACCATGTCGGCGACCGCTACACGTCCTTCTGCGACCCGCGGCTCACCGTATGGCAGGCGGCCACGGTGACCTCCGCGTGGGGGGACGCGGCGAACAACTCGACCTCGGGGGACGGCGATGCCCGGTATTCCCACAGTTGAGCCGTATCCGCTGCCCACAGCGGGAGACCTGCCCCCCAGCACACCCACATGGACACCCGACCCCGCGCGCGCGGTCCTCCTCGTGCACGACATGCAGCGCTACTTCCTGAAGCCCTTCCCGGACTCCGTACGGGAGCAGCTGATCGGGAACGCCGCTCTGCTGCGCCGGCGCAGCAGCGAACTCGGCGTCCCCGTCGGCTACACCGCCCAGCCGGGCGACATGAGCGAGCAGGAGCGCGGCCTGCTGCGGGACTTCTGGGGGCCCGGCATGCGCCGGACGCCCGCCGACCGCGAAGTGGTCGACGAACTGACCCCCCAGCCGGGCGACTGGCGGTTCGACAAATGGCGCTACAGCGCCTTCCACCGGTCCGGGCTGCTGGAGCGCATCCGGCGCAGCGGACGCGACCAGCTGATCGTCTGCGGGGTGTACGCCCACGTCGGGGTGCTGATGACCGCCGTCGACGCCTTCACCAACGACCTGCAGACCTTCCTGGTCGCCGACGCCGTGGCCGACTTCGACGCCGACCACCACCGCATGGCCCTCACCTACGCGGCCGAGCGTTGCGCGGTCGTCCTCACCGCGAAGGAGGTATTCGCGTGACATCGAAAGACTCGGAAGACACCGTCTCGTCGTCGGATGCCGCCCCACCCTCCGGCGATCCGTTCGAGGAGGTACTGGCGCTGCGTGCGCCCGCCTTCGCACTGCTGCACCGGCCCGAGGCGAACGGCCCCGGGATGCTGGACGTACTGCTCGGCCGGACCTCGCGCGTCGAGGAACTCGCGGGCATCCCCCTGTCCGACGGGCCGGCGGAAGAGCGCACGGGCCGGGCCGGGGCCGCCGACCCCGGTGCCCACGAGGTCCTGGCGCTCATCCCCTACCGCCAGATCCGCGAGCGCGGCTTCGCCTGCGCCGACGACGATGCGCCCCTGATCGCGATGACCGTGACCGGGCAGCAAACGGTTCCGGTCGCCGAGGCCCTGCGACGGCTGCCGGCTGTGCCCCTGACTCTGTCCGGCGGGCACTTCGACATGGCCGACGACGACTACGCCGAGACCGTCCGCCGGGTGCTCAAGGAGGAGATCGGCGAAGGCGAGGGCGCGAACTTCGTCATCAAGCGGTCGTTCGTGACCGATATCGGCGACTACTCCCCCCACCACGCCCTGGCCTTCTTCCGGCGGCTGCTGGAGCTCGAATCGGGAGCGTATTGGACCTTCGTCGTCCACACCGGGGAGCGGACCTTCGTCGGCGCTTCCCCGGAGCGGCACATCACGCTCCACGACGGCCTCGCCACGATGAACCCCATCAGCGGGACCTACCGCTACCCGGCCTCCGGCCCCACCCTGCCGGACGTCATGGCCTTCCTCGCCGACCAGAAGGAGTCCGACGAGCTCTACATGGTCGTCGACGAGGAGCTCAAGATGATGGCGCGGATCTGCGCGCCCGGGATACGCGTGACGGGGCCGCGGCTGAAGGAGATGGCACGGCTCGCCCACACCGAGTACTTCATCGAGGGGCGCACCGACTGGGACGTACGAGACATCCTGCGCGAGTCGATGTTCGCGCCGACCGTCACCGGAAGCCCCCTGGAGAGCGCCTGCCGCGTCATAGACCGGCACGAGCCGCGGGGCCGGGGCTACTACAGCGGCGTCGCCGCCCTCATCGGACGCGACGCCTCCGGCGCTCGCACGCTCGACTCGGCCATCCTCATCCGCACCGCCGACATCGACGCCTCCGGCCGCACGACCATCGGCGTCGGCGCCACCCTCGTACGCCACTCCGACCCCGACTCGGAGGTCGCCGAGACGCGTGCCAAGGCGGCCGGTCTCCTCGCCGCCCTGGAGACCGCGGGCCCGCCCCGGCTCGGAGGCCGGCCCCAGGTGCGGGAGGCGCTGGAACGACGCAACGACGCCATCGCCGGCTTCTGGCTGGACACCGGCGGCGGACAAGCGCCCCGCTTCCCCCGGCTGACCGGTCTGCGCACCTTGATCGTCGACGCCGAGGACACCTTCACCTCGATGCTCGATCACCAACTGCGGTCCCTGGGAATGGCGGTGACGGTCCGCAGCTACGACGACCTGCCGACCGGCCGCCGCACGCGGGCGCGCCTCGCGCTCGACGACTGGGACCTCGTCGTCCTGGGGCCGGGCCCGGGAGATCCCCGTGACGCCGCACACCCCAAGATCGCCCGGCTGCGCACCGCGGTGGACACCCTGCTGTACCGGCGCCGCCCGTTCCTCGCGGTCTGCCTGAGCCACCAGGTCCTCAGCACCCGGCTCGGTCTGGACATCCGGCGGCGGGACACGCCCAACCAGGGTGTGCAGCGGGAGATCGAGCTGTTCGGCAGGCGGGAGCGGGTCGGCTTCTACAACACCTTCGCCGCCCGGTCCGACGAGGACTCCGTCGACGTCGGCGGGGTCGGCCGGGTGGCGGTCTGCCGGGACTCCACGACGGGTGAGGTGCACGCGCTGCACGGATCCCACTTCTCCTCCCTCCAGTTCCACGCCGAGTCGGTGCTCACCCAGAACGGTCCGCACATCCTCGGCTCCTTCATGGAAAGGACATTGCGAGAATGAAGACAGAACAGGCCGCGCCCCGCACCAGGCACGGGTACGTGGTCGTCGACGCCTTCACCGACACTCCGCTCCGCGGCAACCCCGTGGCCGTCTTCTGCCGTGCCGAAGACATCCCCGCCGACCGGATGCAGAGCATCGCCCGGGAGATGAACCTCTCGGAGACCACCTTCGTCCTCCCCCCGCTGAAGGGGGGAGACGCCCGGATCCGCATCTTCACCCCGGTCAACGAACTTCCCTTCGCCGGGCACCCGTTGCTCGGCACGGCGATCGCGCTCGGCAGGGACTTCTCGAAGGACCAGCTCCGGCTGGAGACGGCCATGGGGCTCATCGACTTCGAACTGGACCGGGTGGACGGCAAGGTCGTCGGCGCCCGGATGCGGCAGCCCACTCCGACCTGGGCGCCGTTCGACCGCGCCGAGGAGCTGCTCGCGGCACTCGGCGTGCCGGAGGCGGACCTTCCGGTGGAGATCTACACCAACGGTCCCCGACATGTCCTGGTGGGACTGGAGAGCGTCTCCGCGCTGTCCCGTCTCACCCCCGACCACGACGCCTTGGCCGCGTTCCCGAACTTGGCGGCCAACTGCTTCGCCGGGTCCGAGGCGAGCTGGCGGACCCGGATGTTCTCGCCCGCATACGGAGTGGTCGAGGACGCCGCGACGGGTTCGGCGGCGGGCCCGCTCGCCCTCCACCTCGCCCGGCACGGGCGCATCGAGTACGGCCAGTGGATCGACATCCACCAGGGTGTCGAGATGGGACGCCCGTCGCTGATGCGCGCCAAGGCGGACGGAAGCCGGCAGCACTGCACCTGTGTCACGTCGTCGGTCTGGGTCGGCGGCTCAGGCGTGACCCTCGCCCGCGGAAAGATCTATGTCTGAGGAGCAGCCGTGAGCAGCAGGTTCGAGAGTCTGACCGGTGTGGTGGACCGGCCGTTCCCGGAGTACGACGTGCCGCCGGCCGAGCCCATGTCCCTCGTCGGGCAGTGGATCACCTCGGCGATCGAGGCCCAGGTGCGCGAGCCCCTGTCTCTCGCACTCGCCACGGCCGACCAACGTGGCCGTGCCTCCAACCGGACGGTCTCCGTCATCGACGTCTCGGCGAAAGGACTCCTCTTCACCAGCCACAGCACCAGCCAGAAGGGCCGGGAGATCGCCGAGACGGGCTGGGGCTCGGGGTTGCTGTACTGGCGGGAGACCGGCCAGCAGCTGATCGTGTCGGGCCCGGTCGCGGTGCTGGCCGGCGCCGAGGCGGACCGGCTCTGGCAGGCCCGGCCCGCCCCACTGCACTCCATGACCACGGCGTCCCGGCAGAGCGACCCGGTGGCGGACCTGGAAGGGCTGCGGGGGCGGGCGGAGGCGCTCGCGCAATCCGGAACCCCGCTGCCCCGGCCCGAGCGGTTCGTCGGCTACCGGCTGGAGCCGGCCGTGGTCGAGTTCTGGTCCGCGGCCGACGACCGGGCGCATCGCCGGCTTCGTTACGACCTGACCCCGGACGGCTGGCGCGTCGTCAGGCTCCAGCCATAGCCGGGCCTTGGTCCCCTCACAGCTGTCGTCCGCCCACGGCGGCCGACTCCATCCCACCTGTCCACTTATGAAACAACGGAGTTCACCCGTGACCCACAAGGCAGAAGCCGACTTCGACGCCGTCGTCATCGGCGCCGGATTCGGTGGCATCTACGCACTGCACAAGCTCCGCAACGAACTCGGCCTGACCGTCCGCGCCTTCGAGAAGGGCGGCGGCGTCGGCGGCACCTGGTACTGGAACCGCTACCCGGGCGCGATGTCCGACGTGGACGGCCATGTCTACAAGTACTCCTTCGACAAGGAACTGCTCCAGGAGTGGGACTGGCACACCCGGTACACCCCGCAGGCCGAGACCCTGGCGTATCTGGAGACCGTGGTCGAGCGCCACGATCTGGCCCGTGACATCCAGTTCGACACGGCCGTCGAGTCGGCGGCGTACGACGAGTTCCACGATGTGTGGACGCTGACCACCGACACCGGCGAGACGGTCACGGCCCGCTACGTGGTGAGCGCGCTGGGGCCGCTGTCGAGCCGGAACTTCCCCGACATCAAGGGCCTCGACCGCTTCGAGGGCACCCTGGTGCACACCAGCGCCTGGCCCGAGGATCTCTCGATCGACGGCAAGCGGGTGGGTGTGATCGGCACCGGCTCCACCGGCACCCAGTTCGTCTGCGCGGCATCGCAGACGGCCGCGCACCTGACGGTGTTCCAGCGCACCGCGCAGTACGTCGTCCCGTCGGGCAACGGTCCGGTCGACGAAGCGGAGAAGGCCGCGATACGGGCCGACTACGACCGGATATGGGAGCAGGTGCGCACCTCCCGCGTCGGGTGCGGGTTCGAGGAGAGCGACGTTCCGGCGATGAGCGTCTCCGAGGAGGAGCGCCGGCGGGTGTTCCAGGAGGCCTGGGACCTCGGCAACGGCTTCCGGTTCATGTTCGGCAGCTTCGGCGACATCGCCGTCGACCCGGATGCGAACGAGGCCGCCGCCGAGTTCATCCGGTCGAAGATCCGGGAGATCGTGAAGGACCCGGAGACGGCACGGAAGCTGACGCCCTCCGATCTGTACGCCAAGCGCCCGATCTGCAACCAGGGTTACTACGAGGCCTACAACCGCGACAACGTCAGCCTGGTCAGCCTGCGGGAGACCCCGATCGTCGAGGCCACGGCCAAGGGTGTGGTGACCGAGGACGGCGTCGAGCACGAACTCGACGTGCTGGTCTTCGCCACGGGGTTCGACGCGGTCGACGGCAGCTACAAGCAGATGGACATCCGCGGCCGCGGCGGCGAGACCATCCGTGAGCACTGGGAGGACGGCGCCAGCAGTTACCTCGGGGTGTCCGTCGCCGGATTCCCCAACCTCTTCATGGTCCTCGGCCCGAACAGCGCCTTCAGCAACCTGCCACCGGGCATCGAGACACAGGTGGAGTGGATAGCCGAGCTGGTCAAGGCAGTGGAGGACGGCGGCCTGGCATCGATCGAGGCCACCCGGGAGGCGGAGGACGCATGGTCCGTCACCTGCCAGGAGACAGCCGATTACACCCTCTTCCCGAAGGTCGAGTCCTGGATCTTCGGCGCCAACATTCCCGGCAAGAAGCGAACGACCATGTTCTACTTCGCGGGCCTCGGCTCGTTCCGGGACAAACTGCGCGAGGTGACTGCCGCCGGCTACGAGGGCTACGTCCTCCGGAGCGCGGCGGCGCCGACCGGCGAACTGCCGACGGCGGCGTAGCCCGCACAGGGCTCCGGCCATGGTGCCTCCCGGGCCGGAGCCCTCACCTCGCACACACCCGAGCCCGCCCCAGCGCGGACCAATGACAAGTACACCGCCCCCACCGGAGCGCCTCCCTCGCACCCCGTCCCACACCCTTCCCAGCCCCAGGAGTGTGCTCGATGCCCCTCAGGACTTTCGACGGCATCGCCGTCGAAACGCCTCACGCCCGCATCCCGGGCTCCAAGAGCCTGACAAACCGCGCCCTGCTCCTTGCCGCTGCGGCTGAGGGCACCACCGTGCTGTCGGCGCCGCTGGTCAGCGAAGACACCATCGCCTTCCGTGGCGCCCTGGAGCAGCTGGGCGTGCGCGTGTCCGCCGAGCCCGGTGACGGCCACTGGCACGTGCGCGGCCTCGGCGGCGGGCCCCTCGGCGACGCCCGGGTCCACTGCGGGGACGCCGGCACCGCCGCCCGCTTCCTGCCGCCCTTCACCGCGACCGGACAGGGGCTGTTCTACTTCGACGGCTCACTCCAACTGCGGGCGCGCCCCATGCGTCCCCTGATCGACGCTCTCACCCGGCTCGGGGTGACGGTCCACGTCGGACGCGGCGGGCGGCTGCCGCTCGTCGTGGAAGGCGGGGGGCTCCAAGGCGGCCGCATCGTACTGGACTCCGACCTGAGCAGTCAGTACCTGAGCGGACTGCTGATGGCGGCCCCGTTGCTGAGCCGCCCGCTCACCATCGACGTACCGCATCTGGTCAGCCGTCCTTACGTCGACATGACCCTGGCCCTGATGCGGCACTTCGGGGCGCACGTCGAGCGGTCGGGGAACCGGATCACGACACGTCCGGGCGGTTATGTCGCCCGCGACCTCCCCGTCGAACCCGACGCCTCCAGCGCCTCGTACTTCTTCGCGGCGGCAGCGGCCACCGGGCGCTCGGTCACCGTCCGTGGCCTGGGCCGCCACAGCCTCCAGGGAGACCTGGGGTTCGCGCGGGTGCTGCGCCTGGCCGGGGCCGAGGTGACGGTCGGCGACAACGAGACGACGGTGCGCGGCCCGGACTCCCTCAGGGGCGGCTTCACCATCGACATGGGTGACATCTCGGACACTTTCATGACGCTGGCAGCCGTCGCCCCGCTGGCCGACGCCCCCATCACGATCACGGGCATCGCCCATACCCGGCTGAAGGAGTCGGACCGCATCAGCGCCGTGGCCCGCAACCTGCGCGCTTGCGGCATCCTGGTCGAGGAGGACGCGGACCGTATCACCGTCCACCCCGGCGTTCCGCGTCCGACGACGATCGCCTGCTACCGCGACCACCGGATAGCGATGTCCTTCGCGGTCCTGAACCTGGCCTCCTCCGCCGGGTTCGCCCTCGACGACCCCGCCTGCGTGGACAAGACCTTCCCCGGATTCCACGCCGAGCTGCGCAGGCTCATGTCGAACCCTGTCGTCCCCACTGACTCTGAGGAGCACCGTTGAGCAGGTTGCGCTGGCTGACCGCGGGCGAGTCCCACGGTCCCGCACTCGTGGCGACGCTGGAGGGCCTTCCGGCCGGCGTGCCGATCACCACGACGATGGTGGCGGACCACCTGGCCCGGCGCCGGCTCGGTCATGGACGCGGCGCGCGGATGAAGTTCGAGCGCGACGAGGTCACCTTCCTCGGCGGTGTGCGGCACGGGCTGACCCTCGGTTCGCCGGTCGCGGTCATGGTCGGCAACAGCGAGTGGCCCAAGTGGGAGCAGGTCATGGCGGCCGACCCGGTCGATCCGGAGGTGCTGGCCGGGCTGGCCCGCAACGCCCCGCTGACCCGTCCGCGGCCCGGCCACGCCGATCTGGCAGGCATGCAGAAATACGGTTTCGACGAGGCGAGGCCGATCCTGGAGCGGGCCTCCGCGCGGGAGACGGCGGCCCGGGTGGCGCTCGGTGCGGTGGCCCGCTCCTATCTGCGGGAGACGGCCGGCATCGAGATCGTCTCGCACGTGGTGCAGTTGGCCGCGGCGAAGGCGCCCCACGGCGTCTACCCCACCCCGGCCGATGCGGAGAGGCTGGACGCGGATCCGGTGCGGTGCCTGGACGCGGACGCGTCGCAGGCGATGGTCGCGGAGATCGACCAGGCGCACAAGGACGGCGACACCCTGGGCGGTGTGGTCGAAGTGCTGGCGTACGGGGTGCCGGTGGGTCTGGGCTCGCACGTGCACTGGGACCGCAGGCTGGATGGGCGGCTGGCGGCCGCGCTGATGGGTATCCAGGCGATCAAGGGCGTCGAGGTCGGCGACGGCTTCGACCTGGCGAGAGTGCCGGGCTCGGAGGCGCACGACGAGATCGTCACCACGGATGAGGGCATACGGCGTGCGTCGGGGCGCTCGGGCGGTACCGAGGGCGGGCTGACCACGGGTGAACTCCTGCGAGTGCGGGCGGCGATGAAGCCGATCGCGACCGTACCGCGGGCGCTGAAGACGGTGGATGTGGCCACCGGCGAGCCGGCGGCCGCCCACCACCAGCGCTCGGATGTGTGCGCGGTCCCGGCCGCCGGCATCGTCGCCGAGTCGATGGTCGCGCTCGTTCTGGCGGATGCGGTGGCAGAGAAGTTCGCCGGCGACTCGGTGCCCGAGACCCGCCGCAACGTCCAGTCCTACCTCGACAACATGCCGACCCGATGAGGGGCCGTCGGAAGCGCGACAGTGTCGTGTACCAGGTGACTGACGCTCAGGAGAGCCTCACGGAGGACGTCCGGGGCAGGCAGCGCCGATATGTGATCTCCATGACCGTCCGAACACTGGCCGTGATCGCGGCGGCCGGTCTCTGGGACAGACAGCGCTACATCGCCGTGGTGGCCCTGGCTCTCGCCGTCCTGATGCCCTACGCGGCAGTGGTGATCGCCAACGGCGGCCGCCGGAAAAGCCCGGCCGGCCCGCGCACCTCGCCATCGCCGTCCGACCCTGCCGGGGCCGTGTTCTCCTACCCCACGGAAGTCTGTGCGCCCGAAGGAGAGCAGACTTCCTGACTCCTACCCGGACCCGACCGAATGGCGAGGCTAGGCCCCGTCCCCCTCCAAGAGCCCCGCGTCATACGTCAACAGGGCGATCTGCACACGGTTGTTGAGGTCCAGCTTGGCGAGGATCCGGGAGACGTGCGTCTTGACGGTGGCGACGCTCATGAACAACTCGCTCGCGATCTCGGCGTTCGACCGCCCCCGCCCGACCGCGACGGCGACCTCGCGCTCACGGTCGTTGAGCGCGGCGATCCGCGTACGGGCGTTCGCACGCCGTGTGTCCGGGGCGGCACCCGCTGCGTGCTCCATCAACTGCCGGGTGACAGTGGGGGAAAGCACGGGATCCCCGGCCGCGACCCGACGCACCGCCGCCAGGATCTCCGCCGGCGGAGTGTCCTTGAGGACGAACCCCGCGGCGCCCGCCCGTAACGCCCGCATCACCTGCTCATCGGCGTGAAAGGTGGTGAGCACCACCACTTGGGGCGCGTCCTTACGACTCCTGAGCCGCTCCGTGGCCGTCAGTCCGTCCACGGTGGGCATCCGGATGTCCATCAGCACGACATCGGGCCGCGTGCGCTCCACCAGCGCCTCCACCTCACCCCCGTCGGCGGCCTCCCCAACGATCTCGAGGTCGTCGGCGCCCCCCAGCATGAAGGTCAGCCCGGCTCGGACCAGCGGATCATCGTCGACGAGGAGCAGACGGATCGGAGTCATGGGGCCCACGTAATCACGGTTCCCGCCCTGACGGCACGTCGGCCCATCGAGCCCGTGGGCCATGCTCACCGCTCCCACGGCAGCCAGGCCCGCACCTCGAACCCCCCGCCTCCCAGCGGCCCGTGGGCAAGCCGGCCGCCCGCCAGCATCGCCCGCTCGGTCAGCCCGATCAGCCCCTGCCCGGAGCCCGGCACCGGCGGGACCTCGCCCGGCGGATCCGGATTGCGTACGGACACGGTCAGTCCGTCCCCCGGCGCTCCCGACACGGCGACCGTCACCTCCGCCCCGGGTGCGTGCTTGCGCGCATTGGTCAGGCCCTCCTGCGCGATCCGGTACGCGGTACGCCCGACGGAGGCGGGAACGGAGGCCGCCTCGGCGACGCGGTTGTCGAGCACCACCTTCATCCCGGCCTCACGGGACTCGGAGACGAGCGCTTCCAGCGCCGCGAGGGTCGGCTGCGGCCGCCCGGGCTCCCCCACCGCACCCCCGGGCCCGGCCCCGCCCTCGCCTCCGGCCCCCCTCCGCAACACCCCGATGATCTCCCGCAGGTCCTGCAACGCGTCGTGCGCACTCTCCCGAATGACGCCGGCCGCCCGCGCGACCTCCGCCCTGGGTGCGTCGGGCCGGAACTCCAGCGCGCCCGCGTGGACGCTCAACAGCGTGAGCCGGTGGGCCAGAACGTCGTGCATCTCGCGCGCGATGGCCTCGCGCGCCAGGCGCTGGGCCTGTTCGGCGCGGAGGGCGGCCTCCGTCTCCGCGCGCTGGGCGCGGTCGCGCAGGCTCAGCAGGAGCTGGCGGCGGGAGCGGACGAACATGCCCCAGCCGATGGTCGCGACGGCGAGCAGCGCCCCGAGGATCAACGACGGGAGGTAGGCCAGATCGGGGGCGGGCCGCAGCCAGTAGAAGAGCGGGAGCAGCGCGGTCGAGACACCGCCGGCCCAGGCCACGTACTTGAAAGGTCTGTGCACGGCGAGCGTGAACAGCACGACCAGTCCCGCACCGCCCGCCGTGTTCGAGACGAAGGTGACGGGGACCATGGCCACGGCGAGGCCGACCGGCCAACGGCGGCGTAGCCAGATCGCGGCGCAGGCGAACGCGCCGATCAACTGGTCGGCGACCTCCAGCGCGTACGGGATGCCGGCCTCGTCGGGCAGGGTGTCCGCGGTGAGCAGACCGAGGACGACGGCCAGCAGGAAGGCGGCGAAGTCGATGATCCAGTCGCGCACGGTGCGCCGGGGCCGCCCCGTCCGCCCGGCGCGTGCCACCCGGTCGGGGTCGAGCTCGGCGGCGACCGCCGAAGGGAGCAGCCAACGGCGCCCGGGCAGAGGCAGCGCCGCCGACGCCGCCACCGGCGTCGCCCCCGGGCCTGCCCCCGCCCCCCGCATCCCCTCGTCACCTCTCACGGCCGACAAATCTACGCATCGGCGGACTCGCCCACAGCCCCGAGCACATGATCAACGACCAAAGTCGCACTGTCGAAGACTTTCGGCTCGCCCCCACCTCTCCGGCCCGAGACTTCCGTCGGACATACCTCGCCCCGCGGCCGATGAGCGTGGGGGGTCCGCGGGGCGAGGATCCTGGCATGAAGCAGGTTCTGGAGTTTCTCGGCGTGATCGCCCTCATACAGGGCGCGGCCGGTCTGATGCACGAGCTCACCGGCTGGCTGCGTGCCTGGCCCCTCGTGCAGAGGATCGGCTTTCTCGACGGCTACGAGATCTACGCGAGCGTCGCGTTGCTGGTCCTGTCGATCGCGCTGTTCGCAGCCGCCGAGAGCCGGAAACGCGGGTGATCAGCAGTTGTAGTCGACCAGCCGGAACGAGGCGTAGTGGTCCGCTGTGTAGTAGTCCTCCTGCTGCTCCTCGCCGGTGACGATGCGTCGGGCACCGCGCGTGTCGGAGCCGGGGGTGACCACCGTGTACTCGTGGTAGTAGCCGCTGCTCTGGTCCGGAAGGATGCCTTCCCTGTTCTGGAAGACGGTGCC
This sequence comes from Streptomyces montanus, assembly GCF_005786655.1. Taxonomy (NCBI): domain Bacteria; kingdom Bacillati; phylum Actinomycetota; class Actinomycetes; order Kitasatosporales; family Streptomycetaceae; genus Streptomyces; species Streptomyces montanus. The sequence continues at coordinate 68,386 of NZ_VBZC01000026.1, forward strand.
GTCCTGGGGGTAGGGGAAGGGACCGCCCGACTCGATCAGGTCGAGCGTGTCGTGCGCCTGGGACGGCAGCGCGCTGTAGCAGACGTTGCCGACCGCGGTCGCCGCCGCGTTCGCGGGAACCGTGGCGGCGCCGCCTATGAGCAGGGCCGACATCAGAGAGACCAGGGCGCCGATGCGAGTGGTACGTGGGGGGAATCTCATGCCCTCTAGCATGACGCGCGTAGACCCTGGCATGTCAATGTCAAGGGCGACGTTTTTGCCCAGCAAGTCGGTTGAATTTTCCGGTAGTTAACCTGCCGCGCTGCAGACACATCGGGACGACACGGCTTCCGTAGGCACGCGCTACGCGCTTTCCGTCGGAAGCTCGTACGAGCCGTATTCCGGACGTCCTGCCAGCTCGTAGGTGTGGATGGCGACGCCCTTGCCCGTGACGCGCGCCCCGGCGTGCCGGAACGCGGTCGGCAGCCCGCCCTCGGCGAAGAGCCGGCGGCCCGTGCCGAGTACGACGGGGAAGGACAACAGGTGAACGGTGTCGACCAGGTCGAGCGCCAGAAGAGACTGCGCGAGGGCGCCGCTGCCGTGGACCTGGAGCTCTCCGTCGGTGTCCTCCTTGAGCGCGGTGACCTCCTTGAGCAGGTCACCGCCGATCACCCTGGTGTTGGCCCAGTCCGGCTGCGTGAGCGTCGACGAGGCGACGTACTTGGGCAGGGAGTTGAGCTTCGAGGCGATCGGGTCGGCCGGATCGGTGACTCTGGGCCAGTGCGAGGCGAAGATCTCGTACGTACGGCGGCCGAGGAGGAACGCGCCCGCGTGGTCGAAGACCTCGATCATGAACCGTCCGAAGTCCTCGTCGCCGTACGGAACGCTCCAGCCGCCGTGCCCGAAGCCACCGCTCGGGTCCTCGTTGGGACCGCCTGGGGCCTGGTAGACGCCGTCGAGGGTGACGAAGCTGGTGAGGGTGAGCTTGCCCATGACCGGTGCCTTCTTTCGATGTGGGGTGTCCTGTCATCAGCTCAGACTCCACCGGCGCCCGCAACTCATCGGTCCCGCCGTCCAGGTGGGTGAACTCGGCGTCCGATCACCGCCAGCACCGGAGGGCGACGGCCGGTGTGATGAAGCCATGACTTCTGACGACACCAGGAACGCCCCTCAAGACAACCTGCACGGCAAAGTGGCCCTCGTGACCGGCGGCAGCCGTGGGATCGGGGCGGCGACGGCGCTCCGGCTCGCCCGTGCGGGCGCGGACGTGGCCATCACCTACGTACAGGGCAAGGAAGCCGCGCAGGACGTCGTACACGGAATCGAGGCGCTGGGGCGGCGCGGCGTCGCGCTGCGGGCGGACGCGACGGACGCGGTCGAGGCGGTGGAGGCCGTCGAGCGGGCCGCTACCTCGCTCGGACGGCTCGACGTGCTGGTCAACAACGCCGGCGTCGGACTCCTCGGGCCCCTGCCCACGTTCTCCCTCGCGGACGTGGACCGCGTCCTCGCGACCAACGTCCGTGGCGTCTTCCTCACCACCCAGGCGGCCGCCGCGCAGCTGGCCCCCGGGGGCCGCATCATCATGATCGGCTCCTGTATGACACAGCGTGTACCGGGCCCGGGCGGCACGCTCTACGCGACGAGCAAGTCCGCTCTGATCGGCCTGACGAAGGCCCTCGCCCGTGAGCTGGCCGATCGTGGCATCACCGCGAACATCGTCCATCCCGGTCCCATCGACACGGACATGAACCCGGCGAGCGGTCCGTACGCGGCCGGTCAGAGCGCGGACACGGCTGTTGGGCGGTTCGGCTCCGCGGAGGAGGTGGCGTCGATGGTCGCGTATCTGGCGGGGGGTGAGGCGGGGTATGTCACGGGGGCGGAATTCTCGGTGGATGGCGGACATGCGGCGTAGGTGACCGGGGGTTTTTCGCCCCCGCCTCCCCTACCCATTCCCGTCCCCTGGGGCTCCGCCCCAGACCCCGCCAGGGGGCTCTGCCCCTGGACCCCCGCTCCTCAAACGCCGGAGGGGCTGATTTTCAGCCCGTCCGGCGTTTGAGGACGAGGCCGCAAGGCCGATAGCGGGGGTCTGGGGGCGCAGCCCCCAGGTACGGGATGGGACGGGTAGGGGCGGCGGGGGCGAAACAAACCCCCGTCAGCCGCCCAGCTCCTGGCGTCGGGAGCGCAGCTCCGCGCTTCCCTCCTCCGTCAACGAACCGAACAGCCGCAGCCGCGAGATCCCCCCGTCCGGAAAGATGTCCACGCGCGCGTGCGTCCCGACGACGGGGGCCGGGAGGACGAAACGGTGGTTCGTGTCCGGCTGCAGGCGGGTGCGGGGCAGCACCTCCACCCAGTCCCCGGCGGAGCCGTCGCGCGCCCAGACCGACGCCCACCCCGCCGAGTTGCCCTTGAGATACGCCGTGTCGATCTCGATCGCGCGGACCTCGGACCGGGCGGCGAGCCGATAGCGGATCCAGTCGTGCCCGGTGTCGCGACGGCGCCGCGTCTCCCAGCCGTCGTCCATCTTGCGGGAGCGCCCCGGCTGGATGGTGTTGGTGGCGGGCGAGTAGAAGAGGTTGGAGGCGTCCTCGACCTGGCCACCGTTCTCCAGGGCCACCACGTCGAAGGTGCCGAGCACCGTCAGCCATTCGGGGTCCGGGACCACCTCACCGTACACGCGCAGGCGCGCGATGCCCCCGTCGGGGTGCTGGTTGACGCGCAGATGCGTGAAGTGCTGTTCGACGGAGACGGCGAAGCCGTTTGCGGCGTGGCCGCCAACAGCCGTACGGGGTACGAGAGTCGTCCACTTCACGTCGCCCCCGAGGAGCTCCTCGGGGGACGGGGAGCCGGGCACCGACGCGCCCTCGACCGACACCGCCTGCGGGTAGTTGCCGCGGAAGTGGGCGGTGTCGACGACGACGCCGCGTACGACACCGGGGGCACCGAGGCGCACCAGCGCCCAGTCGTGGTCCTCGTCCGTGGGCCACGGATGCTCGGCGGAGGCGCCACGGCGCCGCCGCGTCTCCCAGCCGTCCATGATCTTGCCCTTGTGCCCGAAGTGCTCGGGGTCGAACTCGGCGCGCCCGGGCAGGAGCAGGTTCTCGCGCTGGGCGAAGAACTCGTCGTTGGCGGCGACGACTCCCGCGCCGAGCTGCCGGTCGGCGAGGTTGACGTACCGCTCGAACGGAAAGTCGGCGGTGCGGTAGTCGGCGTACGGGTCGCCGCCCGGGTACGGGTTCGCGTCGCCGGCGAAACTCGCCAGAGGGACTTCAGGCTGCGCCGTCATGGTGATCAGTCGTTCCTTTCGAGAAGTCGGCCGGCGGGTTCCGCGAACTCGCCCTCGGACACGATGCGTTCGCCGCGCAGCCAGGTGGATTTGACGACGCCGTACAGGGTTCGGCCCGCGTAAGCCGTGACCGGGTTGCGGTGGTGCAGCGCGACGGGGTCGACCGCGAAGGTCTCGTCGGGCGCGAGGACCGCGAAGTCGGCGTCCCGGCCCGCCTCGATGGCGCCCTTGCGCTCACCGAGGCCGACGAGCCGCGCCGTGCGCTCCGACATCCAGCGGACGACGTCCTCCAGCCCGTGACCGCGCCTGCGCGCCTCGGTCCAGACCGCGGAGAGGCTCAACTGCAGGCCGGAGATGCCGCCCCACGCCGTGGCGAAGTCGTCGGTCTTCAGGTCGGCGGTGGAGGGCGAGTGGTCGGTGACGACGCAGTCGATCGTGCCGTCGGCCAGCGCCTGCCACAGCAGGTCCTGGTTGGCCGCCTCGCGGATCGGTGGGCAGCACTTGAACTCGCTCGCCCCGTCGGGCACTTCCTCGGCGGTGAGCGTGAGGTAGTGCGGACAGGTCTCCACCGTGAGCCGTACACCCTCGCGCTTGGCCTCGGCGATCAGCGGCAGCGCGTCGCTGGACGAGAGGTGCAGCACATGCACGCGCGCGTGCAGGCGCTTGGCCCGCGCGATGAGGTTGGCGATGGCCGTGTCCTCCGCGTCGCGCGGCCGTGAGGCCAGGAAGTCGGCGTACCTTCCGCCGCCCTTCTGGGGGGCGGCGGCGAGGTGGTGCGGGTCCTCGGAGTGCACGATCAGCAGACCGCCGAATCCCGCGATCTCGGCCAGCGACCGGTCCAGTTGGTCCTGGTCCAGCTCGGGGAACTCGTCGACTCCGGAAGGGGACAGGAAAGCCTTGAAGCCGAAGACGCCGGCGTCGTGCAGCGGCCGCAGATCCTTGACGTTGTCGGGCAGCGCCCCACCCCAGAAGCCGACGTCGATGTGGGCCTTGGACCGGGCGACCTCCTGCTTGGTACGAAGGTGGTGGACCGTGGTGGTCGGCGGAAGGGAGTTGAGGGGCATGTCGATCAGCGTCGTGATGCCCCCGGCGGCCGCGGCACGGGTGGCGGTCCAAAAGCCCTCCCACTCCGTGCGGCCCGGGTCGTTGACGTGTACGTGGGTGTCGACCAGACCGGGCAGCAGAACGTCGTCACCGAAGTCCTCCAGCCGCGCTCCGGCGGGCACCTCGGCCTCGTACGGCAGTACGGCCGTGATCTTCCCTCCGGCGACCGCGACCGAGGCGGCGCGCGTCCCTTCGGGGGTGATGACGCGCACCGAGCGCAGTATCAGTTCGACCCATCTGTCGTCAGACACGCGGACCCCTCTCCATGCCGCTGTGCGGATCCCTTTACTTCCACGTAACGGAATTCAACTTTCTGTTGAAGGAGTCTTCCCATCCCGCCTCAGACCGTCAAGAGTCGGCTTCTCCACTCTGCCCCGAACCCACACACTCTGGACCTTTCCATTGGGCGGAATTAGACTTCCATGAAGCAGAACGTAGTTCCACGTAGCCGGACCGTCAATAAACTGGCGGGTAGGCTGCGATTTCTCTGCCAGTCTTGAAAGGACCGCGACGTGCCGACGTCCAGCGCCAACGACGCCCCTGGGGATGCCTCCGCGTCCAGGAACTCCGCCCCCACCGGTGGTGTCCAGTCCCTCGAGCGAGCCTTCGATCTCCTGGAGCGGATGGCGGACGCGGGAGGCGAGGTCGGCCTGAGCGAGCTCTCCGTGAGCAGCGGGCTGCCGCTGCCGACGATTCACCGGCTGATGCGCACGCTCGTGGTCTGCGGTTACGTACGCCAGCAGGCCAACCGCCGGTACGCGCTCGGCCCCCGCCTGATCCGCCTCGGCGAGTCCGCGTCCCGGCTGCTCGGCACCTGGGCCCGCCCCTACCTGGCACGCCTCGTCGAGGAGACCGGCGAGACGGCGAACATGGCGCTGCTCGACGGCGACGAGATCGTGTACGTCGCGCAGGTCCCGTCCAAGCACTCGATGCGGATGTTCACGGAGGTCGGGCGCCGCGTACGGCCGCACTCCACGGGCGTCGGCAAGGCGCTGCTCGCGCAGCTCCCGGCGGACGAGGTACGCGCGCTGCTGTCCCGTACGGGCATGCCGGCCGCGACAGAGAAGACGATCACCTCTCCGGACGCCTTCCTCACCGCGCTCGAAGAGGTGCGCCGGGCGGGGTACGCGGTGGACGACAACGAGCAGGAGCTCGGCGTCCGTTGCCTCGCGGTGTCCGTCCCCGACTCCCCCACCGCCGCGGCGATCTCGATCTCGGGGCCGGCCGGCCGGGTCACGGAGACGGCCACGGAGAAGATCGTGCCCGTACTGCAGCAGGTCGCGGTGGAGCTGTCGGAGGCACTGGCGAGTTCGGGGACAGGGGCCTGAACCGGCCTCGGTCTCAACGCCGTGGCGGTTCCCCGAAGAGTTCCACCGCGCTGCGCACCTCCGCGAGGCCCGACGAGAGCGCGCTGACCGAGCCGATGGATCCGGCGATCAGGAGCAGCGAGCGGCGCAGCCGGGGAACCTCGGGAATGCCGCTGACGGCCATCGCGGCGAGGGCCGCGAGCTCGTCCTCCGCTATGCCGCGGTCCGGGAAGTCGGCCGGATGCGCGGCGAGTTCGCGGCGCAGCCTGGACACCGCGGTCCGTAGCTCCGCCACTCTCGAATCCTCGTCCCTGCCGGTCACTGGCCTCTGCCCCAAGCTCCGCAACACAGCTCTCCCCCCTCGCACGCCTTTGTGCGCCCGACTTCGCACTCCCGACGAACGCCCCATGGCGGTGGTCAGGTGCCGAGGGACGCGGGTCAGTAAACGCCACCCGATGCGCTGGGCGCCACCTCAAGGACCGAAATTCAGTCCTCCGACACCATGAGGCCCGCCCGGGTTCGTCGGCGCCCCGGGGCCGGGTCAGGTATGCAGGGGGCATGACGGAGAACAAGGCCCCCGAGAACCCGGTCGCCGGGCTGCTGCTGGCCGCGGGGGGAGGGCGGCGCCTGGGCGGGCGGCCCAAGGCGCTCCTGGAGCACCGGGGCCGCCTTCTCGTGGAGCACGCGGCCGCAGTCCTGCGCGAGGGCGGCTGCACCCGCGTCCATGTGGTCCTGGGGGCCCAGGCGGAGACCGTACGGTCCAGGGCCGTACTGCCCGACTGCGTCCTCGTCGACAATCCCGAGTGGGAGGGCGGCATGGGGTCGTCCCTGCGGGCCGGGCTCGCCTCGCTCGCGGGCACGGGCGCGCGTGCCGCCCTCGTCTCGCTCGTCGACCAGCCCGGTATCGGCCCGGAGGCCGTGGCCCGTGTGCTCGCCGCGTTCGACTCCCCCGCGTCGCTCGCCTCCGCGGCGTACGACGGCCGGCGGGGGCATCCCGTGTTGTTCGGTGCGGACCACTGGGCGGGGATCGCGGCGACCGCCACCGGTGACCAGGGGGCACGCGCTTATCTGAAGGCTCGTGAGGGCGCGATCACGCTCGTCGAATGCGGTGACGTGGCGCAGACGTACGACATCGACACGGAAGGCGACCTGCTCCGCCTTTCATCACAACAACAGGACATTGAACTTCCACCATGAGGAAACTAGTATCCATGTATCAGAAGCGTCGGCTCGCTCCGTTCGCCGGAGAAGCCCGCTCGAGAAGCTCGCTCATGTAGCTCGCCGAAGTAGCTCGCTGAAGGAAGTGACAGTTCATGTCCGCACCAGCGCCGACCCCGCTGGCCATCGTCGACGCCGAGCCCCTGCCCCGGCAGGAAGAGGTCCTCACCGACGCGGCCCTCGCCTTCGTGGCCGAGCTGCACCGGTTGTTCACGCCCCGGCGTGACGAGCTCCTCGCCCGTCGTGCCGAGCGCCGCGCCGAGATCGCCCGTACCTCCACGCTCGACTTCCTCCCGGAGACCGCCGCCGTCCGGGCCGACGACTCCTGGACGGTCGCCCCCTCGCCGGCCGCGCTCAACGACCGCCGCGTCGAGATCACCGGCCCCACCGACCGCAAGATGACCATCAACGCCCTCAACTCGGGCGCCAAGGTCTGGCTCGCGGACTTCGAGGACGCCTCGGCGCCCACCTGGGAGAACGTGATCCTCGGCCAGCTCAACCTGACCGACGCGTACGAACGGCGTATCGACTTCACTTCCCCCGAGGGCAAGTCGTACACCCTGAAGCCGGCCGAGGAGCTGGCGACGGTCGTGACGCGCCCCCGCGGCTGGCACCTGAACGAGCGCCACCTCGTCGACGCGGACGGCACCCCCGTCCCCGGCGCGCTCGTCGACTTCGGCCTGTACTTCTTCCACAACGCGCAGCGCCTGCTCGACCTCGGCAAGGGCCCCTACTTCTACCTCCCCAAGACGGAGTCCTACCTGGAAGCCCGCCTGTGGAACGACGTCTTCGTCTTCGCCCAGGACTACGTCGGCATCCCGCAGGGCACCGTCCGCGCCACCGTCCTGATCGAGACGATCACGGCGGCGTACGAGATGGAGGAGATCCTCTACGAACTCCGCGACCACGCCTCGGGGTTGAACGCGGGCCGCTGGGACTACCTCTTCTCGATCGTCAAGAACTTCCGTGACGGCGGGGCGAAGTTCGTGCTGCCGGACCGCAACGCGGTGACGATGACGGCCCCGTTCATGCGCGCGTACACGGAGCTGCTGGTCCGCACCTGCCACAAGCGCGGTGCACACGCGATCGGCGGCATGGCGGCGTTCATCCCGTCCCGGCGCGACGAAGAGGTCAACAAGGTCGCGTTCGAGAAGGTCAAGGCCGACAAGGACCGTGAGGCGGGCGACGGGTTCGACGGCTCGTGGGTCGCGCACCCGGACCTCGTGCCGATCGCCATGGCCTCGTTCGACGCCGTGCTCGGCGACAGGCCGAACCAGAAGGACCGCCTGCGCGAGGACGTCGACGTCAAGGCGGCCGACCTGATCGCCATCGACTCCCTCGACGCGAAGCCCACGTACGCGGGCCTGGTCAACGCCGTCCAGGTCGGCATCCGCTACATCGAGGCCTGGCTGCGCGGCCTGGGCGCCGTCGCCATCTTCAACCTCATGGAGGACGCGGCCACCGCCGAGATCTCCCGCTCCCAGATCTGGCAGTGGATCAACGCGGGGGTGGAGTTCGCGGGCGGCGAGAAGGCCACGCCGGAGCTGGCCCGCAAGGTCGCGGCCGAGGAACTGGCGAACATCCGCGCGGAGATCGGCGAGGAGGCCTTCGCCGCCGGCAACTGGCAGCAGGCCCACGACCTGCTCCTGAAGGTGTCGCTGGACGAGGACTACGCGGACTTCCTGACGCTGCCGGCGTACGAGCAGCTCGTCGGCTGAGCAGCCTTTTCGGCTGAGCAGTCACTTCTCCGAGTGGCCCAGGGATTTCTCCGGGGCCACTCGGTCGCGTACGAGGCGCTTGACGGCCGTCGGCTCAGGAAAACCCTGCTCGCGGCGGTCCCAGATCACCTCGTCGTCGACCCGTACGACGAAGACGCCCCCCGTGCCGGGCTTGAGCGCCAGCTCCGTCAGCTCCTGCTCGAAGGTGGTGAGGAGTTCCTGGGCGAGCCAGGCGGCCCGGGGGAGCCAGCGGCACTGGGTGCAGTACTCGATCTGCACGCGATGCGTGTTCTCAGTGGTCACGTGTGTGCTCTCAGTGGTCATGTGAGTGTCCCAGTGGTCATCCGAGGTGCACCGACCAGTCCTGTTCCGCCGGCGGCTTGCCGTGCAGGTCGGGCACCCGCTTCAGCCAGTTCGGCCGGCCCTCCTGGGTTTTCGCCGCGCGGTGGGCGTCTTCGGTGGCGAGCTGTTCACGGGTGGGGAAGTCCGTGGGGAGCCAGGCCGCGGAGGCCTTGACGCGGGCGAGGAGGTAGCCGACGTACGCCTCGCGGGCCTCGTCGGGGGTCGCGAAACCCGGCTCGTCGAGGAGCCAGGCGTCGGGCACCTCCGCCGTGATCGCGCGCAGCAGCTCCTCGGTCACCCGGGGAGCGAGCTCGGCGTCCGCGGCCCGCGTGTCCGGCGCGTGGCCGCCGAGCGCGTGCCGCCGGAAGTCGTACGCCTTCTCCGGTGACGACGTGTCCCAGCGGTGGTGGAAGACCAGCGCCGCGCCGTGGTCGATGAGCCACAGGCGCGGGGGTGCGATGCCGAATGTGGGCCAGATCATCAGGTTCGAACTGTGCGTCGTACGGTCCACGTTGACCGTGAGGGCGTCCAGCCAGATGATCCTGCCCGCCTCCAGCGGGTCAACGGCGAACGTCCTCGCCACCTCCGGGGTGAAGTCCTGGGCGCCCGGCAGATAGTCCATGGCGAGGTTGAGCCCGGCGCTGGCGCGCAGCAGGTCCTGGACCTCCTGGTGGGGCTCGTGCCCGGCGACCGCCGGATCGAAGTGCACCAGCACGAGCTCGGGGAACCGCAGCCCGAGGGCGCGCGCCAGCTCACCGACGATCACCTCGGCGACCAGGGCCTTGCGCCCCTGCGCGGAGCCCGTGAACTTCACGACGTACGTCCCCAGGTCGTCGGCCTCGACGACTCCAGGGACGGAGCCGCCGGACCGCAGGGGTTCGACGTAGCGGGTTGCGGTGACTTCAGTCAGCATTTTCCCAGGCCACCCGCCCCTTCAGCCTTGAAATCCACGCTCGACCTCGGAGGCACGCAACAGCGGGAATCGCCCATCATCAGCCCTGGGGAGAATCTGGGGAGTTTCGACCGGCATGTAGATCTCCCTGCCTCCCCAGCAGTGGTCGATGGCCGTCCGCCCCTTACTTCCGGCCTCCGGCATGAAGTGAGCATAGTAACCGAGGGTGATCGCTGGCGAGGAATGTCCGAGCCACCGCGCCACGGTCACCACAGACTTTCCCGCCTCCAACATGATCGAGGCACAGGTGTGCCGCAGCACGTGGAAACCGTCCCGCGGTGCCGCCTCCCACCGCCAATCCTTCGCTCCCTTGTCGCGCGGCGGGACAATGCCGGCCTGGCCAACGCAGGTTTCCAGGTGTAGGGGTTCCAGGTGTTCACCGCAATGGCCTTGCCGAATCGTGTGGTGAGCAGAAGGGAGAACTTCCTCCGCTGTCCCTCCGCCTCCGGCTTCCCCCACGGGAGCTCCACCTTCACCGGCGGAAACGGCTCAACATGGCGCTTGAGCTCGGACATGAAGCAAGCCTCTCGCGTAGTCAATGTCCTCCGGGCTCAATCCGAACACCTCGGCCGGCTCGGCCGACCGGGAGGCATCTGCCAGGCGGACGGCGCGCCGGTGAGGACTTCCACCCGGCCGGTGTCGAGCGAGTAGTAGGCGCTGACCACGGCCAGGGCGCCCTTCTTGCACCATCAGCAGCGCCTACGCCCCCAGCGAGTCCAGAGCCCGCCGGGACCCCTGCACCGCCGTCCGCTGCATCAGGTCCACCACACCTCTGACACCCGCCATCTCCGACCCTCCACCGGCCCGCCCGGGGCCGCCGTGCCGCAGCGCCGGCAGTGGTGATCCGTGTCCGGTGGTCTGTCCCATGGTCAGCGAGTCGAGCAGGTGCAGCCGCCCGTGCCAGGCCGCCGTCTCGCGTACGAACGCGCTGGTCCAGTCGACGTCGTCACTCACCGTCGACGCGGCGAGGCTGCCCCGCCCCCGCGCCAGCAGATCCGCCGCGTGCCCGGTGTCGCGGTACGCCAGTACCGTCGCCGCCGGGCCGAACGGCTCGACCTCGTGGGGCGCGGTGGCCTCGGGGTCGGCGGATACGAGGAGGGTGTCCAGGAAGGCGCCCCGCTCGGGGTCGGCGTCGACCGCCCGTACCTTCTCCGGGTCGCCGTGTACGAAGCGGCCGGACTCCGCGATACGGCGTGCTGCGCGCCGTACGTCGTCGCGCTGGGCGAGGCTGACGACCGGGCCCATCCGGACGCCCTCGGCGGCGGGGTTGCCGACGGTCACCCCGGCGAGTTGCGCGGAGATCGCGTCGAGGGCGGCGGACTCCTGCTCCCGGGGGACGAGGACGCGGCGGATCGCGGTGCACTTCTGGCCCGCCTTCACCGTCATCTCGGTCACCACCTCGCGCACGAACGCGTCGAAGAGCGGTGAGCCGGGCGTGACGTCGGGGGCCAGGACGATCGCGTTGACGGAGTCCGCCTCGGCGTTGAAGCGGACCGAGCGGGACACCAGGTGGGAATGGGTGCGCAGGGTCTCGGCGGTGGCGGCGGAGCCGGTGAAGGACAGGACGTCCTGCTCTCCGAGCAGGTCGAGGGCCGGCCGTACCGAGCCCACGACCAGCTGGAGGGTCCCCGGCGGCAGGACACCGGCCCCCGTCACGATCCGGACCAGGTGCCCGGTGAGGTACGCGGTGGGGGTGGCCGGCTTCACCACGCTCGGCATGCCCGCCAGCACCGCCTGGGCCAGCTTCTCCAGCGGGGCCCAGACGGGGAAGTTGAAGGCGTTCACCTGGAGCATCAGGCCCGGGGAAGGGGTCACGAGGTGGACGCCCAGGAAGTCCTCGCCGCGAGCGAGGCGTTCGGCGGGGCCCTCGACCAGGTAGGTCGCGTCCGGGAGTTCGGTGCGGGCCCGGGCGGCGTAGTCGCGCAGGACGCGGATGCCGCCGTCGACGTCGTAGCGGGCGTCGTTCAGGGTGGCACCGGCGCGGGCGGAGAGGGCGTAGAGCTCCTCGCGGCGGGCGCGGACGGCGGCGGCGACGGCGTCCAGGAGGTCGGCCCGCCGGTGGAAGGTCAGGGCCCGCAGCGCGGGGCCGCCGGCGCGGCGCGCGTGGCCGAACGCCCCGGTGAGGTCGAGGCCGGCGGAGGAGACACGGCAGAGCAGGTCCCCCGTGACCGCGTCGTGCACGTCGGTCGCGGACCCGTCCGTGGCCGTGGGGGTGACCCAGGTGTCCTGCAGATAGCTCTGGAGCATGGGGTGCGGCCCGCTTTCTTCGAGAACTTCGAGGGAGGGGTTACGGAAGGTGCGCCGTTTACTCGGCCGGGTGGTGGCCCCAGATGTCGGCGGTGTAGACCCGGCTGACCCAGGTGCTCTCGTCGACCTGCACGCCGCCCGCGCCGATCTCGATCCCGAAGCCGGCCGGCGAGGTCATGTAGAAGGAGAACATCCCGTCGTTGGCGTGCTTGCCGAGCGTGGCCATGAGTTTCACGTCGTGTTCACGCGTGCGGTCGAGGGCGCGGCCGACCTCCTCCGGGCTGGTCACCTCGCACAGGATGTGGTGGGTTCCCTCGTTCCTGTACGACCGGATGAAGGCGATGCTGTGGTGCCGTGGGTTGCATCCGAGGAAGTAGAAGGTGCCCCAGGGGTAGTCGGCGGTGTCGCTGAGCCGGAATCCCAGGACGTCGCAGTAGAAGTCCACCGCCTCCTGCACGCGCGGCGTCTTCATCACCACGTGCCCGAGCCCCTGCTCTCCGGTCACGAAGTCGACGCCCAGCGGCGAGACGAACTGGCTGGGGGCCAGGCGGCGGCCGCAGAAGAGCTCGGTGCGGATGCCGAGGGGACCGGTGAAGTGCACCATCCGGACCACCTGGCGGTCCTGGCACTCCTCGTCGGTGCCGACGGACACGTCAACTCCGGCCTCCTTCAGGCGCACCGTCATCTCGTCGATCGCCGCCGGGTCGCGTACCTCCCACCCGATGACCGTCACGCCGCCCGTCGGCGCCTCGGTCAGCCACATGCGGAAGGGGTGCTGGTCCATGCGCAGGCGGTAGCGCACGCAATCGCCGCCCGCGGCTGAGCTGTCGGATGCGGTTCCGGGCTCGACCGCGAGGCCAATCACTCTGCGGGCGTACTCCGCCCATGCTGTCGGGTCGGGCGCACCGATGCCCACGTACCCAAGGCTCTGGATCGTCATGGCGAAGACGGTATTTGTTAGACCCTTGACGGTCAAGACTCATACGAATACCTTGGCGCCATCGAGCCGAGGAGGTCTCCGATGTCGGGAGAAGTGCCCGAGAAGGCCCGCGTGGAGCCCGTGAATGAGGGCGAGCTGCACGAGAAGACACTGGCGGCGCTGGCGCCGTACCGCGATCAGGACGGCCGGATCTACACGATCTGGGCGACCCTCGCGCACCACGAGGACGCGCTGCGCCGCTTCCTCGTCTTCGGCAACCATGTGCTGGGGAAGAACACCCTGCCTCTGCCGTCCCGCGAGCTCATGATCCTGCGGATCGCGGCCCGCGCGCAGGCCGCGTACGAGTGGGACCAGCACGTACGGATCGCCCGCCGCGCCGGGCTCGCCGACGAGACGATCCTGGCCGCTGTGAACGGCGACTGGGACGGGCTCGACGAGCTGGACCGGGTGCTGCTCACCGCCACCGACTCGATCCTCGACCACCAGGGCGTGGACGACGGGCTGTGGAGCCGGCTCACGGCCCACCTGAGCACCGAGCAGGTCATTGACGTCCTCTACACCGTCGGCCAGTACCTGACCATCGCCACGGTCATCAACACGCTCGGAGTCCAGGCGGAGGGCGACCTCGCCCTGCCGCTCCCCCGTCCCGCCGACCGTCAGCCCGCCGACCAGCAGAAGGAAGAAGCCGCATGAAGCTCGCCAACCTCGCCGGCCGCCCGGTCGTCGTCCGCGACGACCTCGCCCTCGACATCGCGGACGCCAGCAAGGGAGCGATCGAGCCGCGTCTGGAGGTGCTCTGCGACCTTGCCCTCCACGACGAGCTGCGCACCCTCGCCGAGCGCGCCGCCGAGGCCGACTGGAAGCCGTTCGACAAGCGTGACCTGGGCCGCGTCGCCAAGCCGTACAAGGCTATCGGGGTGGCCCTGAACTACCGCGCGCACGCCGAGGAGTCCAACCTCCCCGTCCCGGACGAGCCGTCGGTTTTCGCCAAGTTCGCGTCCTCCGTGGTCGGCCCCTATGACTCGATCGTGGTGGAGCCGCAGTACGACAAGGTGGACTACGAGGCCGAGCTCGTCGTGGTCATGGGCAAGGCGGGCAAGAACATCCCCGAGGCCGACGCCTGGTCCCACGTGGCGGGTGTCACCGCAGGTCAGGACATCAGCGACCGCAAGGAACAGTGGCGCAAGCCGATCAACCAGTTCACGCTGCCGAAGTCGTACGACACCTTCAGCCCGATCGGCCCCTACCTGGTGACCCTCGACGAGTTCGCCGACCCCGACGACATCGAGGTGGCCGGCTGGGTCGACAACCTCGAAGTGCAGCGCGGCCGCACCTCCGACCTCATCTTCAGCGTGCCCGAGCTGATCGCCTGGCTGTCGAAGCGGGTGACGTTCGAGCCCGGCGACCTGATCTTCACCGGCACCCCCGCAGGCTGCGGCGTCCGCCGCACCCCTCGCCTCTACCTCACCGAAGGCAAGGTCCTGCGGACCGAGGTCACGGGCGTCGGGACTATGGTCAATCCGGTCGTCGCCGGCTGACACCGGTCAGGCCGGACGAGGAAGGGTGGGAGATCGTGACCGACACCGTGCGCGAACCGGAGACCACAGGCGCGAGCCGGACCCGGCAGTTCTCGGAACTCCTGCGCCACCACCATCGCGAGCTGGGCACGACCGATCCCCGGGACCTCGACGCGATCGAGATGGTCACCGACCTCACTCGGCTCGAAGCCCGGCTGACCAAGGACTTCGAGAAACACGTCCATCGACCCCTGGGCCTGACCTGGGCGGGCTTCAGGATCCTGAACGCCCTGTGGGTCTACGGCCCCCTCGCCCAGCAGGACATCGGGCGGGTCTCCGGATCCACCCGGGCCAGCATCTCCAGCGCGTTGGCGACGCTGGAGAGCCGCGGCCTGATCACCCGTGAACGCGTCGAGTCCGACCGCCGTCAGCTGTTCGTCGAGCTCACCTCCGAGGGTCGCGACACGCTGCGGCAGGCCATCGAGGCCCAGACAAAGCGCGAGCGGGCCTGGACCGGCGTCCTGCGTGACGACCAGCTCAGTGAGCTGGTGCATCTCTTGCGTACGCTGGTCAACCAGGAGACCCCGGCCGACGACGCCTGAGTCCGGCGAGCCCGGCCGACCCCCGCGCGGAGCCCGTGTGGCATCCCCCGGCAGGGCGACCTCCCATATCGTCAGAACTTTTACCGTCAGACCTCTAACGAATTTTCCCGAGGCCCTTTAACGTTCAGCCACCTTCCCCTGACGCCCCTCGCGTCGGTTCCTCAAAGGAGAGAGTCATGGTCCGTCGTGTCGTCAGCGGTGTCAGCCCGAGCGGCAAGCCCGTGATCGTCAGTGACGGCGAGCCGCCGCGCACCCGTCAGTTCACCCACACCTCCGGCTTCGCCCGCTCCGTGGTGTGGAACACGGCCTCTCCCGCCGTCCCGTCCGAAGATCCGACGGCAGACCTCACGAACTTCGTCCCGGCTCCCGGCGAGACGGTCGCCCTGACCGTCACCTTCCCGCCGGGCAGCGTCTACGCCGACCCGTCCTGGGACCCGATCGCCGCGGCGGCCGAGCAGCTGGAGGCCAGCCCCGGTCTCGCCGAGCTCTTCGAGCCCGACAACCCGGGCATGCACACCACCCCGACCGTCGACTACGGCGTCGTCCTGAGCGGCGAGATCGTCCTCGACCTCGACGGCGGCGAGACGGCCGTCCTGGGGCCCGGCGACATCGTCGTGCAGAACGCCACCCGGCACGCCTGGCGCAACAACGGCACCGAGCCCGCCACCATGTTCTTCGTCCTCATCGGCGCGGACCGCATCTCATGAGCCCCCTGACGACGGCGGCGCCCGGCGCTCCGGTCGTCGACCTGGACCTCGCCGACCTGCGCCGCGACCCCTACCCCGCCTACACCGAGCTGCGCCGAACCGCCCCGCTCGCCTGGGTGCCCTCGGTCGGCCGGCACCTGCTCACCCGGTACGAGGACATCGTCCACGCGGAGAAGCTGCCCGAGGTGTTCAGCTCCCGCGAGGAGGGCTCGCTGCTGCTGCGCACGGTCGGCCCCAACATGCTCCGCGAGGACGAGCCGAACCACCGCAGGCTGCGATCCGCCGCCGAGCCGCCCACCCGCCCGCGCCAGGTCCGGGACCTGTGGGCGGCCTCCTTCGAACGCACCGCGCACGAACTGCTCGACCGCATCGCCGGCCGCGGCGGGGCCGACCTGATCGCCGACTTCGCCGAGCCGCTCGTCGCCGCCAACCTGGCCCTGGTCCTGGGCCTGCGCACGGCGAGCGCCGAGGACATCGCCGACTGGTCGCGGGCGATGATGGCCGGCAACAGCAACTACGCCGACGACCCCGACGTCTGGCTCCGCGCCGAGCGGGCCACCCGGGCCATCGAGGGCGCGGTTGCCGAAGCCGCCGAGGCGGCCCGGCGCGAGCCCGACGGCTCGGTGATCTCCTCCATGGTCCACGCGGACGGGCCGGTGGAGCTCGCGGAGATCCAGAACAATGTCAAGGTCATCATCGGCGGAGGCGTCAACGAGCCGCGTGACGTCTTCGGGGTGGGCGCCTGGGCACTGCTGAACCGCCCCGGGGTGCTGGACCGGGTCCTGGCGGATCCGGCGAGCTGGAAGCGGGTCTTCGAGGAGACGGCCCGCTGGGTCTCGCCGATCGGCATGTACCCGCGCCAGCTCACCCAGGAGTACGAGATCGCCGGGGTGACCCTCCCGGCCGGCAGCCGCGTCGCCCTCGTCATAGCCTCCGGCAACCGGGACGACTCGGTGTTCGAGCGGGCCGACGAGTTCGACGTCGACCGGCCGCACCGCCCGCACCTCGCCTTCGGCGGCGGTCCGCACTTCTGCATGGGCGCGTGGGTCGCGCGCCACGAAGTCAGCGCGATCGCCTGGCCCCTCATCTTCAGCCGCCTGAAGGGACTGCGCCTCGCCGAAGGCGCGACAGCATCCGACAGCGACTCCGCCGCGGGCCGCATGGACGGCTGGGTGTTCCGCGGGCTGACCTCGCTGAACGTCACCTGGCAAGCAGCCTGAGCCGTCCCCATCGGGAGGACTTCATGCCCACCGTCATCTTCCAGTTGCCCGACGGGACCGAACGCAAGGTCACCGCCGCGTCGGGGACCGCGCTCATGCAGGCGGCCGTCTCGAACGGCGTCCCGGGCATCGTCGCCGAGTGCGGCGGCAACGCCTCCTGCGCAACCTGCCACGTCTACGTCGACGCCACGCAGTCCGAGCCGGCGGGCCCGCCGAACGACGTCGAGGACGAGATGCTGGACTTCACCGCCGCCGAACGCCGGCCCACCAGCCGGCTCAGCTGCCAGATCCAGCTCTCCGACGCCCTGGACGGACTGGTCGTCCACGTGCCCGAGGAGCAGGTATGACGAGCGGCGCACCGGGAGTGGTCGTGGTGGGCGGCGGGCAGGCCGGTTTCAGCGTCGCCTCCACCCTGCGCGCCTCCGGATACGACGGTCCGGTAACCGTGTTCGCGGCCGAGCCGCATCTGCCGTACCAGCGGCCGCCGTTGTCGAAGAAGGCCCACACCGACCACGACGACCTGCGGGTCTCGCTGGTCCCGGAGACCTTCTACGGCGAGCGGGACATCGGGCTGCGGCTCGGTGACGACGTGGTCGCCCTCGACCCGGCCGCCCGCACGGTCCGCACCCGGTCCGGCATGAGCGTTCCGTACGCCCACCTGGTGCTGGCGACCGGCGCCCGCAACCGCCCGCTTCCCGTGCCCGGCGCGGACCTCGACGGCGTCCACGCCCTGCGCTCCCTCGACGACGCTCTAGCCATCGGCCGGGCGCTGACGACGGCCAGGGACGTGGTGGTCATCGGCGGCGGCTTCATCGGCCTCGAGCTGGCCCGGGTTGCCCGTGCCCGTGGCGCCGGGGTCACCGTCGTTGAACTCACCGACCGGCTGCTGAGCCGGGCGCTCTCCGCCGAGGTGGAGGCGCATGTGCGGGAGAGGCACGAGCGGGCGGGCGTACGCATCCTCACCGGCACCGCTGTACGGGCCCTGGAGGGCTCCGGCCGGGTCGAGCGGGTCGTCACCTCCGACGCCGTCCTTCCCGCCGGCCTCGTTGTGTACGGCATCGGCGCCGCGCCCCGCGATGAGCTGGCGCGGGACGCCGGCCTCGCCGTGGACGACGGCGTGCTGGTCGACGAACAGCTGCGCTCGGTCTCCGACCGGCGGATCTCCGCCGTCGGCGACTGCGCCCGCCACCCGCACCCGCACGCGGCCGGACCGGTCCG
Organism: Streptomyces montanus; assembly: GCF_005786655.1. Classification (NCBI taxonomy): domain Bacteria; kingdom Bacillati; phylum Actinomycetota; class Actinomycetes; order Kitasatosporales; family Streptomycetaceae; genus Streptomyces; species Streptomyces montanus. Next base: position 86,740 of record NZ_VBZC01000026.1, read on the forward strand.
GCTGGAGTCCGTGCAGAACGCCACCGACCAGGGGGTTCTGGTCGGCCGACGCATCGCCGGGCAGCCACCGGCGCCGTACGAGAGCCTGCCGTGGTTCTGGAGCGACCAAGGTGACATCAAGCTGCAGATCGCCGGGCTCCGGGCGCCCTCCGACGACGTACGCCTGGCGGTCGGCGACTCCCCCGAGCGACTGGCCGCATACGCCTTCCGGGACGGTCTGCTCGTGGCGGTGGAGACCCTGAACTGGCCCGCCGAACATCTCGCGGCCCGCAGGCTCCTCGAACGGCGGACCCCGGTGACCGCCGCCGACCTCACGGGGACGACCCTCGGCGCGCTCGCCCGGGCCAGACGCGCGGCGGAGGTACGGGCATGACGCGTACGTTCGGTGCTCATCTGGCCGTCAGCGCGGTCGAGGCCGGTTCCCGGACCGCCCTCGTCTTCCAGGACCGCTCCTGGACCTACGCCGAGCTCGACCGGGCGGTGCGGCGGACCGTCGCTCGCCTCGACAAGTACGGGGTGCGCAGGGGCGACCGGGTGGTGATGCAGGGGGCGGCCCGGCCCGAGGCCCTGATCACGCTGTTCGCGGTGACCCGGATGGGGGCGGTGCTCGTCCCCCTGCACCCGCAGGTGGCTGGCCGCGAGCTCGCGGCCGTGTGCGAGGAGACCCGGCCGACGGCGGTGGTCGCCGACGAGGGCTTCCCGGCGGGCACGGGTCTGAGGCTGGCCTGGGAGGAGCTGCACCCCGCAGGGGACGAGGGGCCCGAGGCTCCCGAACCGGACGCCCCGTCCGGCTCCGACGTCGCGGTCATCGCCTTCACATCCGGCACCTCCGGCCGCCCCAAGGGCGTCACGCTGACCCACGACAACCTGCACTGGAGCATGGTCAACGGCCTGGCCCGGCTGCCCTTCGGCGAGGACGACACGGCACTCGTCTCCACCCCGCTGGCCCATGTCGCCGTACTGGGCGGGCTCCCGCAGTACACCTGGGCCCGGCGCGGGACGGTGATCCTCGCCCCGCGGTTCGACCCGGACCTGTTCGTCGACCTGGTCCGCGACCACCGGGTAACCTGCGCCTTCGCGGTACCGGCCATGTCCGCGCTGCTGGCCCGCCACCCCCGGTTCGGCAGCGGCGACCTGAACACCCTGCGCTGGATCCTGTCCGGCGGATCACCGGCCCAGACCGCCACCCGCGAGCAGTTCCGGGCCCGCGGGATCGGTGTGGTCAACTCCTACGGCCTGACGGAGACCGCGGCAGGGGTGACGTACTCGGCGCCCGACGAACCGGCGACCTCCACGGGACCACCCGTCCCGCAGGCCGAACTGAGGGTCGTGGACGCGACCGGGACGCCCGCACCGGCCGGCACGCCCGGCGAGATCTGGGTGCGCGGTCCCTCGGTGGCCGCCGTGTACTGGACCGCCGACGGACCGGTGCCGGTGACCGACGGCGAAGGCTGGTTCCACTCCGGGGACCGCGGGGTGTTCGACGAGGACGGCCTGCTGTCGGTCGTCGGACGGCTGAAGGACATGATCATCACCGGCGGGGAGAACGTCGATCCCGCCGAGGTCGAGAACGCCCTCGCCGACCTCCCCGGCGTCGTCGAGGTCGCCGTGTCCGGGGCGCCGGACCCCGTCTGGGGCGAGGTCGTGACCGCCTTCCTCGTCAGCGAGTCCGGCAACCCGACCCTGGACGACGTCCGAGGTCATCTCGACGGCCGGCTCGCCCGGCACAAGTGGCCGCGCCGCCTGTGCGTGGTGCCCGCCCTGCCCCGCGGGGCCACCGGAAAGCTGCAGCGCGCACGACTGATGACGCTGCTGGACAGCTGACCACCCGTCGGAAAAACCGCTCAACCCCTCTCTCATCTCTCCACAACTCCCAGAGGCCGCACCGCCGTTGGTGCCGTCTCCCCCCTACCCTCACCCCGAGGAGACGCCATGAGTGCGACCATGCGAGCCGCGCGGATGCACCACGTCGGCGAGCCGATGAGGCTCGAGGAACTGCCCGTTCCCGAGCCCGGCCGCGGTGACGTCCGCGTGGCCGTCCACGCCGTCAACATCGTCCCCAACCTCGCCAACATCCTGAACATGTGGACCACTTGGTTCCCGCACAGCCCCCTGCCCACCCTGCCGGCGATCTTCGGTCTCGACCCGGCGGGCGTGGTCGAGGCGGTCGGCGAAGGCGTCCAGGCGTTCAAGCCTGGCGACCGGGTCTACGTCAACCCGGGCCGCTCCTGCGGCTCCTGTCGTTCGTGTCGCAGCGGTGACTCGATCAACTGCGCCAGCTATGCCTTCGCCGGATATTTCGGCTTCTCCCCGACCGCCGTCGACCTGCTCGACCGCTACCAGGGCGGCCTCGCCGAGTACATGGTGGCTCCGGCGTACAGCCTGGTGAAGCTGCCGGACTCGCTCTCCTTCGAGGCCGCCGCCCGCTTCGGCTACATCGGCACCATGTACTCGGCACTGCGCAAGGCCGAGGCCGGTCCGGGCAAGACGATCCTCATCAACGGCATCAGCGGCACCCTGGGCATCGCCGCCGCGCTCCTCGCGCCCGCCATGGGCCTCACCCACGTGTACGGCACCGGCCGGGACAAGGCCCTCCTCGACCAGGTCGGCAAGCTGGCGGGCGGCCGACTGCACCTGCACTCCCTGGACGACGGCCCGCTCGACGACTGGGTCCGCGAGGAGACCGGCGGCTACGGCGCCGACATCTACGTCGACGCCCTCGGCCCGGGCGCCCCGCACGAGACGTTCCGGGCGGGCATGCGGGCGATGGCGCGCGGCGGCATCGCCGTCAACATCGGTGCCGTAGCCGGTGATCTGCCGATCGACATCCACCGGATGATGGACCAGCAGCTGCGGCTGATCGGCTCGGCGTGGTTCACCTCCGCCGAGGGCCAGACCATGGCCGACATGGCGGGGGCCGGCCTGCTGGACCTGAGCCCGCTGGAGCACCACGTGTACCCCCTGGAGCAGGTCAACGAGGCCATCAGCGGGATCGCCGTGCGCAATGGCGGCTTCAGCAACTTCATCATCAGCCCGACGGCCACGGCCTGACCCCTGCGAGATTCCTGGAGAATGTGATGCACGCTCAGCAAGCCGGGCGCCCGGCCGACCCCCTCGACCTTCTGGAACTCGACAGCCTGCTCACGCCGGACGAGCGCGCCGTGCGCGACGCGGTGCGCACCTTCTGCGACCGGCGCGTCGACCCGCACATCGCCGGGTGGTTCGAGCAGGGGGAGATCGAGGACATCCGCGGACTCACCAAGGAGCTCGGTGAACTCGGCCTGCTGGGCATGCACCTGGAGGGCTACGGCTGCGCCGGCATGAGCGCGGTCGACTACGGCCTGGCCTGCCTGGAACTGGAGGCGACCGACTCCGGGCTGCGCTCCCTGGTCTCCGTCCAGGGTTCGCTGGCCATGTACGCGATCCACGCCTTCGGCTCCGAGGAGCAGAAGGAGGAATGGCTGCCGCGGATGGCGGCGGGGACGGCCATCGGCTGCTTCGGCCTCACCGAGCCCGACTCCGGCTCCGACCCCGGCAGCATGCGCACCACGGCCCGCCGCGACGGTGGGGGCACCTCCCGCTCGAGCGGAGCCGAGAGTGGGGGAGACTGGGTCCTCGACGGCCGCAAGATGTGGATCACCAACGGTTCGGTGGCGGATGTCGCCGTCGTCTGGGCACGTACGGAGGACGGTATCCGCGGCTTCGTCGTCCCCACCGACACGCCCGGGTACTCGGCGCCCGCGATCAAGCACAAGATGTCGCTGCGGGCGTCGGTGACCAGCGAGCTGGTGCTGGACTCCGTACGGCTGCCGGGCAGTGCCGTCCTGCCCGGCGTGCGGGGACTGCGCGGACCGCTGTCCTGCCTGGGCGAGGCCCGCTACGGCATCGCCTGGGGCGCGATGGGCGCCGCCCGTTCCGCCTTCCGGGCGGCGCTGGCCTACGCCGGCGACCGGGTCCAGTTCGGCCGCCCGATCAGCGGCTTCCAGCTGACCCAGGCCAAGCTGACCGACATGTCCCTGGAGCTGAACAAGGGTTTCCTGCTGGCCCTGCATCTGGGCCGCACCAAGGACGACCGGGGTCTGCGCCCCGACCAGGTCAGCTACGGCAAGCTCAACAACACCCGGGCGGCGCTGGAGATCTGCCGCACCGCGCGTACCGTGCTGGGCGCCAACGGCATCTCGCTGGAGTACCCGGTCATCCGGCACGCCAACAACCTGGAGTCGATCCTCACCTACGAGGGCACCGTCGAGATGCACACCCTCATGATCGGCCAGGCGCTGACGGGGCAGGCGGCCTTCCGGTGAGTTCGGACTTCCACAGGGTCGGGGTCGTCGGCTGCGGTCTGATGGGCGCGGGCATCGCCGAGGTCTGCGCCCGGGCCGGGTTGGACGTGGTGGTCCACGAGGTGAGCCCGGTGGCGGCCGAGGCCGGCCGGGCCCGGATCACCGCCTCGCTCGACCGGGGCGTACGACGTGGAAAGCTCACCGGCTCGGAACGGGATGCCGCACTCGACCGGCTGCGGGTCACCCCCGATCTCACGGCTCTCGCCGACCGGGACCTGGTGGTGGAGGCGGCGACGGAGGACGAGAAGGTCAAGGTCGAGCTGTTCGCCGAGCTCGACCGGATCGTCACCCGCGAGGACGCCCTCCTCGCGTCCAACACATCCTCCCTGCCCATCATGAAACTCGGCATGGCCACCGCACGCCCGCACCAGGTGATCGGGGTGCACTTCTTCAACCCGGTCCCGGTGCTGGAGCTGGTCGAGATCGTGCCGTCCCTGCTGACGGCGCCCCAGACCGAGAGCCGGGCCGGGAAGTTCGTCACGCAGGTCCTGGGCAAGAAGGTGATCCGAGCCCAGGACCGGGCCGGCTTCGTGGTGAACGCCCTTCTGGTGCCGTACCTGCTCTCGGCGATCCGGATGCTGGAGTCCGGCCACGCCTCAGCGGAGGACATCGACACCGGCATGGTCCTCGGCTGCGCCCACCCCATGGGGCCGCTGAGCCTGGCGGACCTGATCGGCCTGGACACCCTCACCGCCATCGCCGAGGCGATGTACGCGGACTTCAAGGACCCGCTGCACGCCCCGCCGCCCCTGCTGCTGCGCATGGTGGAGGCCGGTCTGCTCGGCCGGAAGTCCGGGCGCGGCTTCCACGACTATTCCGAGAAGGGCAACTGACCCCATGGCACAGGAAGTACGCGGATGATCGCGATCGTGATTTCCAGTCGCCCGACGCCCGGGCTCCAGGTTCCTCACGGCCGCGAGCCGCTCGAGAAGCGTGCGCTGCCGTTCGTTCAGGGCGGACCTCCCCCTCGACGTCGCCACGAAGCCCTGGTGGCCTATGCCACGAACGGCGCCACCTCCGTCGACACGCCTTAGGTCGGGCGGCCGCGCGGACGGTTCTCTCACCTCGCGGCGTGGCGAGAATCGCCACTCTCACGGGGACCGGCCGTGGTCCGACGGCCGGTGCGGCCACAGCTCGGCGGTCCGGTCCGGCCATGACTGCACGGCTGTCAGACGCGGGCGAGCTCGGCAGCGCCGAATGAGACGTCGAAACGGTCGCACCAGATGCTCAGGCTGCTGTAGCTCGACGGATCCACCTCACTGGGAAGGGCGTAGTTCTGGCTTCCCTTGTTGCCTTTGAGCTTGCCGAGGCTGACGTGCTTCCCGTCGTCGAAGAGATGCCAGCCGGCCTGCCCCTCCTTCACCGGTGCGTCGGTCAGCCACACGCGCAGGTCCGCTCCGTTGCTGGTGTCGAGGTTCTCCAGTCGGACGACATGAGAGCCGTCGGCCAGCCGTACGAGCTTCACCTGCCCGATGTCGCGTGCTCGTGGCTGATCAGCTCACCGCTCGCCAGCGTCTGCGGCCCGGCCGCCGGGGAAGCCGACTCGGCGGGCTGCTCGGCGGGCGCCGCGCCAGGAGAAGCGGAGCTGTTACTGGTTCCAGCCCTGGAAGCTTTGGCAGGACGAGACCATCGACGAGGCCCTGCCCGGCGTCGTGGAGCCCAACTCGCCCCCCCCAGGGCGTAAGTACAGGGCGTGCACGGACGGCACGAATAGCCCGCACCAACTCCGTCCCGAACTCACCGCGGCACGCATGTACCCGCCACCACATCTGGCCGTCAGAGGTCGGCGGTCGCGTATGGCACACACCGAGCGCCAATCACTGCCGAAGCGGATTGGGCAGGGGCAGGTAGCGTGCGTCCGCCCCGTCCGCTCCCGTCCATCGCAGCAGCAGGTTGGTCTTGCCGGGAAGGGAGGGCGCCCGGAGCAGCTCCGCGACCTCGGGCAGCTCCCGGTCGTGCCGTGACAGTTCCTTCCGCACGGCGGGCCAGAGCTCCACCCCGGGGTACCGCTCCTCCAGCGCCCCCGCGATCTCCAGGAGGTTGTTCACGACGAGGCAGTACACCAGCCGCTCCCAGCCGGCGGCCCGCGTCACGTCGGGCAGCAGCTTCACACCCTCGGCGTCCCGGAAGAGCGCCTGAACGGGCATGCCGTCCGCGTCCACGGCCACCACCGTGTTCTGCAGGTGCGCTTCGAGGACGACGCCGTGCCGGGCGAACAACTCCAGGGCGGGCGGGACGACTTGACGCAGATACGCCGCCCACCAGGCGGCGGGGTCGGGGAGGGAGTCGAGGGGGCTGGGTCCTGTCGGCCCAGAGGCGAAACCGTCCGCGCCCTTAGCGCCCTCCGCACCGTCCACGCCGTCCGCGCTCTCCGTCAGTGCCGCCGCCAGCAGAGGCGTGGCGCCGGGCAGCACATGCTCGCGCAGACCGTCACGCGCGAGGACGGCGAGTTCCTCGAAGGCGAAGTCCGCGGTGCGGTAGCCGCGGTCGCTGAGCCAGGTCGCGGGTCCGTCCAGGGCCGTGAACGCCGAGGTGACCGCCGCGTCCGTGCGGCGGAGCTGGAGGAGGTCGTGGCGCCAGAGGCGGCGGATGTCGTTGGTGATGCGGACGTCGAGGCTGAACTTCACGAAGACGTCGGCGGTGGGGACGTACACCGTGCGGATGGCGGCCGTGGGCCAGGCCGGGGACGCGGTCCGGCCGAGCCGTACGAGGCGGCCGTCGGCGAAGGCGTCGCGGATCTCCGGGCGGGCGCCGACCAGGTCGAGCTGCCAGGGATGGGCGGGGAGGAGCCGGTAGCCGGCAGGGGCCTCGCCCAGCGCGTCGATCGCCCGCAGGTCGCCCTCCTCGACGACCGCGTCCTCCCGTACGCCCAGAAGGACGAGCGGGAAGCGGGCGTACGCCTCGGGGGCGTACGGGAGCCAGCCGGCGACGGGGCCGCCGCCCCGGGCCTTGGGGGCGGGGTGACAGGGGTGTCCGGTGATCAGGGACTGCTCGGAGCGCAGATACGGGTCCTCGGGCGGTGTCGCGCTGTCGCGCGCGGTGAGGATCGCCGCCACCGCGTCCCGGCTGTCCGCCATCTCGATGGGCAGCTCGGGGTTCGACAGGCCGGTGTGCCGACGCAGCTCCTCGGCGGTGAGTTTGACCAACTCGGCGTGGTCGAGACGGTGCCAGGCCCCGGCCCAGTACACCTCCGGATCGGCGGGCCGGCGTCCGCCGCGTACCCGCAGGAGCCGTCCGCCGGAGGGCAGCCGGTACACCCGCCGCTCGACGTGCCCCTCGACCTGCCCTGCGATGTGTGCCTCCGCCTGCCCCGCACCGGGCCCCGGTGCGGGCTCGGCCACCTCCCGCAGCAGACAATTGAGCAGCGGCGCGGCCGCGTACGCGTCGGCTGCCGCCGAGACGTCGTCCCTGTCCCTGGGGGGCATGGAGTCCACGTGATCCATTCGTTCCGTACCGTGCACTGACGATCAGTATCTCCGGCGTCATACCCCGGCCGCGACGCCGTCCCCCACACCGAGGAGCCGCACCGTGCACCGTCCCCGCACCCCGGCCGAGACCGAGCCCTCGCTCGCCGCCGAGCCCTCGCTCGCCGCCGAGCCCTCGCTCGCCGCCGAGCAGTCGTTCGCCGCCGAGCTGCGTACCGTTCGCCCCGCCCTGCTGTCGCGGTACGCCGCCGGGCTCCCCGGGGCGAGGGCGGCCGTGCTGACCCGGCTGTGGCGTGGTCTCGTTCATGAGCCGCTGCCGTGGATCACGCAGCGCGAGCCGGGGAGCGAGGGCCTGACGCTCCACCTGGCCGACGGCCGCCGTCTGCACGGCCCGCACTCGGACGCGTACGGGACTGCCGCCTCCGTCGCGGAGGTGGAACTGGACGGCACGGCGTACGACCACCCGGCCGCACTCATGACCGCCCTCTCCTTCCCGTACGGTGACGGCTTCGCCGCCGAACTCGACCACAGCGTCGCCTCGTTGGCCCTGTCACGCGCCAACCAGCCGCCGCCCGACCACGACCGCCCTCGCACCACCTGGGAGTGGGAGCAGCGGATCGTCGACGGGCATCCGTTCCACCCCAACTGCCGTTCCCGGCCGGGCTTCTCGGTCGCCGAGCAGTTGGCGTACGGGCCCGAGCACCGGCCGCTGGTCGGGCTGGGGCTGGTCGCGGTGCCGGAGGAGACCTGTCTGGTGTCGGGCGAGTGGCCCTACCGGGAGGCAGGGGGACGGACAGTGATCCCGGTCCATCCCTGGCAGGCCCGGCACGTACTCAAGGACGAGAGGCTCGTGGACGGCACGGGCATCACCGCGCATCCCCTCATGTCGCTGCGCACGCTCGCCGAGGCCACGCCCGGTGGCCCGCACATCAAGACCGCGCTCAGTGCCCGGCTGACGTCGGCGGTGCGGGACATCTCGGTGTACTCGATCGAGACGGCCGCGACGGTGTCGGCGTTCCTGGAAGCCGTCGCCGCCCGCCTGGACGGCCTCCTGCACATCACGCGGACCCTGGGGGCGGTCACCGCCCACACGCCTGATCTCGCGGCGGTCGTGCGTGAGGCGCCGGAGACGTACGCGGCCGAGGGCGAGCGGGTCGTGCCGGTCGCCGCGCTCGCCACGACCGAACAGGCCCGATCCGCCTCCTGGACGGCCGAGTTCACGCGGCTCGCGCTGACGGTGTCCCTGCGACTGCTCGACCTGGGGGTGGCGCTGGAGGCGCATGGTCAGAACCTCCTCGTGGTGCTCTCTCCCTCGTGCTCCCCGACCCGCCTCATCTACCGCGACCTTGCCGACATCCGCATCAGCCCGGCCCGCCTCGCCCGCCACGGCATCCCGGCTCCGGACCTCTCCGGCCGGCTGATCACGGACGACGAAACCACCCTGCGCCGCAAGTTGTTCGGCTCACTCGTGACGGGCACGCTCGGGGCGACGGCCGGTTCGAGCGCGGCCCTCGGCGAAGCTCTCGCCACCGCCGTACGAGACCTGCCGCCCTCCCCCGACCTCGCGACTCTGCTGGACGGGCCACTGCCCACGAAGGCGCTGACGCTGATGCGGCTCTCCCCCATGGGGCCTGGCGACCTCTGGGCCCAGGTCCCCAATCCCCTGGCGCCGGGACCCCGGTCCTGACCTCACCTCCCAACTCCGTTTTGGCGCCTGCCCCTTGAGGTCCATAGGATCCGGCGATGATCAAAAGAAAACGGCTGGCGGCAGGAGTCTGCACCCTGCTCGCCGCCCTGACGGCCGGGATCGCCCTCCCGTCCGGAGCCGTCGCCGACGAGGTGGCTGACCAGCCCGCGCCCAAGGTCGACCTCGTCCTCGACGTCAGTGGTTCGATGCGGGCGCGGGACATCGACAACCAGTCACGGATGGCCGCGGCGAAGCGGGCCTTCAACGAAGTGCTGGACGCGACGCCCGAGGAGGTGCACCTCGGCATACGGACGCTCGGCGCCAACTACCCCGGTGAGGACCGGAAGAAGGGCTGCAAGGACACCGCTCAGCTGTACCCGGTGGGACCGCTGGACCGCACCGAGGCGAAGGCCGCCGTGGCGACCCTGACACCCACCGGCTGGACGCCGATCGGCCCCGCGCTCCTCAAGGCGGCCGACGACCTCGAAGGCGGCGAGGGCTCCCGCCGTATCGTCCTCATCAGCGACGGCGAGGACACCTGCGCGCCACTGGACCCGTGCGAGGTGGCACGGGAGATCGCCGCCAAGGGCATCGGTCTCACCATCGACACGCTCGGTCTGGTCCCGAACACCAAGCTGCGGCAGCAGCTGAGCTGTATCGCGGAGGCGACCGGCGGAACGTACACCTCGGTGGAGCACACCGACGAACTCACCGACAAGGTCAGCCAGTTGGTCGACCGGGCCGCCGATCCGGTGGTGGTGCCGGAGGCCGTGGACGGCGCGGACGCATGCGCGAAGGCACCGAGGCTGCGGTCCGGCCTGTACACCGACCGCGAGGAGTTCGGGCAGCAGCGCTGGTACCGCGTGCCCGTCCCGCACGGCTATGAACTGCGCGCCTCGGTGAGCGTCGCGGCCGACCGCGGGGTGGATCCGTCGTACGGGCTGCTGCTGCGGGCGGTGACCGTGCACGGCCGGGAGATCGTGCGCGGTGAGGCGGCGGGCAACGGCCGGACCGATGTGCTCTCGACGGGGCTGCGTTACCCGAAAGCCGAGCTGGAGGGCACGGACGGCGAAGGCGAGCTCGCACCCGAGACCGTGTGCCTGCAGGTCACCCACTCCTTCTCCCCGGCCGGTGGCGTGAAGACCACACCCGGACTTCCGCTCGAAATGACCATCGACGTCGTGAAGGGACCCGGCGGGTCGAGCGACGTGGCCTCCTTCGGTCTCGGGCGCGGCTGGTGGCTGCTGGGCGTGCTGGTACTGGTCGGCTTCCTGGCGGGTGTGCTGTGGGGCTGGCTGTCGCGGTGGCGGGTCGCGGTCTGGAGGACCAACTGATGCGAATCACCAGTGTGTTGCGTACGACTGTGTCGCGTACGACGCGAGGGGCGGCTCTCGCGGTGACGGCCGGGCTGTTCCTGCTGCTCGGCGGTACCGCCTCCCCCTCCGTCGCCGACTCCTCGCCCTCCGCGAGCCCGTCGGAGGACGGTGACGCGCCGACCCGGGCGGGCACGTCCTTCCGTACGGCGACGGAGATCGAGCAGGGGCAGAAGGCGACGGCCGGTGCCTCCACCGGCGACTACCTGTACTGGTCGTTCCCCGCGGACTCCGGCCGGCGCCCCACGGTGAAGGCGACGGTGAAACTGCCGGACGCCGCGCAGACCTCGTCCACCTGGCAGATCGACGTGTACGACGGGCTGCGGCGCCGCCAGGCGTGCCAGTACGGGGCGCAGACGCGGACGGCCGGGGCGGAAGCGGGCTCCGTGGAGCTGTCCTGCACCCTGCGCACGGTGCGCGCCTGGTCGGAGCAGTGGGCCAACGACCCGCTGCCGGGCACGTACTACATCCGGCTGACCGCCACGGACCTGGGGACGGCCGATCTGGGACTGCCGGTGGACGCGGAGGTCCGGGTCGACGCGAAGGACGTCGGCGGTGCGGCGGCGGTGGACGGCTCGCTGGCGGAGCCGCTGGTCCCGGGGATCGCCATGACCACCGAGGAGGGCGACGAGTCCTCCGACGACTCGTCGACCGCCGTGCTGTCCTCGCTCGAACCGGACGACGGCTGGGCCTCCGGCTGGTGGTCCGACCGGTGGGTGTGGACCACCGTGGGCGGGGTGCTGGCGGCGCTCGCGGGCGTCGGCGGATGCTCGCTCACGCGGGGTGCGGGGCAGCCTTCGCGGGTTCCGCCGGGCAGCTGATCCGCCGGACGCCGTCCCCGCCCCGGGGACGATTCCTGGGAGGCGCGTCGCACCAACTGCACGGTGCGACGCGCCTCTTGGCATCAGCAGCGCGCCAGGCTGCCCTGCTCACGGATCGCCGGATGTCCTGGTACGGCATCGAGGGACGGCATC
>NZ_VBZC01000026.1:98551-137451 GCF_005786655.1 Streptomyces montanus
CCGTCCCGCAACTCCTTGGCCAGCGTCCCGTCCCCCGCCACTTCGACGCGCCCGTTCCGTATCGCGTCCCGCAGTGTCAGCTCTCCCCGGGCGAGCGCCGTGCACGTCCCGGCGTCGAGCGAGAGCCAGGCGTCGGGCTCCTCGGGTGCGGCCCCCTCGCCGTAGACCGGCCCGCCGTCCTCCGCACCGGGCCGTACGAGCCGTACATAGAACTCGCCCTCGTCCAGGCGCACTTGGACGACGCCGTCGCCAAGTCCCGCCAGGCAGCGCAGCAACGGCAGTGCGAACCAGTGCGCGCGCACCGCGTCCGTGGCCCGCCGCTCGCCCAGCAGGGGCGCGCCCCACTCCCCCAGCGCCTGCAGGACGGGCAGCAACCGCCGTCCATGGCCGGTGAGTTCGTAGACGTAGGACGCACCGGGCGGAGGCAGTCGGCGTCGGCTCGTCAGCCCGTCCCGCTCCATGTCCTTGAGCCGGGAGGCGAGAACGTCCGTGCTCACGCCGGGCAGGTCGGCGTGCAGATCGGTGTAGCGGCGCGGACCGGCGAGCAGCTCCCGCACGATCAGGAGGGTCCAGCGGTCACCCACGGCATCGAGGGCCCGGGCGGCGGAACAGTACTGGTCGTAGCTTCGGCGAGGTGACATGCGACGCAGTCTAGACAAGTTGTTGGACTTTCCAAGCTCCTACTTGGTAAAACCAAGCAACACACCAACCTGGAGGTGCGCACCGCATGGAGTTCCGGCAGTCGAGCAAGCTCAGCGAGGTCTGTTACGAGATCCGGGGCCCGGTCATCGAGCACGCGAACGCCCTGGAGGAGGCGGGCCACAGCGTGCTGCGCCTGAACACCGGCAACCCCGCGCTCTTCGGCTTCGAGGCGCCGGAGGAGATCCTCCAGGACATGATCCGGATGCTGCCGCAGGCGCACGGCTACACGGACTCGCGCGGCATCCTCTCGGCCCGCCGTGCCGTCGCCCAGCGCTACCAGGATCTGGGCCTCGAGGTCGGCGTGGACGACGTCTTCCTCGGCAACGGCGTGTCCGAACTCGTGTCGATGGCGGTGCAGGCGCTGATCGAGGACGGCGACGAAATCCTCGTCCCCGCCCCCGACTTCCCGCTCTGGACGGCGGTGACGACACTCTCGGGCGGCAAGGCGGTGCACTACCTCTGCGACGAACAGGCCGACTGGTACCCGGACCTGGACGACATGGCGTCGAAGATCACGGACCGCACCAAGGCCCTGGTCATCATCAACCCCAACAACCCGACGGGCGCGGTCTACCCGAAGGCGATCATCGAGGGCATGCTCGACCTCGCCCGGCGCCACGGCCTCATGGTCTTCGCGGACGAGATCTACGACCAGATCCTGTACGACGACGCCGTGCACCACTCGGCCGCCGCGCTCGCCCCCGACCTGGTGGTCCTCACCTTCTGCGGCCTGTCGAAGACGTACCGCGTCGCCGGCTTCCGGTCCGGCTGGATGGTGGTCACGGGCCCGCGCCAGCACGCGCGCAACTACCTCGAAGGCCTGACGATGCTGGCCTCCATGCGGCTGTGCGCCAACGCGCCCGCCCAGTACGCCATCCAGGCCGCGCTCGGCGGCCGCCAGTCCATCCGCGAACTCACCGCACCGGGCGGCCGGCTGCACGAACAGCGCGACCGGGCCTGGGAGAAGCTCAACGAGATCCCGGGCGTCTCCTGTGTGAAGCCGAAGGGCGCGCTGTACGCGTTCCCGCGGATCGACCCCAAGGTGCACGCGATCCACGACGACGAGAAGTTCGTCCTCGACCTTCTGCTGCGGGAGAAGATCCAGGTCGTCCAGGGCACCGGCTTCAACTGGCCGCGCCCCGACCACTTCCGCATCCTCACCCTCCCGCACGCCGACGATCTGGACGCGGCGATCAGCCGGATCGGGCGGTTCCTGAGCGGGTATCGGCAGTAACGGTGGGGGTACGCGGCCGTTCGGTCTGGGTAGCCCGTCTCCATGAGCGACCGACCGCTGCTGCTCCTCGACGTCGACGGCCCCCTCAATCCGTACGGCGCGCGGTTCATCCGCCCCCGCGGCTATGTGACGCGTCGGCTGCGGCCCTCGGACTGGCTCGCCCGGCAGGCGCCGGGTTCCCGGCGGCACCGTCGGGGTCTGCGGGTGCGGCTCAATCCGGGGCACGGGGCGCGGCTGATGGCGTTGCCGTACCAGTTGGCGTGGGCGACCACATGGATGCACGACGCCAACGAGATGATCGCGCCGGTGATCGGGTTGCCGGGTGATCTGCCGGTCATCGAGTGGCCCGAGCTGTTCGTCAGGGACCCCGAGGGGCTGTACTGGAAGACGCGGCATGTCATGGAGTGGGCGGTCGGCCGGCCCTTCGTATGGGTCGACGACATGATCACCGATCTCGATGTGCGCCATGTCGCCGCGCACCACGATGCGGCGGCGCTGCTGCTGCCGATCGACCCGCGCAGGGGGCTGCGGGAGCAGGACTTCCAGGAGCTGGAGCGGTGGGCTCGCGACCGGTGACGGACGGCGGGGCGAGTGTCGGACCCGGGTCGTAGTCTTCGAATGAGCTCGCGGACCGACCGGGAGGGAGCGCGCCGTGACACGTCCGCCGACCGCCGCGCAGCGGCGTGTCATCGACGCCGCCGATCCCGTGACCGGGCGGCTCAGGGGTACGGAGAGCCAGCTCGCGGCGCTGGTGAAGCGCGGGCTCGCCTTCCGGCACCCCCGGCCGCCGCACGATCACTTCCTGACACCGGCGGGGCATCGGATACGGGAGGAGACCCCCGCGGAGCAGGAGCCGGAGACGAAGGTGGAGGGGGAGGGCGCCGGTGGGCCCGCCGCCACGGGAGTGTTCGCCGCCCGGGTCGGCGGCGAGGAGAGCCCGGACGCCGGGCCGTCGCGCGTACGTGAGGTGCACAGCGCCTGGCAGGGGCTCCTGGAGCTGCGGCGGATGACCAACCCGGACGGCGCCGTGGACCGGCCGTGCGGATGGGAGCGTACGCATCTGGTGCAGGCCGCCGCGCTCGCGCTGGAGGCCGCGGGTCACCGGCCCGCGGGGGCGGATCCGGCCGGGGCGGACACCGAGGGCTACCGGGTGCGCGCGACGCCGCAGCCGGAGGCCGTCGCCGTGCGCGTGCCGGACGCCGAGGCCCTGCGAGCCTGTACGGCCACGCTGGAGGAGGCGGGATGGCAGGTCGGGGAGTACACGGAGCCCCGTACGCGCGTGCGCTATCTGCTGGCTTCGCCGCGACGGAAGTGATCGGGACATGCCAGTCTTGGGTCGACACAGCGATCGAGAAGGGGAAGCCGTGACCGAGCCGTTTTCCGTCCGAGTGACCGTCCGCGGGTACGAGACCGACATCCAGGGGCACCTCAACCAGAGCGTGTATGTGAACTACGCGGAACACGCCCGCTGGTCGTTACTCCGGGCAGCCGGGATCAGCCAGGCCGGTCTCATCGCCAAGGGCGTGGGTCCCGTCGCCCTGGAGATGACCATCCGCTACCGGCGGGAGCTGCTCGCGGGCGACGAGGTGGAGGTGACGTGCACTTTCGAGTGGGGCAAGGGCAAGACGTTCCGGATCGAGCAGACGATCCGCAAGACGGACGGCACGGTGGCCGCCGAGATCACGGCGCTCGGCGGCCTGATGGACCTCAAGGAACGGAAGCTGGTCGCGGACCCGCACGAGTACTTCCGCGCACTGGCCTCCGATCCACGGCTGTTCGACCTCTGAGTCGTGCACCGCGGTGGCGTGGTCGATGCGCTCTCGTCCCTGTTGCCCGACAACCCACCACGTGCGTGAAAGGCTTCCGGTGTCCCACTGCGACGGCCCGTTTCGCGGGCTGAGAGGATTGCGCGGACCGCAGGAGAAGAAGGGGGAATGAGCATGGACGTGCTCGTCTTGTCCGGCGTCCTCGTGCTCGTCGTCGGAGGGTGCGTCTGCGTCGTGTGGGCGGCGCGGGGCGGCCCGCGCTGGGTGCGCGCGGTGGCCGCCGTGACCCTGGCGGTGGGCGAGTTGGCGCGCAAGTCGGGACGTTCGGGCGGAAGCCGGAACTCGAGCTCAGACGACTGACTCTTTGACTCTTCGCGGACCTGCTGGGCCTTGAGATCACCGCACCGCGCACCGGTGTCTCACAAGCGACTTGACGCACCGTCACTTTGCCGAACGCACAGCTCTCCAACAGGTCGCGCTTCTACGGTGCCGTGTCCATGACAGAGACCCACACCGACTCAGAAGCGGCCTCGATCCGACGCCGCACCGTCCTGCTCGCCACCGGCGCCACGGCCACCGCCCTGGCCGTAGGCGCAGCCGCGCCCGATTCCCCCGGCACGGCCACGACGGCCGAGGGCACCGCCAAAACCGCCCCCGTCGCCGACACGGCCGTCTGCACCCTCACGAAGGAGATGACCGAAGGCCCCTACTACCTGGACGGCGCCTACGTCCGCGCCGACATCAGAGAAGACAAAGTCGGCATCCCGCTGCAGCTCACGCTCACCGTCGTCGACGACGACACCTGCGCGCCGCTCGACCAGGCCCTCGTGGAGACCTGGCACTGCGACGCGCTCGGCGAGTACTCGGGATTCGTCGGCAACAACGGGCACGAAGAGCCCGACAACGGCAGGTTCCTGCGCGGCGGGGTGCTGACGGGATCGGACGGCGTCGCGAAACTCACCACGATCTACCCCGGCTGGTACCGCGGCCGTTGCGTGCACATCCACCTCAAGGTGCACACCGACGTCACCCTCACCGAGGACGGCTCCTTCGAGGGCGGCCAGGAACTCCACACCGGCCAGCTCTTCTTCGACGAGTCCGTCACCGAGGACGTGGCGACCGTGGCCGCGTACGCCGCCAACGACGTACGGCGCACCACGCTCGACCAGGACTCCATCTACGACGACGGAGGCGCCGCATCCGGCCTGCTGACCCTGACGGCCCTGGGCAGTTCACCTTCGTCGGGCTACGCGGGCGCGCTGACCGTGGGCGTGGCTTCCTGAGGGCAGAAGACGAGGCTCACCACCCGGGTACGACCCCCGGGCGGTGAGTCGGCCTTCAGAGGGCGGGCGAGGGGGCGTACTCCGTCAGCAGGAGTGCGATGTCGTCCGCCCGGTCGGGAGACTGGCGGGCCTCCCGCAGCAGCCCGTCCGCCAGGTCCTCCAGGGAATCCCCGCTCGTGTGGGCCAATGAGGCCCGGAGCCGGTCGATGTCCGAGCCGATGTCCGCTTCGCGCCTCTCGATCAGCCCGTCCGTATACAGGGCCAGAACCGCTCCGGGCGGCAGACGCAGCTCCGCTTCCGGATAGTCGGACGTGCCCTCCACGCCGAGCAGAGGACCGCCCGGGAAATCCAGGACCTCGGTGCGCCCGTCGGGCAGGCGCAGCAAGGGCGGACAGTGGCCCGCGCGGACCATGCGAGCGATCCCGGAGCCCGGGTGGAAGCGGACGTAGCAGCAGCTGGCGAGGAGCTCGGGGTCGAGGTCGAGGAGCAGCCGGTTGGTGCTGACGATCACGTCGCCCGGCTCATGGCCCGCGGTGACGAAGGCCCGTACCGCGCTGCGCAGCTGCCCCATGGTGGCCGCGGCTGCGACGTTGTGCCCCTCGACGTCCCCGACGATCAGCGCGACCTCTTCGCCGGTGGGGATGACGTCGTACCAGTCGCCTCCGATGTCCATCCCCCGGGTGCCCGGTAGGTAGCGCCCAGTGACACGGATGTCCGGCAGGGTGGGCAGCCGCTGCGGCAGCAGTGCGGTCTGCAGGCCGCGGGCGAGGGCGAATTCGGCGTCGTAGAGCCTGGCGCGTTCCAGTGCCTGGGCGATCAGGCCGCCCAGCGCGGTGAGGACGCCACGCTCCTCGTCGGGGAACCGGTGGGCGTCGTCGAAGCCGAGGACGCAGACGCCGACCGGGCGGTCGGAGGCGATGAGCGGGAGGAATGCCCAGGCGGCGGCGCCATCGGCCGGGAGCCCGGGGTACGTCTCGAGCAGCTTCTGCCGGGACTCGACGAACAGCGGAGCGCCGGAGGTGAGCGCGTCCGTCATGGGCAGCCGGGCGTGGAGTGGTGTGCCTTCGAACCAGGTGAGAGAGCCTTCGGGGTGGCCACGCTGCGCGAGCAGGTGCAGGCCCTGCTCCTCCACCACGGAGATCGCCAGCTTCTGGCCGCCGAAGGCCGGCAGCAGCTGCTCGGCGACGGCATCGCACACCTCGTGCACGGTGACCGCCTCGGTGAGGGCGCTGCCCAGCTGGAGCACGCGATAGAGGGCACCCAGACGTGGACGCGCGGGCAGGGGCGAGGGGGAGACGGGTGAATCCTCCGCCGCGACGGGTGTCCCGGGCCCTGTCTCGGCCGGGACCGGCTGTCTGACGGGGGCCGCCCACCCCGTCATGCCCTGCGCCCCTGGGTGGAGGGAGAAGACCAGCCACTCGTCGGGCGGGCGGCGGACCAGGAAGGAGACCGGTTGCTGGGAGACCACGGCCGCCCGGTACCGGTCCTCGTAGGCGGGGTCGGCCAGCCAGGGCAGGGCGTCCCAGAGGCGCCGGCCGAGCAGTTCGTCGTGGCGGACCCGCAGCAGTTGCTCAAGGCTGTGATTGGCGTAGGTGACCTGTCCATCCGGGGAGAGTGCGAAGAAGCCGTCCGAGAGCCGCTCGATCGCCGCCACGGCGGCCATACCGGTCCCGGAGTCGAGCACGGCGCCGACCAGATGGGACGACACCCGCGGGTCGTCGGGGCTCTCGGGCACCCGGCCCCACAGCTCCACGATGCGGTGGGCGCCGTCGTCCCGCACACGCAGGCAGTGGGCGAACACATGCCCCTCCTCGACCGCGGTGCGGGCGGCGGACCGGAAGCCGGCCAGATCGGCGGGGTCGATCCTGGCCGCCAGGGTGGCCGCTCGTCCGTCGAACTCGCGAGGAGCGATCCCGAAGATCGCGCACAGCTCGTCATCCGCCGTGAGAGCGCCGGTCTCAAGGTTCCAGTCGAACAGGCCCACCCGGATCACCGGAGCGGACAGCACCGGAACCACCACCGGGACGGTTCTCGCGTCGCCCGCGCCGACGCCGAGAGCCTGTCGTGCGCGCAGTTCAGCGAGGGTGGCGCCCAGCCGGTCGGCCGCGGAGCGCAACAGCCGACGCTGCGTCTTCGACAGCCCGGCCCGCTCCCGCCCGGCCGTCCACACGACGGCCATGGCTCCAAAGCTGTCCTTTCCCGCTCTCACGGGCACTGAGGCGGAGCCGAAGGCATAGGGCAGGGCAACCGCGAGCTGGGGGAAGCGCCGCATGGTCTCGTCCGCGTCGGTCAAGTGGACCATGCGTCCGGAGCGGAACGCCTCCGCCACCGGGATATGACTGTTCACCGGGATCCGCCGCCAGCCGCCGAGCAGGGAGGGCGGCGTCCCGGCCGCCGCGGTCAGTACCAGCGAGCGGCCATCGCTCGAGACCAGGAACACGCTTCCGGCGTGCGCTCCGGTCACTTCGACGGCTCGGGTGACGGCACCGGCCAGAGCGTCGTCGCGCTCGGGCGATTCGCTGACACTCGCGGCTCCGAACGGGTACGAGGCCGCTCCCATACCGTTGGCCGACACCCTGTCCTCAATCCATCTGCGACTTTTTCATATTTTAAAACTGTTTCTCATGTTTCTATCGGTGACAAGCGCATCCGCGTAGGCTGCCGCAACGCGCGAGCTGCCGGGCGAGTGAAACAGTCGGCCAGTTCATGGCGGGTTCTCCTCCTTGTGGCCGTACATACACGCTCAGGACCCGGCGCAACGGGTACCCCTCCCCACGGCACTCCCCCACCCGTGGCCCCTCCGCGGCCCCACCCGTGAATCGCCCGTGAAACGGAGACTCGCCCCATGCCGCTCGCCCGTCGTGCGTTCCTCACCGTGGTTGCCGGATCGGCCACCGGTGTCGTCGCCTGTTCACGGACACCCGTGACCGGTGTCCCAGGCGAGGAGGAGGCCCCCATGAACCAGACGACAGCGGCGAGCCGGGCGGCCCGGCGGCTGCTCCCGCGCCACTGGCGGCAACTGCGCTTCGAGACGGCGGGCCCGGCCGACACGTTCCGGGTGTCGGGCAGGAGCGGGCGCATCACCATCCAAGGCGGCACGCCGGGCACACAACTCACCGGCCTGCGCTGGTACTTGAAGCACGTCACGCACGCCAACATCAGCTGGGCCGGTGAGCAACTCGACCTGCCGGCGCAGCTGCCCGGCGTCGACGACACGGTCACCCGGCAGGCCAACGTCCCGCACCGCTTCGTCCTCAACGACACGAACGACGGCTACACGGGCGCGTACCACGACTGGTCGTACTGGGAGCGCGAGCTCGACGTCCTGGCGCTGCACGGCTACAACGAGGTGCTGGTGTACACGGGCGCGGACGCGCTCTACCACCGGCTCTTCCAGCGGTTCGGTTACACGGACGCAGAGCTGCGCGAGTGGATCGGGGGCCCGGCCCATCAGCCGTGGTGGCTGATGCAGAACATGTCCGCGTTTCCGTATCCGGTCTCCCGGCAGCTGCTCGACGCGCGGGCCGCGCTCGGCCGGCGGATCACCGCGCGGGTACGGGAGTTGGGCATGACCCCGGTGTTCCCGGGCTTCTTCGGTACGGTCCCGCCGGGCTTCGCCGAGCGGAACGCGGGCGCGCGGACGCTCCCGCAGGGCACGTGGATGGGGCTCGCGCGGCCCGACTGGCTCGACCCGCGGACCGACCACTTCGCGCGGGTGGCGGCCGCCTTCTACCGGATCCAGGACGAGATGTTCGGGTCCTCGACCCTCTACAAGATGGACCTGCTGCACGAGGGCGGCGACCCCGGAGACGTACCGGTCGGCGATGCGGCGAAGGGGGTCGAGAAGGCGCTGCGGGCCGCGCGTCCGGACGGGATCTGGGTGATCCTCGGCTGGCAGCGCAACCCGCCGAGGGCGCTCGTCGATGCCGTCGACAAGTCCCGCATGCTCGTCGTCGACGGTCTGTCGGACCGTTTCCCCACGGTGGTCGACCGCGAATCCGACTGGGGCGACACCCCGTACGCGTTCGGCTCCATCTGGAACTTCGGCGGTCACACGGCGATGGGCGCCAACACCCGGGACTGGGTGGACCTGTACGGCAAATGGCTTGCCAAGGAGGGCAGCACCCTGCGCGGTGTCGCGCTCATGCCGGAGGCGGCGGACAACAATCCCGCCGCCTTCGACCTGTTCTCCGAACTGGCCTGGGAGAACGGAGGACTGGACCTCACCACGTGGTTCAGGGACTGGGCGCACGCACGCTACGGAGCGCGCGATCCGCACGCCGAGGCCGCGTGGGACATCCTGCGCCGCACCGCATACGGCACGACGCGTGCCGACTCGTGGAGCGAGGCCGCCGACGGTCTGTTCGGAGCGCGCCCCTCGCTCACGGTCAGGAAAGCCGCCAAGTGGTCGCCCAAGCAACTCCGGTACAGCGCCGAGGACTTCGAGCCCGCGCTCGGCGAACTCCTGAAGGTCGCACCGCGTCTTCGGAAGTCCTCCGCGTACCGCTACGACCTCCTCGACGTGGCCCGCCAGGCCGCCGCCAACCGCAGCCGGGTGCTCCTCCCGCTCCTCAAGGAGGCGTACGACGCGGGGGACGCCGGCGAGTTCGGCCGGCTGACCCGTGACTGGCTGGCGCTGATGGACGTACTGGAGACCCTGCTGGCCACTGATTCCCGGCATCTGGTGGGGCGTTGGGTGGCCGACGCACGGGCCTGGGGCGCGGACGCGTCCGAGGGGGAAGGGCTGGCCTACGACAATCTGTCGCTGCTGACCGTGTGGGGCACCCGGCCGGGCGCGGACGCCGGACTGCGCGACTACGCCAACCGGGAGTGGGCGGGCCTGGTCGGCGGGCTCTACCGACTCCGCTGGTCGACGTACTTCGACGAGCTGCGGGCCGCACTGAAGGAGGGCCGGAAGCCGAAGTCCCTCGACTGGTTCGCGATCGAGGACCGGTGGACGCGGAACCCGGGCCGCCTGGCGACCCGGCCGGCCGGCGACACGTACGAAGCGGCCGCCCGGGTCCGCGACCAGCTCACCGCGATGTCCTGAGCCGGGGGCGGGAGACCATCAGCCCTGCGCGGCGATCCGCGCCAGGCGCCGCGCCTCGTCCCGCGTGGAGCGGGCGATGCCCTCCTCGTCGACATGTGTCAGCCTGCCGTCCTCCACGATCTGCCGGCCGTTGACGAAGGAGGCGGTGACCGGCGCGGCGGCGCCGAAGACGAGGGCGGTGACCGGGTCGGCGATCGACGAGTGGGCCAGCGTGTCCAGCTTCCACAGCACCAGGTCGGCGAGCTTGCCCGGCTCCAGCGAGCCGATCTCCCGTGCCCTGCCGAGCACTTGGGCGCCGCCGTACGTGCCGAGACGCAGGGCCTGACGGGCGTTCAGGGCTGCTTCCCGGTGGCCGCCGAGACGGTTGATGAGGAGGGCGTTGCGCAGCTCGGTGTGGAGTTCGCCGGACTCGTTGGACGCGGTGCCGTCGACGCCTAGGCCGACCGGGATGCCGGCCGCCAGCATGTCGGGGACCCGCGCGATCCCCGCCGCCAGACGGGCGTTGGACGAAGGACAGTGGGCCACCCCCGTCTTCGTACGGGCGAAGGCCGCGATGTCGGAGTCGTTCATGTGGACGCAGTGCGCCATCCACACGTCCTCGCCGAGCCAGCCCGTCGACTCGAAGTAGTCGGTCGGGCCCATGCCGAACAACTCCTTGCAGAACTGCTCCTCCTCGACGGTCTCCGAGCCGTGCGTGTGCAGCCTTACGCCCTTCCGTCGCGCCAACTCGGCGCCCTGCCGGAGAAGTTCGGTGGAGACGGAGAACGGCGAGCAGGGTGCGACCGCGATCTGCGTCATGGCGCCGAAGGACGCGTCGTGGTGCTCGTCGACGGTCGCCTCGGTGGCGGCGAGCGCGCCTTCGAGGGTCTCGACGGCGAAGTCGGGCGGCAGACCGCCGTCCTTCTCGCTGCGGTCCATGGAGCCGCGGGCGAGGGTGAAACGGACTCCCATCTCCCGGGCGGCGCGGATGATGGATCCCGACAGGTCGCCGGAGCCCCGCGGGAACACGTAGTGGTGGTCCATCGTGGTGGTGACACCGCCCCGGGCCATCATCGCGAGCGACCCCTGCGCGGCCGCGTACGTCATCCCCTCGTCGATGCGCGCCCAGATCGGGTAGAGCGCCACCAGCCAGTTGAAGAGGTTGTGGTCCGTGGCGAGGCCGCGGGTGATCCACTGGTAGAAGTGGTGGTGCGTGTTGACCAGGCCGGGGGTCACGAGATGGCCGGTCGCGTCGACACGGCGTACGACGTTCTCCAGTCCCTCGGGGGCCCTGCCGGCGCCGAGCGACTCGATGCGGTTCCCCGCGATGACGACATGACCGAAGGCGTACTCGGTGTCGTCGGCGTCCACGGTCGCGATCGCACAGTTCTCGATGACGATGCGCTGAGCCATCGTTCGTCCTCTACTTTCCCTCTGCTTTTCCGGTCCGCGTCCGCCTCAGAGGTTGCTGAGATCCACCGGGATCCTCGCCTCACAGCCGTCCCTCAGGACCGTGGCCTCGATCAGGCCGTACGGGCGGTCGGCGGCGAAGTACACAGCTCCGTCGGCGGTGTCGTTCTTGAGCCCGAACGGCTCCAGGTCCACGAGGAAGTGGTGCTTGTTCGGGAGCGAGAAGCGAACCTCGTCGATCTCGTCGCGGTGGTCGATGATGCGCGCGCCCATGCGGTAGAGGGTCTGCTGGAGCGACAGCGAGTACGTCTCCGCGAAGGCCCGGAGCATGTGCTCCTTGACCTGCTCGTACGACGTGTCCCAGTCGGGCGCCTCCTGCTCGTCGTCGGTCCAGTTGAAGCGCCAGCGGCTGGAGACCTGGGTGGCCAGGATGCGGTCGTACGCCTCGGGGAGGGTCGTGTACTCGTCCTTGACGTAGCCCCAGAACTCGGAGTTCGTCGAGTTCATCACGACGAGGTCCTTGAGCCCGGAGACGACCTCCCACCCCTCGCCGTCGTACGTGATCTGCGTGAGGCGGGTCTCCTGTCCCTTGCGGACGAAGGAGTGCGCGCCCTCTCCGGCGTTCTCGATGCGCTCCCAGGCGTATTCCTCGATACGGATGCGTGCCGTCCTGATCGGCTCCTGGCTCGTCACGAAGTGGCGGGCGAGGTGGATGCCGAACTGCTCGGCGGACTCGATGCCGTACTGCTTGGCGAAGGCGTACACCGTGTTCTTGGTGGTGTCGGTCGGCAGGACGTTCGCGTTGGAGCCGGAGTAGTGGACCTCCTCCATGTCGCCGGAGAGCGACACGGAGACGTTCAGGTCCTTGATGTGATGGGTGGCGCCGTCCCGCGTGATCTTGACGACTCGGTTCTCGGCCTTGCCGTACTGGTTCTGTCCCAGGATCGTGGGCATCTCTTGCTAGCTCCCTCGGTAAACGGAGTAGCCGAACGGGTTGAGCAGCAGCGGCACGTGATAGTGCTCGCCCGGCACGACGGCGAAGGTGACCGTCACCTCCGGGAAGAACGCGTCACCGTCCCGGTGTGCGGAGAGGTACGTTCCGGTCTCGAAGCGGAGCCGCACCTGCGTGGTGCCCTCCGGTGGCGCCGGGAGGTCCTTGCAACGTCCGTCGGCGTCCGTGGCGGAGGAGCCGAGCTCCGTCCACTCGGCCTCGGCGTCTTCGCGTGCCGACAACGAGACGGGCACGTCTTGGGCGGGGCGGCCGATGCTGGTGTCCAGGATGTGGGTGGACACCGATGCGGTACTCATCAGTCGTCGTCCTCTTGTTCCACGAGTCGGGCGAGGCGGATGCGGTTGATCTTGCCCAGTTCGGTGCGGACGATCTCGCGCTCCCGCTCGGGCGAGTTGCCGATCCGTTCCTCGACCGCGTCGCGCATCTGCTCGGCGGTGAGGCCGGTGGCGCAGATCAGGAAGACGTGGCCGAACCTGTCCTGGTACGCCAGGTTCAGCTCCAGCATCTCGGCCTTCAGCTCCTCGGAGGCGCCGGCCATACCGCGCTGTTCCCGGGCCGAGGTCGGATCGCCGGGCTTCGGGCGGCCGATCGGCGGATGCCCGGCCATGGCTTCCTGGAGGTCAGCGGTGGTCAGCTCCGACATGGCGGCGTCACTGGCGCGGAAGAGGTCGTCGGCCGTGGCGAACGGGCGGCCCGCGAGCAGTCTGCGCCCCCATTCCACCGAGGCACACGCCTCGTGGAGAGCCGTGGCGGCGGCGTGCTCCTCCAGGGCGTTGAACCGGGTGAGGCCCGGCGGCGAAGAACTCGAAGTCACGGGACCAGCTAACGCCCCACAGCGACACGGCGTCAACAGTTTGTTGAAAAAACCAGGTGGCAAGGCTGCGGGCTCGGGGCGGGGCTCCGGCGGGCCAGGATCAGTCGCCCTTCGCCGCGTTCTCCCGGTTCAGATAGTTGTAGACGGTGAAGCGGCTCACACCGAGGGCGCTTGCCACCGTCTCCACGCCGTGCCGTACGGAGAACGCTCCGCGCGCTTCCAGGGTGCGTACGACCTCCTGTTTGGCCTTGCGGTCGAGTTCGGCCAGGGGCTTGCCCTGCTTGCGCTCCAGGGCGGCCAGGATGTGGTCCAGTGAGTCGGCCAGCTGTGGCAGGCGTACGGCGACGACGTCCGCACCCTCCCAGGACAGGACGACATCGTCGGGGCCGGCCTGCTCGGGCGGCAGCACCTCGCCGCCCATGGCGTCGACCAGCGGCTTGACCGCCGTGACGAAGGGGTCGTCCCCCAAACCGGTCACCGATCGCCCTCCTCGATCACGTTGACCTGCAACGAGACCCGCGTGGCGCCCGCCTCCAGGGTCCTTCGCAGCAGCGCGTCCACGGCCGTGAGCAGCGTGTCGGCGCCACCCTCCACCGTGTTGCCGAACGGGCCGACGTCCACGGCGTCCAGTTCGGCCGCGTCGATGACCTCGCGGGCCACCAGCGCGTGCGGCGGCACCTCGTCGAGGTCGAAGGGCTCGGTCGTGAATTCCACCCTCAGTCGCACACTGCCCCCAGAACCACCGTCTGACCTGTGCCCGCGGCGACGGAGCCGGTTGGCCCGCCACGAGGCGACCCTAACCACTGACCGGCGATAACAGCCAGAACTCGATGAGCGCCGCCCCCTCCACAATCGCGGATACCGGGCGGTAATGTCGCCAACCGCCGGGCAGGACGAGCCCGGCGGGCGAGCGCGAAGGGGCCCTGATGGCGTCGGACATGCCTGCGGAGATGCCTACGGGCGGGCCTACGGACGGGCCTACGGACGGGCCTTCGGACATGCCGACGGACATGCCTGCGGAGGCACAGGCGGCCGACGACCGTTGGCAGCGCATGTGGAGCCACCGCGAGCAGTTGCTCAAGGTGGCCCGGCGCAGATCGATGAGCCCGGAGGACGCCGAGGACGCCGTGCACGAAGCGATGCTGCGCGCCGCGGAACGCCCGGAACTCGACGACGAGCGCCTCGCCGCCTGGCTGACGACCGTCACGATGCGGTTGTGCGTCGACCGCTACCGCCAGGTCAACCGCGAGGCCGAGGTGCGCACCAGCCCGACGCTGTTCGCCCCCGGACCGGTGCCGGTCGAGGAGGCGGTGTGCGACCGGGCGGAGGCCAAGTGGCTGGCCGTGCGCAGCGGGGAGCTGCCCGCCCGCCAGGCGGAGGCGCTCCGGCTGAAGTCCGAGGACCTGGACGTCGGACAGGTAGCCGTGCGGATGGGGCTGAGCTATCGCACCGTCGAGTCGCTGCTGGCCCGGGCCCGGCGGACGCTGCGCAACTCGCTGGCCGGAACACTCGGGCTCGTCCTGTTCCTGTTCGGGCGCGGCCGGCCGCGAGCGGGCGGACACGCCCAGGCCGTGGCGGTGGCGTCCACGGCGGTGACCCTGGCGGTGGCGGGGCTGGTCATCCCGTACGCGGCCGACTGGGGCGGCGACCGTACGCCGCCACGCCCCGCCGCGTCGGAGTCCACCGAGTCGCTCCGGCCGGACGGCGACGGCCGGGCGACGACCCCGGACACGCGCGACCGCCCGGCCGCCTCGGCGGTTCCCGACCCGGGCACCACTGATTCTTCCGGCGACGGGTCCCTCGTACCGCTGCCGCCCCTGCCGGAGGTCTCGCTGTCCCCGCTGCCGACGCTGCCGGCCCCTGACGTCCCGGAAATCCCCGAGGTCCCCGAGGTCCCCGAGCTGCCGGAGGCGCCGCGGGTGCCATCGGTACCGAGTGCGCCCGCTGTCCCGCAACCGCCGGACGCCCCTGACCTGCGGATCACGTCCACCGCCCCGGACGCCGTGGACGCTGTGTCCGCACCGTCCGACGTGCCCTCCCCCAGCGGCGTCCCCACCCTCGACGCCCTCCCGTAAAAAAATCTCGCGTTCGCAGCGACGGACGCCCCGCCCCTCCCCGTAGAGCAGATGTCGGAGCTGCTCCACGGCTGAAGGGTTGGACCGGATGGGTGTCGAGATCTGTGTGGAAGGGCTGACCAAGTCCTTCGGTCACCAGGTCATCTGGCAGGACGTGTCGCTGACGCTGCCCGCCGGGGAGGTCTCGGTCATGCTCGGCCCCTCGGGTACGGGCAAGTCGGTGTTCCTCAAGACGCTCGTCGGGCTGCTGAAGCCGGACCGGGGCTCGATCCGGGTGGCGGGCCGGGACATCACCGGACTTCGTGAGCACGACCTGTACGAGGTGCGGAAGCTGTTCGGTGTGCTGTTCCAGGACGGCGCGCTGTTCGGCTCGATGAGTCTGTACGACAACATCGCCTTCCCCCTGCGCGAGCACACCCGTAAGTCCGAGAGCCAGGTCCGGCGGATCGTGCTCGAGAAGATGGACATGGTCGGGCTGATCGGTGCCGAGGAGAAGCTGCCGGGCGAGATATCCGGCGGGATGCGCAAGCGGGCCGGGCTGGCCCGGGCCCTGGTCCTCGACCCCCAGATCATCCTCTTCGACGAGCCCGACTCGGGCCTCGATCCGGTGCGCGTCGCCTATCTCAATCAGCTCATCGTCGACCTCAACGCCCAGATCGACGCGACGTTTCTGATCGTCACGCACGACATCGCCTCGGCCCGCCAGGTGCCGGACAACATCGGGCTGTTGTTCCGCCGCGAACTGGTCATGTTCGGGCCCCGCGAGAAGCTGCTGACCAGCGACGAGCCCGTCGTACGGCAGTTCCTGAACGGCCGGATGCAGGGGCCGATCGGCATGGCGGAGGAGAAGGACGCCGCCCAGGTGGAGCAGGAACTTGCGCAGCTCGGTGCCGGCGGGCACACGAAGACTCCCGGCAGTCAGGCCATGACTCCCCGCCTGCTGCCGGGTCCGGGCATCCCCCGCCCGCCCCGCTGGGAGGCGATCGCGAGACGCGAGGCCGACCTCCACCCGGGTCTTCACCCGGGCCCGTACGGGAAGGAGGTGGCGGACGCATGAGCCTGTCTCCGACCGGAGCTCTGCGGCACTCGGGCAAGCTGTTCGCGATGGCCCTGGACGTCGTGTGGGCCATACCCCGACGGCCTTTCCAGGCGAGGGAGTTCATCCAGCAGGCCTGGTTCGTCGCGAGCGTGACCATCCTGCCGACGGCCCTCGTCTCGATCCCCTTCGGCGCGGTCATCGCCCTGCAGATCGGCAGCCTCACCCGGCAGTTGGGGGCCCAGTCGTTCTCGGGCGCCGCCTCGGTCCTGGCCGTGCTGCGCGAGGCCTCGCCGATCGTCACCGCGCTGCTGATCGCGGGTGCGGGCGGCACGGCGATCTGCGCGGATCTCGGGGCACGCAAGATCCGCGAGGAGATCGACGCGATGCAGGTGCTGGGCATCGACCCGATCCACCGCCTCGTCGTACCGCGTGTGCTCGCGTCGATGGTGGTGGCGGTGCTGCTCAACGGCCTGGTGTCGGTCGTCGGGGTCGCGGGCGGCTATTTCTTCAACGTCGTCCTGCAGAACGGCACACCGGGCGCGTATCTCGCCTCCTTCACCACCCTCGCCCAGCTCCCCGATCTGTGGGCGGCCGAGCTGAAGGCGCTCGTCTTCGGAGCGATCGCCGCGATCGTCGCCTCGTACAAGGGACTTACCGCGAAGGGCGGGCCGAAGGGCGTGGGCGACGCGGTGAACCAGTCGGTGGTGATCACCTTCATGCTGCTGTTCGTGACGAACTTCGTGATGACCGCCGTGTACTTCCAAGTCGTTCCGCAGAGGGGCTAGTCGATGCGGCTGATGCGACTTTTCGACCGCCCGTTGCGGTCCCTGGAAGAGCTGGGCACCCAACTCGTCTTCTACGGCCGTTCATTGGCGTGGACCGGCCGCACGCTGCGCCGCTACAAGAAGGAGGTCCTGCGGCTGCTGGCCGAGGTGAGCTTCGGCCGCGGCGCGCTCGCGGTGGTGGGAGGCACGGTCGGTGTCATCGCCTTCCTGTCGTTCTTCACCGGCACGGAGGTCGGCCTGCAGGGGTACGCGGCGCTCAACCAGCTCGGCACCTCCAACTTCGTGGCGTTCCTGTCGGCGTACTTCAACACCCGGGAGATCGCCCCGCTGGTGGCCGGACTCGCGCTGTCCGCGACGGTCGGCGCCGGTTTCACCGCGCAGCTCGGCGCGATGCGGATCAGCGAGGAGACCGACGCGCTGGAGGTGATGGGCGTCCCCTCGCTGCCGTTCCTGGTGACGACCCGGATGATCGCCGGTTTCGTCGCGGTGATCCCGCTGTACGTGGTCGGTCTGCTGTCCTCGTACTTCGCCGCCCGCACCATCACCACCGGCTACTACGGACAGTCGGCCGGCACGTACGACCACTACTTCCAGCAGTACCTGCCCCCCATCGACGTGTTCTGGTCCTTCGGCAAGGTGATCGTCTTCGCCGTCGTGATCATCCTGGTGCACTGCTACTACGGCTATCACGCGAGCGGCGGTCCGGCGGGGGTCGGCGTCGCGGTGGGCCGCGGCGTGCGGACCTCGATCGTCGCCATCAACGTCCTGGACTTCTTCCTCAGCCTGGCGATCTGGGGCGCCGACACGACCGTACGGATAGCGGGGTGAGTGCCGTGAGAGTACTGAGAATGCGGTTGTACGGGCTGGTGTTCATCGCCGTGCTCGCGCTGCTGCTGTCGCTCGCCGTGGCCGTCTACCAGCAGGCGTTCACCCCGGTCGTACGCGTCACGCTGGAGGCCGACAGCCTCGGCAACCAGCTCGATCCGCGCGCCGACGTCAAGCTGCGCGGGCTGCTGGTCGGCGAGGTGCGCGCGGTGCGGGCCGATGGCGAGAAGGCCACACTGGACCTCGCGCTCAAGCCGGAGCAGGTCGGGCACATCCCCTCCGACGTGCACGCGCGGCTGCTGCCCAAGACGCTGTTCGGCGAGAAGTACGTCGACCTCGTGGCGCCCCGCGGCTCCTCGGCCCGGCCCCTGCGCGCCGGGGACGTCATCACCCAGGACCGCACCAGGGTCGGCATGGAGCTGCAGCAGCTGCTGAACGACCTGCTGCCGCTGCTGCGGACCGTGCAGCCCGGCAAGCTCAACGCCACGCTCTCGGCGTTCTCCACCGCGCTGGAGGGACGCGGGGACCGGATCGGTGACAATCTCGTCCGCGTCGAGGACTATCTGCGCCGCCTCAACCCGCACATGCCCTCGCTCCGGGAGGACATCGCACGGTTCGCCGACGTCGCCGAGGTGTACGGCGACGCGGCACCCGACCTGATGAAGATCCTGCACAACACCGTCACCACCAGCCGCACCCTCGTCGACAAGCGGGACCGACTGGCCGCCGCGCTCACCGCGACCACCGGCGTCGCGGGCACCGCGGACGACTTCCTCGACGAGAACGGCGACCGGCTGATCACCCTCGGCCGGGTCTCACGGCCCACGCTGGACCTCTTCGCCCGCTACTCGCCCGAGTACCCCTGCCTCCTCGACGGCCTGGTCCGGCAGGAGGAGGCATCGGAGGAGGCGTTCCGGGGCGGCGAGATGCACATCACCCTCGAAGTCGTCCGGCAGCGGTCCGCGTACGAACCCGGTGAGGAACCGCGCTACGGCGAGCGGTCCGGGCCCGACTGCAGAGGCCTTCCGGGCCCGCGGGTGCCCGCGCCCGACACCCGCCTCAACGACGGTACGAAGCGAGGGAGTTCGGGTGGCGGCACACAGCCGGGCGGGGTCGGGGTGTCCGCCACCGAGGCCGAACAGCGCGCGGTCGGCTCGCTCGTGGCCCCCGTCCTGGGCGTGCCCGCCGACGAGGTACCGCCGGTCGCGACCCTGCTGTTCGGCCCGATGGCCCGCGGAACGGCGGTGAGCGTCGCATGAGGACGAGGACCATGAGCAAGAGGACAAGGACGAGGACGACACCCGCACGCCGGGCCGCCGCGCCGCTGGTCAAGTTCGGCCTCTTCGCGGTGGTGACGATCCTGGCGACGGCTCTGCTCGCCGCCACCATCGTCAACATCTCCTTCGCCCCCGAGCACAAGTACCGCGCGGTGTTCAGCGACGTCACGGGTCTGGAGGAGGGCGACGACATCCGGGTGGCCGGCGTGCGGGTGGGCGAGGTCGAGGACGTACGCATCAAGGACCGGACGCTGGCCGAGGTCACCTTCACCGTCAGCGCCGACCGTCCGCTGCTGCGCAGCACCGGCGCGGTCGTCCGCTACCGGAACCTGGTCGGGCAGCGGTACATCGCGCTGACCGAAGGTGCGGGCGACGGGACCCGGCTGCGGCCCGGCGGCACGATCCCGCTGTCCCGGACCCGGCCCGCGCTGGATCTCAACGCGCTGCTGAACGGCTTCAAGCCGCTGTTCGCCGCGCTCAGCCCGAAGGACGTCAACCAGCTCGCCACGGAGATCGTCAAGACGCTGCAGGGCGAGGGCGGCACCGTCAACAGCCTGCTCGCGCACACGGCTTCGCTGACGACCACGCTCGCGGGCCGCGACCAGCTGATCGGTTCCGTGATCGACAACCTCAACACCGTGCTGAAGACGCTCGACCGGCGCGGCGCCCGCTTCTCCGGACTGCTCAAGCAGCTGCGGCGGGTGATCTCCGGACTGTCCGCCGACCGCAAGCCCATCGGCAACTCGCTGGTGAGCATCGGCGACCTGACCGCGGCCACCTCGGGACTGCTCGAGGACGCGCGCCCGCCGCTCAAGGACGACATCGCCGGGCTGACCGATCTCACCGGCACGCTGAACAAGAACGAGAAGACCGTGGAGGGCGTCCTGAAGAGGCTGCCGAACAAGCTCAACGAGCTGACGGGGACGGCGTCCTACGGCTCGTGGTTCAACTTCTACCTCTGCGACTTCGACGGCCGCATCGTGCTGCCCAAGACGCGGCAGGTCCTCACGCCCGAGATGCATGTGGCGAGGGCGAGGTGCGGCCGGTGAAGAGGCGCATCCTCGCGCGCGGGTCCCGCGCCCGCCGACCGGAACCACTGGTGAAGGTACGCGTCGAGCCGCCGAAGCTGCCGAGGTTCCTGCGGCCGAAGCTGCCGAGGTTCCTGCGACCGAGACTGCCGAGGATCCGGCCGCCGAGGCTGCCCCGGATAAGGCTGCTGCCTCGTGCGATCCCGTTCAGGGAGCGCAACCCGGTCGTCATCGGCGCCGTCGGTCTCACCACCCTCGCGCTGCTGGCCGTCGCCGCGTTCAACGCCGACAGCCTCCCGCTGATCGGCGACGGCCGGACGTACAGCGCGGCCTTCTCGGAGGCGGGCGGGCTCAAGGCGGGCGACGAGGTGCGGATCGCCGGGGTGAAGGTCGGCAAGGTCGAGGAGGTCGACCTGGACGGCGACCACGTCAAGGTCACCTTCAAGGTCAAGGGCGACCCGGGGTTCGGCACGGCGACCGGTGCGTCGATCCGAGTCAAGACGATCCTCGGCGCGAAGTACCTCGCGCTGCATCCGAAGGGGCCGGGGCAGCTGGAATCCGGCAGTGAGATCCCGCTGCGGCGGACGGTCGCGGCGTACGACGTCGTGCAGGCCTTCAGCGATCTGACCACCACGACCGAAGAGGTCGACACGGAGCGGCTGGCGACGGCGCTGGACACCATCTCCACCACCTTCCAGGATTCGCCGGCCGAGGTACGGGCGTCCATCACGGGGCTGTCGCGGATCTCGAAGACGGTGGCCTCGCGCGACAAGGCGCTGCGCGAACTCCTCGACCACGCCGACGGCGTCACCGGGGTGCTGGCCGATCGGTCCGAGGACTTCTCCGCGCTGGTCCAGGACGGCGACAAGCTCTTCAAGGAGATCAGCAAGCGGCGCAAGGCGATCCACAAACTGCTCAAGAGTTCCGCCGCGCTCGGCATCCAGCTCTCCGGTCTGGTCGAGGACAACAGGAAGGAGATCGGGCCCGCTCTCAAGGGCCTCAACACCTTCGTGAAGATGCTCGAACGCAACCAGTCGAGTCTCGACCGGAGCGTCAAGCTGCTCGCGCCTTATGTGCGGGTCTTCACCAACACCCTCGGCAACGGCCGCTGGTTCGACAGCTACATCCAGAACCTGGTCGCCGCTCCGGTGGTGCCGCGGACGGGAGACTCACGATGAACAGGCGTATCGCGCGCCGTCTGGCCCTGGTCACCGCCCTGGCGCTCGTCGCCGGGCTCGCCCTCGTGCTGTGGCCGCGTGCCGAGCCCGTGCGCGTCACCGCGTACTTCCCGCGCACCGTCGGCATCTACCCCGGCTCGGACGTCCGCGTCCTCGGTGTCCGGATCGGCGAGGTCAAGAAGATCACACCGCAGGGCGAGCGGGTGCGGGTGGAGCTGGAGTACGAGGAGGGACGCAAGGTGCCGGCCGACGCCCAGGCCGCGATCATCAACTCCTCAGTGGTCAGCGACCGTTATGTACAGCTGCTGCCGGTGTACCGGAAGGGCCCGGTGCTGCGGAGCGGCGACGTGATCCCCGAGACGCGTACGGCCGTACCGGTCGAGCTGGACCGGATCTTCGACAGTCTGCACACCACGTCGGAGGCGCTCGGCCCGAAGGGCGCGAACAAGGACGGCTCGCTGTCCCGGCTGCTGGGAGTGAGCGCGGACAACCTCGACGGGCAGGGGAAGAACCTGAACGGGACGGTCGAGGACCTCTCGAAGGCGGTCACGACCCTGTCCGACGGACGGGGGGACCTGTTCGGGACCGTACGGAATCTCCAGGTGTTCACGGCCGCGCTGGCTTCCGACGACAAGAGCGTGCGGTCGTTCAACAGCAGCCTCGCCAAGGTGGCGAAGCAGCTCGCCGGGGAGCGCGAGGACCTCGCGGCGGCGCTGAAGCATCTCGGCACGGCGCTCGGTGACGTCTCCGAGTTCGTGCGGACGAACAAGAAGTCGCTGACCTCGAACGTGAAGGGCCTCAGCAAGGTCACCAAGGTGCTCGTCACCCAACGGGCCGCGCTGGAGGAGCTGTTGGAGGTCGCCCCGACGGGTCTGTCCAATCTGCAGAACACGTACAACGCGTCCGCCGGCACACTCGACACCCGCAACAACCCCGACGGGCCGCAGGATCCGGCCGCGCTGCTGTGCTCCGTGCTGAAGACGACCGGGGACGAGGGCGGCAAGAACCCCGACTGCCGGGACCTGGAGAAGCTCTTCGACTCCCTGCCCGAGCTGCCGCCGGCCCCCGCGGTGCCGAGCACGGGCACGGTCGACCGGACGCTGGGCGGAATCCTGGAGGCCGACGCATGAGCCTGCTGCGGAAGGGCGGGGCGGTCGCGTGGGCGGCCGTCGGTTCGCTGCTGCTGTCCGGCTGCGAGTTCAACGGCTGGTACGACGTCCAGCTGCCCGGCGGCGCCGCCGCGGACGGCCACGCCTACCACGTCACGGTCGAGTTCAGGGACGTACTCGACCTGGTGCCGCAGTCGGCCGTGAAGGTCAACAACGTCACCGTGGGCGCCGTCGAGAAGGTGGAGCTGGCCGGGTGGCACGCGCGGGTTCGGCTGCGGGTCGCCGACTCGGTGAAGCTGCCCGGCAACGCGGTCGCCGAGCTGCGGCAGACCAGCATGCTCGGCGAGAAGTACGTGGCGCTGTCCGCCCCGCCGGACGTCGCCCCGGTGGGCCGGCTCGGCGACGGCGCCAGGATCCCGCTGTCCCGCAGCGGCCGGAACCCGGAGATCGAGGAAGTGCTGTCCGCGCTGTCCGCGCTCCTCAACGGCGGCGGAGTGGCCCAGCTCAAGACGATCACCGTGGAGCTCAACAAGGCCCTGAAGGGCCGGGAGAACCGGGTCAAGTCCCTGCTCAAGGAGCTGAACACCTTCCTCGGCGGCCTGGACGAGCAGCGCGCGGACATCGTGCGGGCGCTCCAGGGCATCGACCGGCTGGCCAAACGGCTGGGCAAGGAGAAGAAGACCATCGCCCGTGCCGTCGACACCATGCCGCCCGCGCTGAAGGTCCTCGCCGACCAGCGACGCGACCTGACTCGGATGCTCACCGCTCTGTCCAAGCTCGGCACGACGGGCACCAAGGTGGTGAACGCCTCGCGGGACGACACGGTCGCGAACCTGAAGCAGCTGAGGCCGATCCTGCAGCAGCTGAACAAGGCGGGCGACGATCTGCCCAACTCCCTTGAGCTGCTGACCACTTACCCGTTCCCGCGCAACGCCGTCGACGCCGTCAAGGGCGACTACGTCAATCTCAAGGTGACCGCCGACCTCGATCTGGCGGGCATCTACGGCAACCTCACCGACAAGCCCGGCGAGAAGGACGGGGGAGGCAAGGACGAGCCCGAGGGCCCGGACCTGCCCGAACTCCCGGACGTTCCGGGCGTACCCCTGCCCACCTCGCTGCCGGACACTCCGGACACCCCTGATCTGCCGGACACACCGGCCGAGCCCTCGGCGCCCTCGGACGGCGGCCCGCTCTGCCCACCGGTGTGCACGAGCAGCTACGCCGCCGCCCACGGGGCCTCGGGCGGCCTGCCACCAGGGATCGATCTGGCGCTCGCGGAACTCATGCTGAAGGGGATACAGCCGTGATCACACGTACGGTCAAGGCTCAGCTGCTCGCCTTCGCCACCGTCACCGCCGTCGGAGTGTCCTATGTCGGCGTCGAGTACACGGGCCTGGTGGACGGTCTCCTCGACCGCGGTTACACCGTGCGGGCCGACTTCGCCGACTCCGGAGGGATCTTCCCCGGAGCCGAGGTCACCTATCGCGGGGTGCCGGTGGGCCGGGTCGGCGCGCTGCGGCTCACCGGGTCCGAGGGCGTCTCGGTCTCCCTCGACATCGAGGACGACGGGCCGCGCATCCCGGCGGACACCCTGGCCGTGGTGGCCAACCGTTCGGCGGTGGGCGAGCAGTACGTCGATCTGCAGCCGCGCGTATCCGACGGTCCGTACCTGCTCGACGGCAGCACGATTCCGCGCGACCGCACCCGGGTTCCGCTGCCCACCACGGACATGGTCCTCAGTCTCGACCGGCTGGTCACCTCGGTCGGCAAGGACGATCTGCGGGTCACCGTCGACGAGTTGGGCAAGGCCTTCTCCGGCACCGGACCGCGGCTGAGCCGGCTGGTGGACTCGGGCAACTCGCTCGTCGAGTCGGCGTCCGACTCGCTCCCGCAGACCATCTCGCTGATCGAGGACGCACGGAAGGTTCTCAAGACGCAGGCGGACCAGGGTTCGTCCATCAAGTCGTTCTCCCGCGATCTGGCAGCGCTCACCGCCCAGTTGAAGTCGAGTGACGGGGATCTGCGCAAGGTGATCGGCAACACGGTGCCGGCCGCGCAGGAGGTGAACTCCCTGTTGAAGTCCACCGGGCCGCACCTGCCGGTCCTGCTGGCCAACCTCATCAGCGGCGGCCAGGTCACGGTGGCGCGGCTGCCCGGCGTGGAGCAGGCCCTGGTCACCTTCCCGGTGGTGGTCGCGGGCAGCTACACCGTCATCCCGGGCGACGGCACCACCCACTTCGGGCTGGTCGTCAACGCCGACGACCCGCCGCCGTGCACCCAGGGATACGGGACAGGACGCCGCGACCCCGCCGACACGAGCACGCGCCCGGCGAACACCGACGCGCGCTGCACGGCCCCGCGCGGCGGCGACACCTCGGTGCGCGGCGCGCAGAACGCCCCCGGCGCGTCGGCCGGTTCCGGCGGCGCCGACCAGGCCGCGTACATCGCGCCGTACGACCCGGAGACCGGCACCGCCACCGGTCCGGACGGAACGACCGTCGAGATCGGCTCGACGGGCGGACAGCAGACCGTGTTCGGAAAGGAGTCGTGGCAATGGCTGCTAGTGGGACCGATGTCATGAACGAGAGTTCTGAGGACATGAGCGAGGGTTCTGA
Organism: Streptomyces montanus; assembly: GCF_005786655.1. Lineage (NCBI taxonomy): Bacteria > Bacillati > Actinomycetota > Actinomycetes > Kitasatosporales > Streptomycetaceae > Streptomyces > Streptomyces montanus. Next base: position 123,733 of record NZ_VBZC01000026.1, read on the forward strand.
CATGAGCAAGGGCTCTCGCACGGGCGCGGGCTCCGGCACGAGACCGGGCTCCGACACGAGCGAGGGCTCCGGCACGAGCGGCGGCCTGCGGCGCAGGGCGCTGTCGGCGGGGCTCGCCGTGGCGACGATCGTGGTGACGGCGCTGACCATCTGGCTGAGCGTCCAGCTGTACGAGCAGCACGAGGCCGACCAGCGTCGCCAGGACATCCTCGCGGCGGCCCGTCAGTCGGCGCTGAACTTCACCTCGCTCGACTACCGGCACTACGACCGCGACAGCGGGAACGTGTTGAAGGGCGCCACCGGCGACTTCAGGAAACAGTTCGCCGCGCAGACCGAGGAGCTGACCAAGCTGGTCGCCCAGAACAAGTCGGTGTCCGAGGGCCAGGTCCTCGAGGCGGGCATCGCACGGTCCGACGAGCGCTCGGCCCGTGTCCTGGTGGTCGCCGACAGCAAGGTGACCAACACCGCCGTGCCCTCCGGGGAGGCGCGCACGTACCGGTTGCAGCTCGACCTCGTGCTGAAGGGCGGCCGCTGGCTGACGTCCGACGTCGAGTTCGTCGGCTGACCGCACCCCGCCCCGCCGCGAGACCAGTCTCGTACGACCCGTAAGCCAGTGAGGAGAAAGACCGTGGCGAACCTGACCACCCGGGGGCGCGGTGCCGGTTCATCCGCCCGCCGCACCCTGACGGCGGCCGCCCGCGCGGCGGCGAAGCGCGTGGAACGCGTGGAGGGTGCGGATCGTGTGGAGCGCAAGGATCGTGCGGAGCGCGGCTCCGTCGATGGACAGCCTTCCGGGCGCACTGTGCTCATCGAAGCGCCGGACGGCTGGGACGACCCGCCCGAGCCGTCGCCGGAGTCCTTCGAGGAGGATGCGCCGGCGAGAAGGAAGACGTACCCCGTCGTCCTCGTCGTCGTGCTCGCCGTCCTGCTCGTCGCCGGTCTGATCGCGGTCGCCGTGCTCGGGTGGCAGTACCGGGAGGGGCGGCAGGCCGAGCAGGCGCGGGGAGAGGCGCTCGCGGCCGCGCGGAAGGCGGCACCCGTCGTGTTGTCGTACGACCACCGGCACCTGGACCGCGACTTCGCCGCGGCGCGCGCCCATCTCACCGGGGACTTCCGTGACGAGTACCGGAAGACCACGAAGACGGTGGTGGGGCCGACGGCAAGGAAGTATCAGGGCGTGGTGAAGGCCACGGTGGTGGAGCCGGCCGACGGCGCCCCCGCGGCCTCCGTCGTGTCGGCCTCGCCGGACAAGGCGGTCGTGCTGCTCTTCGTCAACCAGGTGACCAGGAGCACCCAGGTCTCAGGTCCCCGCGTGGACCTGAACCGGGTGCGGATGACGCTCACCCGTACCTCCGAGGGCTGGAAGGTGAGTGGCGTCGACGCGCTCTGACCCGTCGGCCACCGCAGCAGCGCCCCCGCGCCTCCCGCGCGGGGGCGCTCTTTCATGGGGCGTGGCGGGCCGCACCCATGGGGCGTGGCGGGCCGCACCCTTGACAGTCGTCCCGAACCACGGGCAGTCTTCCATTGAACAGAAACTAGTTTCCATAATACGGAAGGGGCGCCGCCTTCCCATGCCAGGTTCTGCATCAGCTTCTGCATCAGGTTCTGAATGGGGCACAGCCGCAGAGCAGCGCTTCGACGTCAACCTGTCGATCCTCTTCACGGAACTCCCGCTGCTGCAACGCCCCGCGGCCGCCGCGGCGGCCGGCTTCACCGCGGTGGAACTGTGGTGGCCCTGGGTCGACTCCCCCGTCCCCGAGCGGACCGAACTCGACGCGCTGAAAAGGGCGATCGAGGACGCGGACGTCCAGCTGACGGGCCTGAACTTCTATGCCGGGCAGCTGCCGGGCCCGGACCGGGGCGCGCTGTCGATCCCGGGCGAGGAGTCCGAGAAGTTCCGCGCGAACGTCGACGTGGCGGCGGACTTCGCCCAGTGCCTGGGCTGCACGGCCCTCAACGCCCTGTACGGCAACCGCGTCGACGATGTGACCCCGGACGAGCAGGACGCGCTCGCACTGGAGAATCTGGTGCTCGCGGCCCGGGCCGCCGACCGCATCGGCGCCATCCTGCTCATCGAGACCCTGAACCGGCTCGAGTCGCCGCACTACCCGCTGGTGACCGCCTCGGCAGGCATCGGCGTCGTCGACATGGTCAACGAGGCGACCGGCCTCGGCAACGCCAAGTTCCTCATGGACCTCTACCACCTGTCCATGAACGGCGAGGACCTCCCGTCGGTGATCGAGCGCTACGCGGCGAACACCGGCCACGTCCAGATCGCCGACAACCCCGGCCGCGGCGCGCCCGGCACGGGGACGCTCCCGCTGGCGGACCTCCTCGGCCGGCTGAGGAAGGCGGGGTACGAGGGCTGGGTCGGCCTGGAGTACAAGCCGGGCGACCGCCCGAGCACCGAGTCCTTCGCCTGGCTCCCGCCGGAGGCACGCGCGGCCCGGTGACACACCCCGCCGCGACAGCCCACGGACGAGACCCGGCGACCCGTACCAGACCAGGCCCGGCAACCCATGGACGTAACACAGGAGTCAGAGAGGCACCCTCATGAGCAGCACGCTTCCCAAGGTCGCGTGGATCGGGCTCGGCATCATGGGCTCCCCCATGTCCGAGAACCTGATCAAGGCGGGCTACGACGTCACCGGCTACACGCTGGAGCGGGACAAGCTCGACCGTCTGGCCGCCGCCGGCGGCACCGCGGCCGGCTCGATCGCCGAAGCCGTGCGGGACGCCGACGTCGTGATCACGATGGTGCCCGCGTCCCCGCAGGTCGAGGCCGTCTCGTACGGCCCGGGCGGCATCCTGGAGAACGCGAGGTCCGGCGCGCTCCTGATCGACATGTCGTCCATCACCCCGCAGACCTCGATCGACCTGGCCAAGGCAGCCGCGGACAAGGGCATACGCGTCCTCGACGCCCCGGTGTCCGGCGGTGAGGCCGGTGCCGTCGAAGCCGTGCTGTCCATCATGGTCGGCGGCGACCGGGCCGACTTCGAACAGGCGAAGCCGGTTTTCGAGGCACTCGGCAAGACGATCGTGCTGTGCGGCCCGCACGGCTCCGGCCAGACGGTGAAGGCCGCGAACCAGCTGATCGTCGCGGTGAACATCCAGGCGTGCGCCGAGGCCGTGGTCTTCCTGGAGAAGTCCGGCGTGGACCTCGACGCCGCGCTCGACGTCCTGGGCGGCGGGCTCGCAGGCTCCACCGTGCTGACGCGCAAGAAGGACAACTTCCTGAACCGCGACTACAAGCCGGGCTTCCGTATCGATCTGCACCACAAGGACATGGGCATCGTCACGGACGCCGCCCGCCGAGTCGGCGCCGCACTGCCGGCCGGCGCCGTGGTCGCCCAACTCGTCGCCTCACTGCGCGCCCAGGGCGACGGCGCCCTGGACCACTCGGCCCTGCTGCGAGCCGTCGAGCGCCTCTCCGGCACGCACGTCTGACCTGGGCCCGAGCCCGAGAGCCCTCCGGGTGGCGCCGTGGCTGACACCCGTCCTGTCGCGCCCAAGCCACCGCGCCACCCGGAGCCACACCCCGCCACGCTCCTACACCGGCGTGCGTACGGCGCCTACGGAACCCTCAAATCAAGCTCTGAACCTGGCTCTAGGGGCTTCAACTTCCCCCGGACGCGGGCACATCATTCTCGGCACGAGGCCCGCCGGCACGGGGGCGGCGGGCCTCGGACCGGGGGCGGCATCCGGGGGGGATGCTGACGTCGCGGACGCCCACGGGCGCGGGTCATCCCGGGAGAAGGCGGTACAGGCGCGCCCCTCTACCGGCCCGCGGGCATACAGGAGTTGCAACGCCTCCTCGCCGGCCTTTGGGAGCAACTGCCGCTCCCGGAACGGGCCAAGGGGCCGGACCTGTGAGACTGACGCTACGGTGGTCGGCGAGCGTGACCCACACTGTTCGCGCCCTGACTCGCCCTCCTGCACGGCCCTCTGCGGCACCACCATCATCTGGACAACCACTTCTGTCCCGAAGGAGAGAGGCGCGCTGCCTTGCCCCACGAAAAAGATCACCAGAGGGAGTTCCTCACAAGGCAGTCCCAGGTGCGCGGGATGATGCTCGGCCTGGCGCTCGGGGACACCCTGGGCGGGGCCCGGGGAAGGCTGCCGGCCAGCGGTCCGCTGCGGGCCGGTGTCAGCACACAACTGGCCTGCTTCACCGCTGAGGGCATCATCCGCGCGCAGGTACGCGGAAACCACAAGGGGATCTGTTATGCGCCGGGGGTGGTCCTGCATGCCTACTGCCGGTGGGCTTTCCTGCAGGGCATCGAGGTGGAGAAGATGCGGCGCCGCTGGAATTCTTACGGCGATTCGGTGTGGCCGGACGGCTGGCTCGCGGACGTGCCCGCGCTGGCCGAGCGGCGCGGCAGTGCACCGGCGACGGTGACGGCCCTGTCCCGGATCGAGGAAGGCCACGAGCGAATGGCCACCACGAGCCGGGGCTGTCACGCACTGACCCGGGCCCTTCCGGTTGCGGTCACCGGACTCGGAGGGATCGCCCAGGCCGGCGCGCTCGCCGCTCTCACGCACGGCGACACAGCCGCGCAGGCCGCCACCACCCATGCAGCCGTCCTGGCCCACCACTGTCTGACGAACTCCGCTCGGGAACGCGGCCCGTCTCCCCACTCCGGCATATCCGCCCGGGAGGCGCTGCATGTGGGGATCACTGCCCTCCCGTCCGTCGGTCAGCGAATCACCGACGACGAGCACAGCCGTCTCGCGGCGGCATTTCGGCACGCTGTCGATGAGCCGGCGGACGCGGGACGGCTCGCACGGCTCGCACCGGATGCCACCGCACCCTCGGCGTTGCTCGGCGGCCTCTACGCTGCGGCCTCCTTCCCCGACCGTGCTGGGTTCCGCGGCGCATTGGAGTTCGCGGCGGGCGCGCCGGACGGTGACTCTGTCGCCTGCGTGGCCGGCGCGCTGCTCGGCGCCGTACACGGGGTCGAGGCACTGCCCGTCGACCTGGTCAGCCGTCACGAACTGGCGTGGGTACTCGACACCCTGGCCCGCGACCTACTGACAGAACTCGAAGACTCACCCAGCGGCAGCGAGTACGTCCAGGGGTGGGACCCGCATTGGTGGCACCGCTATCCCGGCTGGTGACGTTCGTCGGCGGCCACCGCCCGCGACCTCGTCCGCTGGGGCCACGCCGACAGGACCGAACTCCTCGGCGCGTCGAGCACCGGCACACAGACCACATCCGACCGCGCTTGGCGCCGCGCCGATTCCGGGAGCACAGCGACCAGCCGGCCCAGGGCGACGAGTTGCATCAGCTGCCCGCTGTCACGCACCTCCGGGCCGCTCGCTTCTTCCGGATCCGGGCCGGGCCAGCGGGGGATCGGCTCGCCGTCGAGGTCGGCAAGGACCAGGGTGGCGCGGCCGGCCAGTCGGTGGCCGCGGGGAAGCACCGCCACCACCACCTAGACCTCGACGGCATCGGGGGCGCTCCGGTACACCGGCAGGATCCGCTCCAGCAGGCCCGCGTCCGCGCCCCGACGGCATCCTCGTCAACGCCGTCTGCCCCGGCCACTGCGCCACCGCCCTGAACAACCACTCCGGCCACCGCACCCCCGCCCAGGGCGCCGTGGCCGCCGTCGGGATGGCCACCATCCCCGCCGACGGACCCACTGGCACCTTCACCGACGACCAAGGCCCCGTGCCCTGGTAGGACCTGGTGGTCCCGCGGGCCGGTGCGGCAGGTGTGTCCAGGCCGAGTCGGGCCGGCCACGGCGCAGAGCAGCACGGGGGCGCTGGACGGTACTGGCCGGGCCGGGCGGCGCGGTCTTCAAGTGCGGCACAACCGACCATCGCCCGGAGGTACGGATTCAGCACTGGAGCGGTGAACCACCGGTGCTCGACGACCAGTGGGACACCCTGGACAGTGTGCAGTTCGAGCTGCACACCGAGGGCAGAGTGCAGCTGAACGCCGTACGTGCCGGGAAAGCGGGCCCCCGGAACTCCCTGGACGTGAGGGCGTCCAGGGGGTTCTTCCGCACGACCAGCACCGTGGTGCCGTGCGGAACCATGCCGTCCTGGTGCCCCACCCTCGGGCCGGGCCGCCCCCGCTGTCGAGCCGCACTCGGTCGTATCAGACCTTCAACGGCCTGATCGACGTCGGCGTGTGGTCCGGATCGGTCGCGATCTCCTCGAACTCCACGACGTTGCCGATGTCGTTCGTCGTCGACATCGCGATGTTGGTGACGCGCTCCAGGATCACCTCGACGACGACCGGCACCTGATGCTGGGCGGCGAGCTTCTTGGCCTGCTCGAAGGCCGCGCCCAGTTCGTTCGGGTCGGTGACGCGGAGCGCCTTGCAGCCGAGGCCCTCCACGACCTTGACGTGGTCGACGCCGTAGCCGCCGAGCTCGGGCGAGTTGATGTTCTCGAACTCCAGGTTGACCTGGAAGTCGATGTCGAACGCCCGCTGCGCCTGGCGGATCAGGCCCAGATAGGAGTTGTTCACCAGGACGTGGACGTACGGGATCCTGTGCTGGGCGCCGACGGCCAGTTCCTCGATCATGAACTGGAGGTCGTAGTCGCCGGACAGGGCCACCACGGACGCCTCCGGGTCGGCCTTGGCGACGCCCAGCGCGGCGGGGACGGTCCAGCCGAGAGGGCCCGCCTGGCCGCAGTTGATCCAGTGGCGGGGCCGGTAGACGTGCAGCATCTGGGCTCCGGCGATCTGCGAGAGGCCGATCGTCGACACGTACCGGGTCTCCGGGCCGAAGGCCTTGTTCATCTCCTCGTACACGCGCTGCGGCTTGATCGGGATGTCGTCGAAGTGTGTACGTCGCTGGAGCCGGGCCCGCTTCTCCTGTGCGGAGGCCGCCCAGACGCTCCGGTCCGGCAGCTTGCCCTCGGCCTTCAACTCCCGTGCCACCGCGACGAACAGTTCCAGCGCGGCCTTCGCGTCGGAGGCGATGCCGTAGTCCGGGGCGAAGATCCTCCCGATCTGCGTCGGTTCGATGTCGACATGGACGAACGTCCGGCCGGCCGTGTAGACATCCAGCTTGCCGGTGTGACGATTGGCCCAGCGGTTGCCGATACCGAGGACGAAGTCGGACTCCAGGAAGGTCGCGTTGCCGTAGCGGTGCGAGGTCTGGAGGCCGACCATGCCGGCGTTCAGCTCGTGGTCGTCGGGAACGACGCCCCAGCCCATGAGGGTGGGGACGACCGGTATGCCGGTCAACTCGGCGAATTCGACGAGGAGTTCGCAGGCATCGGCGTTGATGACACCGCCGCCGGCGACGATGAGCGGGCGCTCGGACTCGCCCATGAGCGCGAGAGCCTTCTCGATCTGCGCGCGGGTCGCCGACGGCTTGTAGACCGGCAGCGGCTCGTACGTCTCCGGGTCGAACTCGATCTCCGTCAGCTGGACGTCGACGGGAAGGTCGATGAGGACGGGCCCGGGCCGGGCGGAGCGCATCAGGTGGAACGCCTGCTGGAAGACGCCCGGAACCTGGGCCGCCTCCAGCACCGTGACCGCCATCTTGGCGACCGGCTTGGCGATCGAGGCGATGTCGACGGCCTGGAAGTCCTCCTTGTGGATCACGGCGGTCGGCGCCTGACCGGTGACGCACAGGATCGGGATCGAGTCGCCGGTCGCGGAGTACAGACCGGTGATCATGTCGGTGCCGGCGGGGCCGGACGTACCGACGCAGACGCCGATGTTGCCGGGGTGGGTGCGGGTGTACCCCTCCGCCATGTGCGAGGCGCCCTCGACATGGCGGGCGAGGGTGTGGTCGATCCCGCCGGAGGACTTGAGCGCGGCATAGAAGGGGTTGATCGCCGCGCCCGGTACACCGAACGCGTGGCTGACCCCCTCACGCTTGAGGATCTCAACTGCCGCGCGGGCAGCGGTCATACGAGCCATGGCGTACTCCTGCTCGGGCTTGCTTCGGCCGTCGGATTCGAGCTCCCGTCGCGCCCCGCGGTGAGCTGTGATTTCCCAGAGATTCCGATTCCAGAATTTTCCGTATAGCGGAAATTTACTTCTACTATTTGGAAGCAATGTAAGCGGCGCCCCAGGGGCCGTCAAGGGACTGCGCGCGGGCCGCCGTGACCGGGCCCACGTGTCCGTTGCCCCAACTCCCTGCCGCGGGAGGCCCGCTTGGAGGACGATGGAGGCGCAGTCCCGATGTGACGTCTCTGGAGTGGGGACATGGCAGAGAGCGTTACGGTGCGGTGCCCGGCCTGCCGTCGCGAGCACCACTACACAGCGCCGTCCTTTCCCTGTGCGTGCGGCTCACCCGTCACGCCCGCGCTCGACCTGCGCGCGGCCCTGGAGCCCGTCACGCACCACACCTGGGACGAGGACTGGGTCATGGTCCGTTGCGCGGCCTGCGGACGGGAGGACGAGTGGCCGCGGCCCGAACTGGGCTGCTCCTGCGGGACGGTGCTACGAGTACCGGTGACGGAGCCACCCGCACCGCGCGGGCACGCGCGGCCGACGGAGCCCGACACCGACACGGCGCCCGCCACCCGTACGGAAGCGGACGCCGCCCAGGACCCGGTCAGCGGCCAAGAGCCCCCGACGCCGAGGGCGGACTCCGGCACAGACCCCGAAGTCCGGGCTGCCGAAGGTACCGACGACGGGTCAGGAGCCCGGAGGGCCGATGCAGGCGCCGACCATCCGGACTCGACACCGGGCACGGCGCCAGACTCGGCACCGGCCACGGGCCCGGGCACCCCTGCCCCTCGTATCCCTCTCCCCCGTGAGGCGTCCGCGCCCCGCCCCGCCTTCCAGCCCGTGACGATCCGTACCGCCCGGGACGCCGTGACCGTCGCCGCCCTGTACCTCCGCTGGCTCGGCTACCAGGACATACGGCGGGCAGATCAGCGACCGCCCTCGGGGATAGGACTCGCGGCACGCGGAGTCCTCGCGCAGGTCGAGCCCGCCCTGAGTCCCGCCTCACTGCGCGACGTGGAGTGTCTGTGGCTGACGGCGATGACGGAATCGGTGGGCTGCGTCTACTTCTCGCTGGCCGGATACGCGGAGGACGCCCGCACCCGGGCCGACTCCCTCGGCATCCCCCTCTTCGTACTGGATCTCACCGGCACTCCGCGGCCGGTCAACAGCCTCGCGGACGAGCTCATCGCCGCGGGCGCCTGACCACTCCGACCGCCCCGACAACCGCCCTGGCGGCCCGCATACTTGAGGCCATGCCCATCAGACCCGCCTCCCCCGCCGACCTCCCGCTGCTCCAGGACATCGAACGCGCCGCGGGCGAACCGTTCCGTGCCCTCGGCATGCCGGAGATCGCCGATGACGAGCCGCCCGCGCCCGCCGTGCTGGAGCGCTTCCGGCAGGCGGGGCACGCCTGGGTCGCCGAAGGGGACGGCCGCATCGTCGCCTATCTGATCGGCGAGCCCGTGGACGGCGCCTTCCATATCGAGCAGGTCTCCGTCCACCCGGACGCGGGCCGACGGGGTGTGGGCCGGACGCTGATCGCGTACGCCGCCGACCGCGCACGCGACCAGGGCCTGGCCGGTCTCACCCTGACCACCTTCACGGAGGTCCCCTGGAACGCGCCTTATTACGCGCGCATCGGCTTCCGCGTCCTGGACGAGGCCGAACTCACCCCGGGACTACGGAAGATCCGTGCCACGGAGGCCGAACACGGCCTCGACCGCTGGCCCCGGGTCTGCATGCGCAGGGAGACGCACTGAGCCACTAATCCGCGTACTTCTCCCGCAGTTCGACCTTCCGCACCTTCCCGGACACCGTCATCGGGAAGGACTCCATGATCCGCAGCCGGCTGGGGACCTTGTAGTGCGCCAACTGCCCGGCGCAGAAGGCTTGCAGCTCCTCGAGGGTCAGCGGGGCGCCGGGGTCGCGCGGGACGACGCAGGCGAGCACCTCCTCGCCGTACCGCTCATGAGGTACGCCCACCACCTGAACGTCGGCGATCTTCGGATGCGTGTACAGGAACTCCTCGATCTCCCGCGGATAGATGTTCTCGCCGCCCCGGATGATCATGTCCTTGATCCGGCCGACGATCTGGACGTACCCGTCGTCGAGCATCACGGCCAGATCCCCGGTGTGCATCCAGCGCCCGGAGTCGACGGCCTCCGCGCTCTTCTCGGGCTCGTCCCAGTAGCCGAGCATCACGCTGTAGCCACGGGTGCACAGCTCGCCCGCGGACCCGCGCGGCAGCGTCACCCCGCTCACCGGGTCGACGACCTTGACCTCGATGTGCGGCAGTACGCGCCCCACGGTGCCGGTACGGTGCTCCAGGTCGTCCTCGCGGCGTGTCTGGAGGGAGACGGGCGAGGTCTCGGTCATTCCGTAGCAGATGGAGACCTCGGCCATGTGCATCTCGGCGACCACCCGCTTCATGACCTCCACGGGACAGGGCGAGCCCGCCATGATCCCGGTGCGCAGGGAGGCGAGGTCGTACGTCGCGAAGTCCGCAAGATTGAGCTCCGCGATGAACATCGTCGGGACGCCGTACAGCGAGGTGCAGCGCTCCCGCTCGACCGCCTTCAGGGCCGCCGCCGGGTCGAAGGACGGCGCCGGGATCACGATGCACGCGCCGTGCGAGGTGGCGCCCAGGTTGCCCATCACCATGCCGAAGCAGTGGTAGAAGGGCACGGGCAGACACACCCGGTCCTGTTGGGTGTAGCCGAGGGTCCGGCCCACCCAGTAGCCGTTGTTGAGGATGTTGTGGTGCGAGAGCGTGGCCCCCTTCGGGAAGCCGGTGGTGCCCGAGGTGTACTGGATGTTGACCGGGTCGTCACAGCTCAGGTCGGCCTGGGCCATGGCCAGTTGCTCGTACGGGACGGACGCGGCGCCCGCGACGAGCGCGTCCCAGCTCGGATCGCCGATGAAGACCGTCTCGCTCAACCCAGGGCACTTCGCGCGCACTTGGCCGACCAGGGCCCGGTAGTCGCTGCCCTTGTGGGCGAGCGAGGCGACCAGGAGCGAAATCCCGGCCTGCCTGAGCACGTACTGCAGCTCGTGGGCTCGGTAGGCCGGGTTGATGTTCACCATGATCGCGCCGATGCGGGCGGTGGCGTACTGGACGAGCACCCACTCGGGGCAGTTGACCGCCCAGATGCCGACGCGGTCACCCTTCCGCACGCCCTTGGCGAGCAGCCCGCGCGCCACCTCGTCGACGGCGGCGCCGAACTCGGCGTACGTCCAGCGCCGCCCGGAGGGCACGTCGACGAGCGCGTCCCGCGAAGGGTACGCGGCGATCGCCCGGTCGAGGTTGGCGCCGATGGTGTCGCCCAGGAGCGGTGTCGTACTGGTCCCGTGGGTGTAACTGGCTCCCGGGGTGTTGGCCCCCTCCGGGGGACTCGCCGGCCCGCTCACCGGAGGCCGGCTCACCGGAAGTCCTCCTCGCGGTACTCGTCAGTGGAGCCCGCGGCGGTGGCCTCGCGCAGCTCGATCCGGCGGATCTTGCCCGACACGGTCTTGGGCAGATCGGCGAACTCCAGACGGCGGATGCGCTTGTAGGCGGCGAGGGTGGTACGGGAGTGCTCGAAGAGGATCTTGGCGGTGTCGGGGCCGGGCTTCCATCCCTCCGCCAGCACGACGTACGCCTTCGGAACGGCGAGGCGCAGCTCGTCGGGGGCGGGCACGACGGCCGCCTCGGCGACGGCCTCGTGTTCGAGGAGCGCGCTCTCCAGCTCGAAGGGGCTGATCTTGTAGTCGCTGGCCTTGAACACGTCGTCGGCGCGGCCCACGTACGTGATGTAGCCGTCCGCGTCCCGTGAGCCGATGTCGCCCGTCCGGTAGTAGCCGCCCGCCATCGCCTCGGCCGTACGGTCGGCGTCGCCGTGGTAGCCGGTCATCAACCCCACGGGCCGGTCGGACAGGTCGAGGGCGATCTCGCCCTCGTCCAGGCCCGGCATGCCCGACACCGGATCGAGCAGCTCGACACGGAAGCCGGGGCTGGGCCGGCCCATGGAGCCCGTCTTCAGCTTCTGTCCCGGGCTGTTGGACACCTGTACGGCCGTCTCGGTCTGCCCGAAGCCGTCCCGGATCGTCACTCCCCATGCCCGCCGCACCTGCTCGATGACCTCGGGGTTCAGGGGTTCCCCTGCGGCGACGGCCTCCCGCGGCGGCGTTCGCAGCTGGGTCAGGTCGGCCTGGATGAGCATGCGCCACACGGTGGGAGGGGCGCAGAAGGTCGTCACCCCCGCGCGGTCCATCTCCGCCATCAGCCGGGCCGCGTCGAAGCGTGTGTAGTTGTGGATGAAGACGGTGGCTTCGGCGTTCCAGGGTGCGAAGAGGTTCGACCAGGCGTGCTTGGCCCAGCCGGGCGAGGAGATGTTCAGGTGCACGTCGCCCGGTTTCAGGCCGATCCAGTACATGGTCGCCAAGTGCCCGATCGGGTACGACACATGGGTGTGCTCGACCAGCTTGGGGCGCGCGGTGGTGCCCGAGGTGAAGTACAGCATCAGCGGGTCGTCCGGGCGGGTGACACCCTCGGGCACGAAGTCCGCCGAGGCGGCGTAGGCCTCCTCGTACGGCCGCCAGCCTGCCGGGCGACCGCCGGTCCGCGGGTGACCGCTGATGCCCGGCCAGCCTTCGGTCTCCGGCGGACCGCCGACGGAGATCCGGGTGTAACGGCCGGGCACGTCGTCGAACTTGCCGGTGTCCTCGGCGCGCACGATCACATGCCGTACGCGCCCGCGGTCGATGCGGTCGCGCAGGTCCGCGGGGCCGAGCAGCGGGGTCGCCGGGATGACGACGGCGTGCAGCTTCATCGCGGCGAGGGCGGTTTCCCAGAGCTCGACCTGGTTGCCGAGCATGACGAGGACGCGGTCCTCGGCGCGCACGCCCTGTTCGCGCAGCCAGTTGGCGATCCGGGCCGAGCGCTCGGACAGCGCGGCGAAGGACAGCTGGGTGCGTGTGCCGTCCTCCTCGACGATGTGCAGGGCGGTGCGGTCATTGCCGCGGGCGATGACGTCGAACCAGTCGAGCGCCCAGTTGAAGAATTCCGGGCGGGGCCAGGCGAAACCCTCGTATGCCGTGGCATAGTCCTCACGGTGCTCCAGCAGGAAGTCCCGCGCGCTGCGGAAGCCCTCGGTCGGCGTCGTCATCTGTCCTCCTCGTACCCGACCGCATTGCCGGGCGACTCAATGACATCGTGTAATCGGTGATGCGGGTCTCACTACCCCCGGACGGGGGTGTGTCTTGGCCGAAGGGAGGAGCACGTGGCGGCGGACGTGAGCGGAGCGGTGGAGATGCGCGGCGCCCTGATGCGGCTGCGGCGCGTGACAGGGCTGCCGGTCGCGTTCGGCGGCCTGGTCGAGCCGGACAGCGGGCAGATGCGCATCAGCGAGCTGACGGGTACGGCGACGACGGCGCTCAGCGCGATCACGGTGTCGTCGGGCAACGGGCTCGGCGGCAAGACGGTGGCCCTCGCGCGGCCCTGCTCCGTCACGGACTACTCCTCCTCGCGGCAGATCAGCCATGAGTACGACGCCGCGGTCGCCGCGGAGGGGCTGCGATCCGTCCTCGCGGTGCCGATCGTCGTACGCCGCCGGGTGCGCGGCGTCCTGTACGGCGCCCTGCGCACCGCCCAGCCGCTCGGCGACCGGACGCTGACCTCGGCCGCGGAGGCGGCGCGGGACGTGGAGCAGTCGCTGGTCGTGCGGGACGAGGCGCACGGGCTGCTGGCGGCGGCGCGGGGGCCGGAGGCCGCCTCGGGCGCGGCGTGGGAGCAGGTCCGCGAGGCGCACGGGGCGCTG
>NZ_VBZC01000027.1:0-136294 GCF_005786655.1 Streptomyces montanus
GACTGCGGGGTTGCGCCCCAGGTCTCACCGCGGGGTTCGGCCTTCAGGCCCGACTGCGGGGTTTCGCCCTCGGACCCGACTGCGGGGTTGCGCCCCAGGTCTCACCGCGGGGTTCGGCCCCCAGGCCCGACCGCGGGGTTCCACCCTCGGACCCCACCACGGGGTCCGCCCCTCAGGCCCGACCGCGGGGTTCCCCCCGGACCCCACCACGGGGTTCCGCCCCCGGACCCCACCACGGGGCTCAGGCCCTGGACCCCCGCTGGGAGCTGTGTCCCCAGACCCCCAATCGGCCCGAACAGCCTCGTCCTCAAACGCCGGACGGGCTGAAGGGTGCCCGACCAGAGCATTGGAGCCGCCCCTATGCATCTCGACCACACCCACTCCCACGACGGACCGTCCGCCATCAGTGCCGACGCTCACCGGCCCGACGGTACGCGTCGGGCCCTGCGGATCGGGCTCGGTGGGCCCGTCGGGTCCGGTAAGACCGCGACCGTTGCCGCGCTCTGCCGTGCGCTGCGCGATGAGATCTCCCTCGCCGTCGTCACCAATGACATCTACACGCGCGAGGACGCGGAGTTCCTTCTGCGGGAGGCCGTGCTGCCGCCCGAGCGGATCACCGCCGTCGAGACGGGGGCATGCCCGCACACGGCGATCCGGGACGACATCTCCGCGAACCTCGAAGCCGTCGAGGACCTGGAGGACGAGGTCGGGCCGCTGGATCTCATCCTCGTCGAGTCCGGTGGCGACAACCTCACCGCGACCTTCTCCAGGGGGCTCGTCGACGCGCAGATCTTCGTGATCGACGTGGCCGGTGGTGACGACATTCCCCGCAAGGGCGGGCCCGGCGTCACCACGGCCGATCTGCTGGTGGTCAACAAGACGGATCTCGCACCGTTCGTCGGCTCCGACCTCGGGCGGATGGCCACCGACGCGAAGGCGCAGCGGGCCGAACTGCCGGTCATCTTCCAGTCGTTGCGGGCCGAGGGCGGAGTCACGGACGTGGCCGCGTGGGTGCGCGGGCAGCTCGCCGCGTGGACGGCATGACGGGCGGCGCAGCCGGGGTACGGGCCACCGCACGGATCGCCGCCCGCCCCGACGGCCGGGGCGGCACCGCGCTGCCCACCCTGGAAGGCGACGGTCCGCTCGCGCTGCGCCGCACCCGGGGGAGCGGCGCCGAGGCGCGGGTGATGCTGGTCGGTGCGATGAGCGGCCCCCTGGGCGGCGACCACTTCACCGTCGAGGCGGCGGCCGCCGAGGGTGCCGCCCTGCACATCGGGTCGGCTGCCGCCACCATCGCCCTGCCGGGGCAGACCAAGGGCGAGGCACGCTACGACGTACGCCTCACCGTTGCCGAAGGCGCCGAACTGCGCTGGCTGCCCGAGCAGTTGATCTCCGCGAACGGCAGTGATCTGTACGTCACCACGCACGTCGACCTCATGCCGGGCGCCAGGCTCGTGCTGCGCGAGGAACAGGTCCTCGGGCGTGCCCACGAGGAGCCCGGCCGTCTCACCAGCCGGCTCACCGTTCGTCTTCGCGGGCGCTCGTTTCTCGACCAGGAACTGTGCTGCGGGCCCGGCGCGTCCGGCGGCTGGGACGGCCCCGCCGTACTGGCGGGGCATCGTGCGGTGGGGCAACTCGTTGTCGTACGACCGGAGTTCGCAGAGGCGCGCCCGAGCCCGCGGCTGCTGGGGGAGTACGCGGCGCTCACCCCCCTCGCCGGTCCCGGTGTCCTCGTGACCGCGCTCGCCCCGGACGCGCTACGGCTGCGCCGGACTCTCGACGAGGCGCTGCGCACACTCGACGACAGGGTCTAGCACCACACTCTCCGCTCAACGGGCAAACGCGTACCGGTTATCGGATTGGCAAAGAAGCCAAGTACCCCCTGTTCTCAGGTAGGTCACAGCCGGAAAGATCCCGTACCGACCGCAACGATGTACGGGGAGGTCCCACTTGAGGGGTATGCGTCCGCAGAGAAGGGTGACAGCGCTCGGTTCCGCCGGAGTGTTCGTCACGGCGACACTGATAGCCGGCGCCGTCGCGGCGCCGTCGGCCAGCGCGGACACCCGCCACGGCCAGGACCGTGAGGCGCGCGGCACGGCGATCGCGGCGGCACGGGCCGCGAAGTCCGGGATCGACTGGCAGGACTGCCCGGCCGACTGGGGGCTGGAGAAGCCCATCCAGTGCGGCTGGGTCACCGTGCCGCTCGACTACGCGAAGCCGAACGGCAAGCAGATCAAGCTCGCCGTCGACCACATCGGCAACACGGGAACGAAGGAGGAGCGGCAGGGCGCGCTCGTCTACAACCCGGGCGGACCCGGCGGCTCGGGCCTGCGTTTCCCGCGCCGCGTCACCACGAAGAATCCCATTTGGGCCAACACGGCGAAGGCGTACGACTTCGTGGGGTTCGACCCGCGCGGCGTCGGCCACTCGGCGCCCATCTCCTGCGTCGATCCGCAGGAGTTCGTGAAGGCGCCCAAGATGGACCCGGTGCCGGACTCCGAGGCCGACAAGCGGGCCCAGCGCAAGCTCGCCGCCGAGTACGCGGCGGGCTGTGTCGAGCGCAGCGGCGAGATGCTGCCGCACATGACGACGCCCAACACCGCACGCGACCTGGACGTCATCCGGGCCGCGCTCGGCGAGAAGAAGCTCAACTTCCTGGGTGTCTCCTACGGCACGTACATCGCCGGCGTGTACGGCACGCTGTTCCCGACCCATGTCCGCCGCATGATCGCGGACAGCGTCGTCAACCCGTCGCGCGAGAAGATCTGGTACCAGGCCAACCTGGACCAGGACGTCGCCTTCGAGATGCGCTGGAAGGACTGGACGGCGTGGGTCGCGAAGAACGACGGGGCCTTCCATCTCGGTGACACACAGGCCAAGGTCCAGGACCAGTGGCTCAAGCTGCGCGCCGAGGCCAAGAAGAGCCCCATCGGCGGGGTCGTCGGCCCGGCCGAGCTCATCTCGTTCTTCCAGAGCGCGCCGTACTACGACTCCTCCTGGGTGCCGGTCGCGACGGTGTTCAGCAAGTACGTCGCCGGTGACACCCAGGCGCTCGTCGACGCCGCCGCGCCCGATCTGTCGGACACCGCGGGCAACATCGCCGCGGAGAACGGCAACGCCGTGTACACGGCCGTCGAGTGCACGGACGCCAAGTGGCCCACCAGCTGGAAGAAGTGGGACCGCGACAACACGCGGCTGCACAAGGACTACCCGTTCATGACCTGGGCCAACGCCTGGATGAACCTGCCGTGCGCCACCTGGCCGGTCAAGCAGCAGACCCCGCTGGACGTGAAGACCGGCAAAGGGCTGCCGCCCGTGCTGATCGTGCAGGCCACGCGTGACGCCGCCACCCCGTACGAGGGCGGCGTCGAGCTGCACAAGCGGTTCAAGGGCTCGCGTCTGATCACCGAGAAGGACGCGGGTTCGCACGGGGTCACCGGACTGACCAATCCGTGCATCAACGAGCGGGTGGACACCTACCTGCTCACCGGCAAGGTCGACGCGGCCGACGTGACGTGCGCACCGCACGCCACGCCGAAGCCGTAACCAGCCGAAGAAGGGGGGGCGGCCGGACTACCGGCCGCCCCTCACGCGTTCCGCGCCGCCAGCCAGGCGTCCTCCGCCGCGTAGTCGAAGAGGTCCCCGTACGCCTCCGACATCTTGGGGTACGCCTCGCGCCAGTCCCGCCCCGCCCGTCCCGGCCGTCCGGCGGATCCGACGCCTCCGACACCTCCGGCGTCTGCGGCGAGTTGACGCTCGATCCACGCGACGGTCTCCGGCAGGGTCTCGGCGTACCGTGTCACCTCCTCGTACCCCAGCTCCCGCCGGGCCGCGGACATGTCGCAGATCACCGGGTGCGGCACCGACCACGGGGTGTCGCCCACGCCCTCCGGGGGAGGAGGGCCGTCGAGCAGGACGGTCTCGGTCTCGACACCCATCACGCTGTCGATCGCCGAGGCGATCTCCGCCACCGTGGGGGCCCCGTCGTCACAGGCGTTGAGTACGCGTGCACCGGGCTTCGCCGCGGCGAGCCGGATGAGTTCCGCGATGTTGTGGACGCTCGCCGGGTGGAAGCGGCTCTCCCCGCCGAAGGAGAGGATCCGCCTGCGCCGACCGTCCAGGTTGCGTTTCACGAAGTACAGTTCCCGCGGTGTCCGGCAGTGCGGGCCGTGGATCGCGCCCGCCCGCAGCAGCGTCGTCGGCAATGTGTCGGCGGCGGCGAGGAGTTCGCGCTCGAGGGCCGCCTTGCGGGTGCTGTAGGAGGCATCGCCCGGCGCGACCGTGCGCCGGCTCTCCGGGATGGGCACCGGGTACTGGGGAAACCCGTCCGGCTCCGCCTGCGTGTCGAAGCCGCGGCCCTTGTCGTCCTCGTACACCGACACACTGGAGATCACCACGGCCGAGCCGACGCGACCGCCGAGCCCCGTCAACTGCCGTGCGTGCTCCGACCCGAAGGCCACCAGGTCCACCAGTACGTCACAGCCGTCGCCGACCACGGCGGCCAGGGCCGCGTCGTCCTCGCGGTCCGCCCGCGCCGTCCGTACCTCCCCGGGCCACGATTGGTCCCGGTCGCCGCCCCGCGACACGGCCGTCACCTGCCAGCCGTCCCGGGCCAGGGCGCCCACGGCCACGCGCCCGATCTGTCCTGTCGCTCCGATCACCACTGCACGTCTCATGACGTGACCGTACGGCCGGACGGCCCGCCGCCCCAGGGCGTTCTGCTCTCCGCAGACTTCTCCGAGCGCGTAAGCGGGGACAGCGCGAGCGCCATGGCCCTGGGGAGGAGCGTCAACTCAACTCAGCGGCATACGCGGGAACTTGCGGGCCTTCTCCGCCTTCTCGGCGGCTTCCTCGGCCTTGACGACGGCCGCGTACCGGTCGACGTACTCCTGCTCTGAGAGGGTGAGGATCGCGTACATGATCTCGTCGGTGATGGCGCGCAGGATGGCCTTCTCGTTCTCCATGCCGGCATAGCGGGAGAAGTCGAGGGGCTTGCCGAAGCGGATCACCACGGGGTGGATGTTCGGGATGACCTTGCCCGGCGGCTGGGCCTCGAACGTGCCGATCATCGCGCACGGGATGACCGGTACCTGGGCCTTGAGGGCCATGACCGCGACGCCCACCTTGCCCTTGTAGAGGCGGCCGTCGTGCGAGCGCGTGCCCTCCGGGTAGATGCCGAGGAGTTCGTCCTTGCTCAGCACGCCGAGACCTTCGCGGATGGCCGCCTGACCCGCGTCCTTGCCGGAGCGGTCCACCGGGATCTGACCGGCGCTGCGGAAGAAGGCGGCTGTCAGCCGGCCCTTGATACCGGGACCGGTGAAGTACTCGGCCTTCGCAAGGAAGGTGATCCGCCGTTTGAGGATCGCGGGCATCAGAAAGTGGTCCGAGAAGGACAGATGGTTGCCGGCGACGATGGCCGCGCCCGTCGACGGTACGTGCTCGAGGCCCTCGATCCGTGGGCGGAAAACCAGCCTCAACAGCGGTCCCAGGATCACGTACTTGAGCACGTAGTAGAACATGGGGGCGCTCCTCATTACGACGGGTCAGCTCAACCGCCGCGTTCTCGCAGGTCAACAGGCGTGCCAGGGAGACGCCAGTGTATGTGCGGGTGCGGTTTTGTGTAACTGGGCCGGTCGGACCCCTTGCTCAGGTCTACGGCTTGCGTCCCACCCCGCAGAAGTGGGTGACGTCGACGATCTCGTCCGGCGAGGCGTCGGGGCGCCAGCGTGAGCAGGTGACGAGGCCGGGGTCGGCGAGGTCGAGGCGGTCGAAGAACCGGAGGAGTTCCTCGCGTGTGCGCAGCGTCATCGGGGCCGATCCCTGGCTGTTCCAGTAGCGGACCGCCTGGGTCATCGCCGGGCCGTCGACTTCCGTGGTGGGGTGCGAGACGACCAGGTAGCTGCCGGACGGCACGGCGTCCAGGAGCCGGTGCACGATGGACTGGGCCTCATCGGTGTCCAGAACGAAATTGAGGATGCCCAGCATCGTGATCGCGATGGGTTGGCTGAAATCCAGAGTCCGGGCGGCGCCCTGCAGGATCGTGTCGGGCGCGTGGACATCGGCGTCGATGTAGTCCGTCGCGCCTTCGGGCGTGCTGGTGAGCAGGGCGCGGGCGTGGCTGAGCACGACGGGGTCGTTGTCCACGTAGACGATCCTGCTCGTGGGAGCGACCCGCTGGGCGACTTCGTGGGTGTTGTCGACGATCGGCAGGCCGGTGCCGATGTCCAGGAACTGCCGGATTCCCGCCTCACCGGCGAGGTGACTCACGGCCCGCGCCAGGAACTGCCGGTCGGCGATGGCCGACCGGGGAATCTCCGGCACGACGGTCAGGATGTGGTCGCCCACTTCCTGGTCGATCTGGTAGTTGTCCCTGCCCCCCAGCCAGTAGTTCCAGATGCGCGCCGAGTGCGATACGCGGGTCCGGAGCTTGGGGGTCCGCACGGCGCCTTCGGAGCGTGAAGTGGAGAGGTCGGACATCCCTGCGCTCTTTTCGCTCATTACTGACAAGGCCAGTGCACAATCTAGCCCGCCTGGCCGGAACCAATCCCCGTCAAGCCTAAAGCAGTTACGGGTGCTGGAACCTGCTCGGGAGAGGGCTGGGCCTGACCGGCCCGGCCCCATCCCTCAATCTTGGGCCCGCATCAGACCCCTCAAACCTCTTCCGTAACTCCTTGCTCAACTCCTTCTGTCAGCACCTTCTCCAATGCCCCGAGAGCCGAACGGAGTTCCCCGGCGGTGATGGTCAGCGGCGGGGCGAGGCGGATGGTCGAGCCGTGGGTGTCCTTGACGAGAATGCCCTCGCGCATGAGGCGTTCGCTGATGTCGCGGCCCGTGCCGATGGCGGGGTCGATGTCGACGCCCGCCCACAGGCCACGCGCCCGGAATCCGCGCACGCCCACGCCCTTGTCCTGAAGGGACGTCAGGCCGTCGCGCAGCACCGTGCCCAGTTCGGCGGCAGCGCGCTGGAATTCGCCGGTCGACAGGAGTTCCACGACGGCGGAGCCGACCGCCGCGGCGAGCGGATTTCCGCCGAACGTCGAGCCGTGCTCGCCGGGACGCAGCACGCGGAGCACCTCGCGGCGCGCGACGACCGCGGAGACCGGCACGATGCCCCCGCCGAGCGCCTTGCCGAGCAGCAGTACGTCCGGGACGACCGCCTCGTGCTCGACGGCGAGCGTGCGGCCCGTACGCCCGAGGCCCGACTGGATCTCGTCCGCGATGAACAGGCACCCCGCCCGCCGGGTCAGTTCGCGTACGCCGGTGAGATAGCCGTCGTCCGGGATGACGACGCCCGCCTCGCCCTGGATCGGTTCGATCAGGACGGCGGCGGTCGTCTCGTCGACCGCCGCCTCGAGCGCGGCGAGGTCGTTGTACGGGACGACGCGGAAGCCCGGTGTGAACGGGCCGAAGCCCGCGCGGGCCGTCTCGTCGGTGGAGAAGCTGACGATCGTGGTCGTCCGGCCGTGGAAGTTGTCGGCCGCCACCACGATCGTCGCCCGGTCCGCAGGGACGCCCTTCACCTCGTACGCCCATTTGCGGGCGACCTTGATGCCGCTCTCCACGGCCTCGGCGCCCGTGTTCATCGGCAGCACCATGTCCAGGCCGGTCAGCTCGGCCAGGGATTCGGCGAACTCGGCGAGCCGGTCGTTGTGGAAGGCACGTGAGGTGAGCGTCAGCTGGTCGAGCTGGCGGTGTGCCGCCTCGATCAGCGCCGGGTGGCGGTGCCCGAAGTTGAGGGCCGAGTAGCCGGCCAGCATGTCGAGGTAGCGGCGGCCCTCGACGTCCTCGACCCAGGTGCCCTCGGCGTGCGCGACGACCACGGGCAGCGGATGGTAGTTGTGCGCCAGGACGGGCTCCTCGGCACGGATCAGCTCGGCGGACGAACGGTCGGACGCACGGCCGGATGAACGGAGCGAACGGCTGGGGGCGACGGTCATGAGCGGATCTCCTGGGTGCAGCACTTGATGCCCCCGCCTGCCTTGTGGAACTCCGACAGGTCGACGGGGACGGGAACGTAGCCGTTACGGCTCAGCCGGTCGGCGAGCGCTTCGGCCCGCGGTGAGATGAAGACATAGCGGCCGTCCGAGACGGAGTTGAGGCCGAACGCCATCGCGTCCTCGCGCGTGGCGATGACAGCGTCCGGAAACAGCCGCCTGAGCACCTCACGACTTCCGGGGGAGAAGGCCTCGGGGTAGTACGCGATGTTCGCTTCGGGCCCGTCGTCGAGCGCGAACAGCGCGGTGTCCAGGTGGTAGAAGTACGGATCCACCAGCTGGAGGCTGACCGTCGGGACGCCGAAGAACTCCTGCACCTCCTGGTGGGCGGCCCGCGTCGTACGAAAGCCGGTGCCGGCCAGGAGGTAGCTGCCGACCGGGACGAGATCGCCCTCGCCCTCGCACACCGACTCGGGGCGGTAGACGTCGAAGCCCGCGCCCTTGAACCAGGTCTCGTAGGCGGTCGACTCCGGCCGCCGCTGGGGCGCGTGGAACAGCGAGCCGAAGACCCGGCCCGCCACGACCAGCGCCGAGTTCGCGGCGAAGACCATGTCCGGCAGACCCGCGACCGGCTCCACGCTGTCGACCACGTGGTCGTGGGCACGGTAGGCGCGGATCAGCTCCGCCCACTGCCCTTGGGCCAGATCGACGTCGACCTGTGTGTCCTGGTGCATCCAGGGATTGATGGCGTACTGCACGGCGAAGTGTCTGGGTTCGCAGACAAGAAAGCGCCTGGGGCGCGGCACACGGCTGTAGGACACAGAGGGGTACCTCCGCTTCGTGCGGTGACACTGGGGGATGCCTCAACGGTAAGGAAGCGGGAGAAGCGGCGACAAGCAGGGACAATTGCGCGTCGGCGCAGGGATGATGCGTGTGGAGAGGGAGCGGCGCACGATCGGTGCGCGAGCTGGACGGAAACCGCCCGCTCACTCCTCCGGGGCCGGTGCCGGCTGGTTCGCGCCCGCCTCCGGGCTCTCCGGCAGCAGATGGGAGAGGACCATGTAGCTGATCGTCTTCCGGATGAACGGCTCCGTGCGGATCCGCTCCAGCACCTCCTCGAAGTGGTCCACATCACGGGCCCGTACGTGCAGCAGCGCGTCCGCGCCCCCGGTCACCGTCATCGCGGCGGCGATCTCCGGATGGTTGCGCACCACCTCCGCGAGCCGCCGCGGCGGGGCCGCGCCTTCGCAGTACACCTCGACGTACGCCTCCGTGCGCCAGCCGAGTGCCGCCGGTTTCACCGTGGCCGTGAACCCGGTGACCACACCCGTCTCGCGCATCCGGTCGACGCGGCGCTTGACCGCGGTGGCCGACAGACCGATCGCCGCACCGATCACGGCGAAACTGGTCCGGGCGTTCGCCATCAGGGCGGTGACGATCTTGCGGTCGAGCTCGTCGAACGGCGCGGACTTGGTCGTCATGCGGGCACTGTATCCAGCGGGTACGGCCACGCCCGCGGAAGTACGGGGCCCCGCGTCGTGCACGGCGCGCCCCAGTGGTCACAGCGCCGCGCCCCGCATGGGCAGGCGTGCGGATTCCTTTTACACTCCAGCCTCATGCTGCGCGCTCTCGCCGTCGATGACGAACAACCCTCCCTCGAAGAGCTGCTCTACCTGCTGGAGGCCGACCCTCGGGTGAGCAGTGTCGAGGGTGCGAGTGACGCGACGGCGGCGCTGCGCCGGATCAACCGCGCGCTGGAGTGCGGTCCCGGCGGCGACGACGCGATCGATGTGATCTTCCTCGACATCCACATGCCCGGTCTGGACGGTCTGGACGTGGCGCGGCTGCTCGCCGGTCTCGCCAAGCCGCCGCTCGTCGTGTTCGTCACCGCTCACGAGGACTTCGCGGTGCAGGCCTTCGACCTCAAGGCGGTCGACTACGTACTGAAGCCCGTACGCCGGGAACGGCTGGCCGAGGCCGTCCGTCGGGCCGCCGAGCTGAAGGACGCGGCACCGCTGATATCGGTGCACGAGCCCGACCTGGACCACATATCGGTTGAACTGGGGGGAGTCACCCGTTTTGTCGCCGTCGAGGACATCACGCATGTCGAGGCCCAGGGCGACTACGCAAGGCTGCACACCGCCCAGGGCAGCCATCTGCTGCGCATCCCGCTGTCCACGCTGGAGGAGCGCTGGCGCTCGCGCGGGTTCGTCCGAATCCACCGGCGTCATCTCGTCGCCCTGGGCCACATCAGCGAGCTCCGGCTGGACGCGGGTACCGTGAGCGTCCTGGTCGGCTCCGTCGAACTGCAGGTCAGCCGCCGTCACGCCCGCGAGCTGCGCGACCTGCTGATGCGCCGGACCGCGAGCTGAGGAGGTCCGAAGGTGGCACAGGATCCGACCGAGCGCCGCGTGGTCGTCACCGGGCCGCCCCGACGCACCCGCAGGCTGAACGGCTACCGGCCCCGCACCGAGATCGACGAGCAGACCACCCTCGGTCACGCCTACGTCCGGTCCCTCATCCGCAGCCAACTGCGCGCCGCGCTCACGGTGTTCGCCGTCCTCGTCCTGCTCGTGGGCCCGCTCCCGCTGGTCTTCACCTCGATGCACGACGGCGCGGACCTCGAATGGATCGTCCTGGGCTTCTGCGTGTATCCGCCGCTTGTGCTGCTCGCCCGCTGGTACGTACGCCGGGCCGACCGCAACGAGAAGGACTTCGTCCGCCTCGTCGAAGACCGCTGAGCCGCGCAGACAAGCGCACGAGACCGAGGACCGCCGAGCAGTGAACGAGAACTACGCCGTCCCCGCGGTCGCCCTCGTCGTCGTGGCGACCGTCTTCGTCGGCGCGTTCGGCCTGCGCATCTCACGTACCACCTCGGACTTCTACGTGGCCTCGCGCACCGTCGGGCCCCGGCTGAACGCGGCGGCCATCAGCGGCGAGTACCTCTCCGCCGCCTCCTTCCTCGGCATAGCGGGCCTCGTCCTCGTCCAGGGCCCCGACATGCTCTGGTACCCGGTCGGCTACACCGCGGGCTATCTCGTCCTGCTGCTGTTCGTGGCGGCCCCGCTGCGCCGCTCCGGCGCCTACACGCTGCCCGACTTCGCCGAGGCGCGGCTCGCGTCCCCGGCGGTCCGGCGACTGGCCGGGGCCTTCGTCGTCGGGGTCGGCTGGCTGTACCTGCTGCCTCAACTGCAGGGTGCGGGGCTGACGTTGAACGTGCTGACCGGAGCCTCCAAGCCGCTCGGCGGGATCATCGTCGCCGTCGTCGTGGTCGCGACCGTCGCCGCGGGCGGCATGCGCAGCATCACCTTCGTGCAGGCCTTCCAGTACTGGCTCAAGCTCACCGCCCTGCTCGTCCCCGCGCTCTTCCTGGTCCTCGCCTGGCAGGGCGACGGAGGGCCGCGCCACGCCTTCGACGAACCGGCCACGTTCCGCGAGCACCGTGTCGTCCGCGTCGACGGCAGCCTCGACCTGAAGCTCGTGGAACCACTGACCGTCACCGCGACCGGCACGGTCGACGGTGAGCGGTACGAGGACGAACCGGTCCGGCTCCCCGCCGGCGTGCACCACATCCAGCAGGGCACCCGGCTGGCCTTCAGCAAAGGCGACCACGTGCCCGCCGCCGACCGCGGCAGCAACGGCGGCATGTCCACCTCGCTCGCCGAGGGACGCGAGGACCGCCCGCTGTACGCCACGTACGGACTGATCCTCGCCACCTTCCTCGGCACCATGGGGCTGCCGCACGTGGTCGTTCGCTTCTACACCAGCCCGCACGGCGTCGCCGCCCGCCGCACCACCGTCGTCGTACTCGGCCTGATCGGCGCGTTCTATCTGCTGCCACCGCTCTACGGCGCCCTGGGGCGCCTGTACGCTCCCGAACTCACCCTCAGTGGAGACGCGGACGCCGCCGTGCTGCTGCTGCCCGACCGGATGATCGGCGGGCTCGGCGGGGACCTGCTGGGCGCGCTGGTCGCGGGCGGGGCCTTCGCCGCGTTCCTGTCCACCGCGTCCGGGCTGACCATGGCGGTGGCGGGCGTGCTCACCCAGGACGTGCTCCCCTCGCGCGGCGTACGGCACTTCCGGCTCGGCACGGTGCTGGCGATGATCGTGCCGCTGGCCGCGAGCGGACTCGTGGGCGGACTGCCCGTCGCGGACGCCGTGGGCCTCGCCTTCGCCGTGTCCGCGTCGTCGTTCTGCCCGCTCCTCGTCCTCGGCATCTGGTGGCGTCGGCTCACCCCGCACGGCGCCGCGGCCGGGATGCTGGTCGGCGGCGGCTCGGCGCTGCTCGCGGTCGCCGCGACCATGGCGGGCTTCCCGCGCACGGGCCCGCTGCACGCCCTGCTCGCCTGGCCCGCGCTGTGGTCGGTGCCGTTGGGTTTCCTCACCATGGTGCTGGTGTCGCTGGCCACACCCGGGCGGGTACCGGCGGGCACGGCCGCGATCCTCGCCCGCTTCCATCTGCCGGAAGAGCTGTCGGGCGGGCCGGTACGGACGGCCGTGAGCGCAAAGGAAGTTGAGGCATGAGCTTCGTGACCGAGGCATGAGCGGATTCCTGGCCGGGCTCTGCGTGGCCGTACTCCCGCTGCTGGCGGCCGGTTTCTGGCTCGGCCGGCGCACCACGCGCCCGCGGACCCTCGGCGGCCTCGGCACCCCCGTCGAGCACGCCACCTTCGAGACCCTGCACACCGCTTCGCTCGCCGCGCCCCCGCTCCGGGCCGGGCTCACCGAGGAGACGGCGCGCAAGTCGGCACGGCGGCTGCGCACCCTGCTGGGCACCGACGCGCTCTGCCTCACCGACCAGGACACGGTCCTGGCCTGGGAGGGCGCCGGCGAGCACCACCGCACGCAGATCATGGACCGGCTCGGCGGCCCGCTGGAGAGCGGCCGCGGCGAGGCCTTCCGCCTCGACTGTGCCGAACCGGACTGCCCCCTGCGCTGGGCCGTCGTCGCCCCGCTCACCGTCGACGACCGCGTGCACGGGGCGCTCGTCGCCTGCGCGCCCCGTGAGTCCGCCGTCCTGGTCCGGGCCGCCGGCGAGGTCGCCCGCTGGGTCTCGGTCCAGTTGGAGCTCGCCGATCTCGACCAGTCCCGTACCCGGCTGATCGAGGCCGAGATCAAGGCCCTGCGCGCCCAGATCTCGCCGCACTTCATCTTCAACTCGCTCGCCGTGATCGCCTCGTTCGTCCGCACCGACCCGGAGCGTGCGCGCGAACTCCTCCTGGAGTTCGCCGACTTCACCCGCTACTCGTTCCGCCGGCACGGCGACTTCACCACGCTCGCCGATGAACTGCACGCCATCGACCACTACTTGGCCCTGGTCCGGGCCCGCTTCGGGGACCGGCTGTCGGTCACCCTGCAGATAGCCCCCGAAGTGCTCCCGGTGACGCTGCCCTTCCTGTGCCTGCAGCCGCTCGTGGAGAACGCCGTGAAACACGGCCTGGAGGGTCCGGGCGGCACCGGCAAGGTCGACAAGAGCCACATCAGCATCACCGCGCAGGACGCGGGAGCCGAGGCGCTCGTCGTGATCGAGGACGACGGCCCCGGCATGGACCCCGACTGGCTGCGCCGCATCCTGGCCGGGGAGGTCAGCCCGTCGGGCGGCATCGGA
Source organism: Streptomyces montanus (assembly GCF_005786655.1). NCBI lineage: Bacteria > Bacillati > Actinomycetota > Actinomycetes > Kitasatosporales > Streptomycetaceae > Streptomyces > Streptomyces montanus. The sequence goes on from NZ_VBZC01000027.1 coordinate 13,543, forward strand.
CTGTCGAACGTCGACGACCGGCTGCGCCAGGTCTACGGAGACGACCACGGCCTCGTCATCGAGACCGCCCTGGGTGCGGGCATGAAGATCACCGCCCGGCTGCCGAAATACCAGCCGGGCGTGCACTCGGCGGGCAGCTTTCCCCGTGCAGGGGACCGCGACCGAGGGCGCGCATGAGAGCCCCCGGACGGCTGTCCGGGGGAGGAGGAGCGCGCCCTACGGCGAGTGAGCCAAAGGGGCGCGCGGGTGTCGAACCGAGCCTTAAGAAATGGCGGACGTCAGGTGCTGCGCGACGCCACCATTCCCAGAGTGATCAGACCGAGCACGACCCAGCCGAACCACAGCCAGCCGTTACTGCCGAGCGCCACCGTGTAGGCCGTCACCATCACCAGCCCCCCCACTGTGAGCGCTCCCATGGTTTTCGTAGAACCGGGCATCGCAACACCCTCCTCATGGTTCGTCGCTCTCCATGGTGCCCCCGTCCTGCCTCTTCACGGTGCATACCACGAAATGTGTGCCTGTTTTCCAGGCACTCCGGCTCGCCCAGGCCGCTGTTTCGTAGCGGGCCGGGTCGTAGCCGTACTGGATCGGCGGCACATCCGCCGCACAGGCCGCCAGGGATTCCCGTTTCGCTTCTTCGAGGGTCGTGTCCGGATCCAGCCGGGTGAAGCCGAGCACCCGCTGGTCGTGCGGTGCGTCGCAGGAGGCCAGCCGGGCGTCCCGGTCGGACCGTTCGTCCAGGCAGTCCTGCTTCTGCATATTGGCCGTGTCGATGAACGTCAGTCCCGGCCTGCGGTGCTGCCCGAGTGGCCCGTACACCCCTCCGTTCGCACCCAGGAGGAGACAGGCGGAGCGCCGCCCGGCGGCCTGGAAGCCCGCGTCGGTGGGCAGCACGACGTAGCCGCGTACGTCCGCCAGTCTCTTGCGCGTCTCCTCGGTCCGTTCCTCGCACTGGGCGGGCCCGTTCGCACGCGCCTCGTCGGCCGTTCCGGCCCCGGCCACCGCCATGACCTGGCCGTCAGGTTGCCCTTTGAGGCAGTCTTCGACCTTCAGCCGCGGAGTGCCCTCGAAGCGCTCGTCGGACCAGTCGGCGATGACGCAGTCGCCGTTCTCCAGCGGCTTGGCGAGCCCAATGGTCTCTCCGTACGGTTTCGCGCTGCCTCCGCTGCCGCTGCCGCCGTCCGTCCGCTGTCCCATCGCGTACCAGACTCCGCCGAGGGCGATGGCCAGGCCGAGGAGGCCGGCGGTCACGGACTGCAGCACGTTCGAGCGCCTGTGGTGCCGCCTGCCGGCCGGCCCGGTCTGCGGCCTGTGCACCTGCCCGGTCTGCGGCGCGTGCACCTGCCCGGTCTGCGGCCCGTGCGGAGGTGGCCCGAAACCCGGTCCCGGCGGGGGCAGGGCGGACGCTTCGGTCTCGACCTGAGCCCACGGCGGCTGTGACCCCAGGTCGACTCGGGTGTGCGGATGGGACTGGGGCGTGACGATCGCGGAGAGTGCGGCCTCGGCGTCCTCGGCGGTGATCCGGTGGACCGGGTTCTTGGTGAGCATGGCCGCGAGCAGGGGTTCGAGCGCGCCCGCACGCAGCGGCGGCCGGGGCTCCTCCAGGACGACCGCGGTGAGCGCGGCCAGCTCGGTGTCGCGGTCGAAGGGGCCGTGGCCCTCCACGCCGTAGTAGAGCGTGCAGCCCAGCGAGAACAGGTCGGCGGCCGCGGTCGGCGGCCCGCCCTGGGCCCGTTCGGGCGCCAGGTATCCGGCCGTGCCGACGAGTACGGACGTCAACGTCCAGCGCGTCTCGCTGGAGTCCGGCTGCACGGAGATGCCGTAGTCGGTGAGCAGGACACGCGCGTGCGGGGACCCCGAACGGTCCGGAGCCAGCAGGATGTTGGCGGGCTTCACATCGCGGTGCATGATGCCCCGCTCGTGGCCGGCGGTCAGCGCGTCCAGGACGGCCAGGCCGATGCGGGCGCACTCGGCGGGCGCGAGCGTGCCTCGCCGCGTGACCAGGTCGCGCAGGTCGAGCGCGCCCGCGACGTACTCCATCACGATCCACGGCAGGCCCTCGTGCTCCAGCACGTCGTGCACGGTGACCACATGCGGGTGGCCGCGCAGTCCCGCCGCGTGGCGGGCCTCGGCACGGGCGCGGGCGACCCTGGCCGCGCGCTCCTGGGCGGCCTCGGCCGGGTTCCGGAACACGATCTCCTTGAGTGCGACCTCACAGGCGAGGTGCTGGTCGTGGGCCAGCCAGACGTGCCCCATGCCGCCGGTGCCGAGCCGGTGCAGGAGCAGATAGCGGCCCGCGATGACCCGGCCCACTCCTGACTGCGATGTTCCTGGTGCCATCCGATCGCTCCCTGGGTGCGGTGATCAGGTCGTGCTCGGGGCGGGGTCACTGGATACGGGGTCACTGGGCACGGGGGCACTGCTCGTGACGGGCGCGCTGCTGGTCACGGGTGCGCTGGACGAGGGTGCGCTGGTCACGGGTGCGCTGCTCGCAGGATCGCTTGTGGGTGGCCGGCTCGTGGGCGGCGCTGAGCTCGTACGCGGCGAATCGGGACTCGGCGGGGGCTCGCTGTCCGTCGACGGAGGCGGTGTCGACGGAGGCTGCGAGGACCTGGTGGGCTCCGTGTCGGTCGGCGGGGGAGACGACGGCGTCTTGGTGGGAGACGTGGGTGTGTTCGTCGGCTCGGTCGGGGACCGGCTCTCGGTCGGCGTCGGCTTCTCGGTGGGCTTCTCGGTCGGCTTCGTGGTGGGCGGCGTCGGCCCGGAGCCCGGGGGAGAGCTCGGCTTCCCCGTGGCGTGGGCGTCCACGGACAGCGTTACGTACTGCCCCCAGGACAGCTCGCTGCCCGCCGCGGGCCGGGACCCGGTCACCCTGGCGCTGTCCGGCGGTGGACTGCCGCCCTGGTAGGCCGTCGCCAGCCCGCTGTCCGCGAGCCGCTGTGCCGCCGCGGCGACGGTCAGCCCCGACAGGTTCGGCACGCGGCGGTCCTCGCGTGTGTCGAAGGTCTTGTCCCGCGAGCCGTCGGTGCCGACCGGCCGGTCGATCCCCTTGCGCGTGTCGTCCACGGCCACGAGCGCGAGCCGGTCGAGCCTGCTGGGCGCCGGCTTCACCGACACCATCGAGTCCTCGTGGAAACTCGGCCACTTCTTGTTGCCGTCCTCGAACCGCACCGAGATCTTTTCGGTGCCCCCATCGAAGGAGCTCAGCGGATTACCGCAGGAACACTTCACGGCGGGAAGCCCCTGATCGTCCACAAGTACCGCGATTCCCGCCTCCAGCAGGGCGTGGAAAGCGACAGCCCTTCCTTTCTTGTAGTCGTGGTTCTTCACGAGGGTGTCGTGACGCAGGAGTACCGGCGTGAGTCGATCGAGGTACTGCCCGATCGAATCCGGAGAAATTCCGACGACTCGCGCCCATTCCTGAGCCTTCCGGCGGTTCTTGGGATCGGCGAGAAAATCCTTGAGACGGTCGACGTCACAGATGCCCGGCTTGCTCGAACCGCCGTACAGTCCTGGCCTGTTGCCCTGCTGCAGGCTGCTTCGCGGTCGCTCGGAACGGATCTCGGCGTCCTGGCCGAGGCCGCTCCTCTCGTCGAAGAAAGGATCGAGAGACGGAACGCCCGCGGAGACGGCCTTCACCAGGAGGAGGCGGTCGGATTGCGTGCAGCCACTGAGGATCAGTAAAGCGACCAGTAGAAGTGCGATCCTGCGGCCCGTTGATCGGATGGCCCTGTACATGGGCATACGGAATGTCATGACCGCTCCCCCCGGCGGTTCCCCCCGTCACCCCGCAGAGCGGATGCGGGGCTCACCCCGCATGGTACTGAATGGAAAAGCCTTTCAGCCAAGGTGAATTGAAAGTGATAAGAGAACCGGGAGGAGCGGGAGCGCCGTGATATGCCTCAGCGCGCGCGTGCGTTGAGCGAGGCCAGATAGGCGTTGTACTCCTCGAGCTCCTTGTCCCCGTCACGGTCGGCGGCCCGGTCCGTGCGCCGGGCCTGCCGCTGTTCGGAGCGGTACCACTGGAAGAGCAGCGCGAGCAGCACGAGGACGGACGGGATCTCACTGAACGCCCAGGCGATGCCGCCCGCCGCGGTCTGGTCGGCGAGCGCGTCGATGCCCAGCGACGACGGGGGGTTCTTGTAGGTCTCGACCATCGGGCCGGAAGCCATCATCAACGCGATGCCGAAGAACGCGTGGAACGGCATGCCCGCGAACAGCTCCAGCATCCGCAGCAGGTATCCGGGCCGGCGCGGTCCCGGGTCGACGCCCATGATCGGCCAGAAGAAGACCAGGCCCACGGCGAGGAAGTGGCACATCATCGCGATGTGGCCCGTCTTGGATTCCATCAGGAAGTCGAAGAGGGGGGTGAAGTACAGCGCGTACAGGCTCGCGATGAACAGCGGGATCGTGAACGCCGGGTGTGTGATGAACCGCAGGTACCGGCTGTGCAGCAGCGCGAGCAGCAGCTCACGCGGCCCCTTGCGGCCCTTGCCCGCCACCGGCAGCGCGCGCAGCGCCAGCGTGATCGGCGCGCCGAGCAGGATCAGGATCGGCGACAGCATGCTGATCACCATGTGCTGCACCATGTGCACGCTAAACATGACCATGCCGTAGTCGTTGAGCCCGGTGCACATCACGAGCAGGACGCTCAGCACGCCGACGACGAACGCGATCGTCCGGCCCACCGGCCACTTGTCGCCGCGCCGCATGAGCCGTACGACACCCCATCCGTACAGGGCGAGGCCCACCAGGCAGGCGACGAGGAAGAACGGGTCCGCCGACCACGCGAGCCCCCGCCCCAGCGTGAACGGCGGCAGATCCATGGTCATGCCGTGCCCGCTGTGATCCATCCGCCGGCTCCTGTTTCGTGGGGGTTGAGCGCTGTCTGTCCGGACCCAGACTAGAACCGCCCCCGGTCACTGTTGAGACCGGGGGCGGTACAACGCGCCCCAAAGGGGCGCGGGGAACTGCGCGATCGACATCGGACAACCCGCAGCCCGCGAACTACCTCGCGGACCGAGCTCTCACCGGCACATCAGAGAACACACTCGGCTTCGGCGTACCGCTCGTCCGGCACGGTCTTCAGCGTCTCGACCGCCTCCGCCAGCGACACCATCACGATGTCGGTACCGCGCAGCGCGGTCATCTTGCCGAACTCGCCCCGGTGCGCGGCCTCCACGGCATGCCACCCGAACCGGGTGGCGAGAACACGGTCGTACGCCGTCGGCGTGCCACCGCGCTGGACGTGCCCGAGGATCACCGGACGGGCCTCCTTGCCGAGGCGCCCCTCCAACTCCAGGGAGAGCTGCCGGGCGATACCCGCGAACCGCTCGTGCCCGTAGATGTCCTTGCCGCCCTCGTCGAACTCCATCGTGCCTTCGCGAGGCTTCGCGCCCTCCGCGGCCACGACGATCGCGAACTTCTTGCCCGCCGAGAAGCGTTCGCCGACCTTGGCGGCCAACTCCTCGATGTCGAAGGGGCGTTCCGGTACGACGATCGCGTGCGCTCCGGCCGCCATGCCCGAGTGCAGCGCGATCCAGCCGGTGTGGCGGCCCATGACCTCCACGATCAGCACGCGCTGGTGGGACTCGGCGGTGGTTTTCAGGCGGTCAAGGGCCTCGGTCGCGACACCGACCGCCGTGTCGAAGCCGAAGGTGACGTCCGTCACGGCGATGTCGTTGTCGATGGTCTTCGGCACCCCGACGATCGGCAGACCGGCGTCCGACAGGAGGCGGGCCGCCTTGAGCGTGCCCTCGCCGCCGATCGGGATGATCGCGTCGAGCCCGAGCTCCTCGACATGCCCCCTGGCCCGCTCCACGCCGTCACGCAGATGCGCGGGCTGGACCCGGGAGGAGCCGAGGATGGTGCCGCCGCGAGCCAGGATGCCGCTCACCGCGTCGAGGTCGAGCTTGAGGTAGTCGCATTCCAGCAGGCCTTTCCAGCCGTCCCGGAAGCCGATGACGTCGTCGCCGTGGTCGACGACGGCACGGTGCACGACGGACCGGATGACCGCGTTCAGGCCGGGGCAGTCGCCGCCGGACGTGAGGACACCAATGCGCATAGCCCGAATACCTTCTCCACGTGGGCCGGGTACCGGACCGCGCTGTCCGGCTGGACGCGGTCAGCCTACCGGCGGCAGGGGGCGGGTCCGCACTGTGCGTCCGCCTGCTGGACGCCTCCGCACACGTGAGCGGACCCGCCGCCAGACGGGCTGTCGGACGGGCTGTGCGCCAGGTCTCACGCCGGTCTCAGGCAGGCTGCTGAGCTGCCGAGATGCGCTCGGCGCGCAGCGCCTCGTACCACCGGTCGTCGGTCGGCGGCAGGGCGTTCACATCCAGCGCCAGCTTCAGCAGCAGGTCCGCGATCAGCGGATTGCGGGCGAGCACGGGCCCGTGCATGTACGTGCCGAAGACGGTGTCGTTGTACGCGCCCTCCGTGCCGTCCCCCGTGCCGTTGCCCTTGCCGAGCCGGACCTGCGCGAGCGGGCGCGCGGTGGGGCCGAGGTGCGTGATGCCCTGGTGGTTCTCGAAGCCCGTCAGCGGCGGCAGGCCGAGGCGCGGGTCGATGTCCCCGAGCACGTCACCGACGCACCGCTCGCCCTCGCCGCGCGTGGAGACCACGTCGAGCAGGCCGAGGCCCGGCTCCCGCTGACCGAGGTCGTTGATGAACTCGTGGCCGAGGATCTGGTAGCCGGCGCACACCGAGAAGACGATCGCGCCGTTGCCGACCGCCCGGTGCAGACCGCCGTCGCGGCGCAGCCGCTCGGCGGCCAGCCGCTGCGGCCGGTCCTCGCCGCCGCCGATCAGGTAGATGTCGCCGGAGGTGGGGATCGGCTGGTCGCTGCGTACGTCGAGCCGGGCCACGTCCAGGCCGCGCTGCCGGGCGCGGCGCTCCACCACGAGCGCGTTGCCCTGGTCGCCGTAGGTGCTCAGCAGGTCGGGGTAGATCCACACCAGACGCAGGCTGTTGTCACTCATTGAAGTGTCCTTAGTGGTCAGTTGCCGACACGGCGGCGCAGGTCCTGGAACGCGGTGTAGTTGGCGATGACCTCGATCCGTCCGGGCGGCGCGATCTGCACGGCCTGGTCGAGGTTCTCGCAGACCTGGAAGGTCTGGTTCGCGACCTCCAGACGCACGGCGAGATCCAGCTTCCGGTCGCCGATGACGAAGATCGGGTGACCGCTCAGACGCGTGTAGTCGACGTCCCACAGCCAGGAGGTGTCGGTGCCGTCGGCCCCGCGCGCGTTCACGGACAGGATGACCGGCGTGGGCGGCGGGTCGATGAGCGAGAACGTCTCCAGCCAGCCCGCGGGGTTCTTGGCGAGCAGCAGGCGCAGGTCGCGCTCCATGAACTGCACGACGTCGTACCGTCCGGCCACCGCCTGGACCTGGTACATCCGCTCCAGGGCGACCTGCGGCGGCACACCGAAGACGGCGGCGACGGCGGCCGACGAGGCGGCGTTGGCCTTGTTGGCGCGGCCCGGCAGCTGGAGGTGGATCGGCCAGGCGGATCCGTGCGGGTCCAGGACGTGGTCGCCGGACAGCGCCCAGCTGGGCGTCGGACGGCGGAAGCCGCACTCGCCGCAGTACCAGTCGTCGCCGGGCCGCTGCATCACACCGCCGCAGGACGGGCAGGACCAGGCGTCGTCCTTCCACATCTGTCCGGCGGCCACCCACACGACGTTCGGCGAGGAGGACGCGGCCCACACGACCAGCGGGTCGTCCGCGTTGGCGATCACCACGGACTTGGAACCGGCCAGGCCCTCACGCCAGTGCTCGGCGAGCATGCGGGTCTCGGCGGCGCGGTCGAGCTGGTCGCGGGAGAGGTTGAGGAGCGCGATGGCCTTCGGGTCGGTGTCACGCGCGACCCCGGCGAGGTACTTCTCGTCGACCTCGATGACCGCGTACCGCGCGTCGGAGCCCCCGGCGAGCGCGGAGGTGATGCCGGCGGGCATGTTGGCGCCCAGCGCGTTCGACACGACGGGACCTGCGGCGCGCAGCGCCTCGGCGATCAGCCGCGTCGTGGTGGTCTTGCCGTTGGTGGCCGACACCAGAATGACGTCCAGGTGCTGGGCGAGCCGGGCCAGCAGGTCGGGGTCGAGTTTGAGCGCCACCCGGCCGCCGATCACCGATCCGCTGCCACGGCCCGCGGCACGCGAAGCGGCCGCGACCGCCCTGCCGGCCGTCACGGCCAGTTTGGCCCGCGGCGACAGCGGGTCCGAGTTGCCTGACATCAGATCTCGATCCTCCTTGCGTACGGCGCCGCGCCCTGCTCCCGGCAACGTGTGGCCCTCAGCCTATCGAGATCCACTCACCGGCCCGAACCGCGGCACCACCCAGGCGCCCGCGCGACATTGAGGACCGTACCCTTGCGGCCATGCGACACGGCTCGATCCCGGGCGCCCGAGGGCGCCTGCTGCCCCTGACCCTCCTGGGCGACCCCGTGTTGCGCACACCGAGTGAGGAGGTCACCGACTTCGGTTCTCAACTGGCGCGTCTCGTCGAGGACATGTTCGCGACGATGTACGCGGCCCAGGGCGTGGGCCTGGCCGCGAACCAAGTCGGCGAGTCCTTGCGGGTCTTCGTATACGACTGCCCGGACGACGAGGACCGGCGCCATGTCGGTCACCTGGTGAACCCGCGTCTCGTCGAGGCGGACGGCCTGCTGCTGCGCGGCCCGGAGGGGTGTCTGTCGCTGCCGGGTCTGGAGGCGGGCACCGAGCGGTACGACCACGCGGTGGTCGAGGGGCGCACGGTCGACGGTGAGCCGGTGCGGGTGCACGGCACCGGCTTCTTCGCCCGGTGCCTGCAGCACGAGTACGACCATGTGGAGGGTCGTGTGTACATGGATCACCTCAGAGGGTGGCGCAAACGACGTCTGCTGAGGCAGGTCGCACGGGCTTCCTGGAGCTCGTGAGCGTTGTTGGGGTGCGGTGCGACGCAGCGCCCCTCTGGGGCGCTTCAGAACCCGGGCCCGCCCACCTTGTCGCCCGCGGCCGCGAGGCGGCCCCAGAGCAGGTCCGCCAGACTCCGTACCAATTCCGCGCGCGAGCACGGGCGTTCGCCCAGCCACCAGTCTCCGGCGGCGTGCATCATGCCGACGATCCCGTGCCCCCACACGCGTGCGAGCTGCTGGCTGCCCGGGCCGAGGTCGACTCGTTCCTCGATGACCTTGCCGAGCTCCTCGCCCATGCGGCGCAGCACGGGAGCGGAGTAAAGGCCGATGTCGAATCCCTGGTCGCCCTGCGGGCCGCCTTCCGAGGGATGCATCAGGAAGCGGTACACCTGCGGGCGTGCCTCGATGGCCGCGAGGTAGGTGTCGAGCGTGGCCTCGACGCGCTCACGGCGCTCGGCCGGCGCGTCGAGCGCGGCCCGCAGCGCTTCGAGCAGGGCGTCGGTGTGCCGCTTGGCGAGGGCAGCGTAGAGTCCGCCCTTGTCACCGAAGTGGCGGTACAGGATGGGCTTGGTGATGCCGGCCTCGGCGGCGATGGCGTTCATCGAGGCGCCGGGGCCGTCGCGGAGCACCACCCGGTCGGCGGCCTCCAGCAATTCGCGCCGGCGGCGGTCGGCGGACCGTTGTTGATCGGTCCGCTGCGTGGTGTCCATGAGCTCTCCCCACCCGTGCTGAATCGGTGACGCCTGCGCAAAGTAACACCCGGACGTGATTCTGCATCGAACGGGCAGCCGAGGGGGAACCGGGAGTTGACTTTTCCTACCAGTCGGTAACAGACTCCTGTTACCGCAAGTAACATGTGAGTGCAGTGCTGGAGGGGACATGGCCGAGTTCACCATGGAGCTCAACGACGACCAGAAGGAGGTCCGGGACTGGCTCCACGGATTCGCCGCCGAGGTCATCCGTCCCGCGGCCGCCGAATGGGACGAGCGCGAAGAGACTCCCTGGCCGGTCATCCAGGAGGCCGCGAAGGTCGGCATCTACTCCCTCGACTTCTACGCCCAGCAGTACTTCGACCCCACCGGCCTCGGCATCCCCATGGCCATGGAGGAGCTGTTCTGGGGGGACGCGGGCATCGCCCTGTCGATCGTCGGGACCGGTCTCGCCGCGGTGGGCGTGCTCGCCAACGGCACCGAGGAGCAGATCGGCACCTGGATCCCCCAGATGTACGGCGACGCCAACGACGTCAAGGTGGCCGCTTTCTGCTCCTCCGAGCCCGACGCCGGCTCCGACGTCGCCTCCATGCGCACCCGGGCCGTCTACGACGAGGCCAAGGACGAGTGGGTCCTCAACGGCACCAAGACCTGGGCGACCAACGGCGGCATCGCCAACGTCCACGTCGTGGTCGCCGTCGTCGACCCCGAGCTCGGCTCCAAGGGCCACGCGTCCTTCATCGTCCCGCCGAACACGCCGGGTCTGTCCCAGGGCCAGAAGTTCAAGAAGCACGGCATCCGCGCCTCGCACACCGCCGAGGTCGTCCTGGAGAACGTCCGCGTCCCCGGCTCCTGCTTGCTCGGCGGCAAGGAGAAGCTCGACCAGCGTCTGGCCCGCGCCCGTGAGCGGGCCAAGGCGGGCGGCGAGCGGCTGAAGAACGCCGCGATGGCCACCTTCGAGGCCTCCCGCCCCGCGGTCGGCGCCATGGCGGTGGGCACGGCCCGGGCCGCGTACGAGGAGGCCCTCGAGTACGCGAAGACGCGCGAGCAGTTCGGCCGCCCGATCATCGACAACCAGGGCGTCGCCTTCCAGCTGGCCGACATGCGGACGTCGATCGACGCGGCCCGGCTGCTGGTGTGGCGCGCCTCCTGGATGGCCGTGAACGGCAAGGCCTTCACGGCGGCCGAGGGCTCCATGTCGAAGCTCTTCGCCAGCGAGACCGCCAAGAAGGTCACCGCCCAGGCGATCCAGATCCTCGGCGGCAACGGCTACACGCGCGAGTACCCGGTCGAGCGCATGCACCGCGACGCCGCGATCTACACGATCTTCGAGGGCACGAGCGAGATCCAGCGCCTGGTGATCGCCCGCACCCTCGCGGGGATGCCGATCCGCTGACGGCACCTGAGCGGTCGGCTGCGCCATGAGAGCCTGAGAAGTGGGAAGGCAGCGCAGCCGAGCCGAAGGAGTGCGGCGATGACGCGGACAGCCAGGGAACTGCTGGAGACCATCACCGGAAAGCTCGCCCCCGACCCACACGCCAATCGGTTGCTGCCGCTGATCGGCCGGGGTGCGGCACAGCGCGACACCCTCGCCGCCCTGGCCATGGAACAGCGCCATGTGACCGATGCCGACCGCTGCGCCTTCCTGCATCTCGCGCAGCGATCGGCAGCCGAGCCCGAGTGCGCCGCCTTCTTCACCCTCCTGGCGGAGGGTGAGGCGCTGGCCCAGGACCGGCTCGGCCCGCTGCTCGCCGCCTGCGGGGCCGACGAGGCACGGGTGGCGGAGTACGAGCCACTCGCAGGCGCTCAGGCCTACCCCGCCTACGTCGCCTGGCTCGCCCTGAACGGCGATCCGGTCGACGTGGTGCTCGCCCTGAGCGCCAACTTCGCGGCGTGGGGCGGCGACTGCGCCACGATCGCCGAGGCGCTGCGCCGTCAGTACGGCTTCGACGACGAGGCCTGCGGCTTCTTCGACTTCTTCGCCGAGCCCGCGCCCGACCTGGAGCAGCAGGCGGTGGCCGCCGTGCAGGCGGGGCTGGACGCCGGGGGGATCCATGAGGACGAGGTCCACCGGTACGGACGCCTGCTGCAGAGTTACGAATCGATGTTCTGGCACACGCTGTGGGAGCTCAACCAGCGTTAGGGCCCCGTCCGGCGGACAAGCTCTTACCCCGCGGACCAATACACCTAGTCGGAGGTCGTCCCGCTGCTGTGGGCGATGCAGGCCACGTCGATGCGGTCGGCGAGCTTCGCGAGTTCGATCGTGAGGGCCGCCACGGTGTCCTCGTCGAGGCCCTCGTGACCGGCCTCCACCAGATGCAGCCACCGCCCGCCGACCGTGCGCAGCAGTTTGCTGACGTCGGCGGCCGCCACCTGCAACGTGCCGCGGTCGTCAACGATCAGAGGCAGGGTCACTTCGCGGTTCACACAGGGGATCGTAACCGCGGAACGCTCACGCTCCGTGCCATACGGTGGTGATGTTGCAGAACTCGCGGATTCCGTGCCCCGACAGCTCCCTCCCGTAGCCGGACCGCTTGACCCCGCCGAACGGGAACGCCGGGTGGGAGGCCGTCATCCCGTTGACGTAGACGCCGCCCGCCTCCAGATCGCGGGCGAAACGGTCGACCTCGTCCTCGTCGCGGGTCCAGACATTGGAACTCAGCCCGAACGGTGAGTCGTTGGCGATCGCGATCGCTTCCTCGAGGTCGGCGGCGCGGTAGAGCGTGGCGACCGGGCCGAACGCCTCCTCACGATGAATGCGCATGTCAGGGGTCACGTCGGCGAGGACCGTCGGAGCGTAGTACCAGCCCGATCCCTCGGGACGCTCTGCGCCGCACAGGACCGTCGCGCCGGCCTCCACCGCGTCGTCGACGAGTTCCTCCAGGTCGCTGCGGCCCCTCTCGCTGGAGAGCGGGCCGACCTCGGTGTCCTCATCCATCGGGTCGCCCACCTTCAGCGCCTCCATGCCCGCCGTGAAGCGCTCCGCGAAGGCGTCGAACACGTCCGTGTGCACGATGAACCGCTTGGCGGCGATGCAGGACTGCCCGGTGTTCTGCACACGGGCCGTCACCGCCGTCTTCGCGGCCCGGTCGACGTCGGCCGACGGCATCACCACGAACGGGTCGCTGCCGCCCAGCTCCAGCACCGTCTTCTTGACCTCGTCACCGGCCACCGAGGCGACGGCGCGGCCCGCCGGTTCGCTGCCGGTGAGCGTGGCCGCCCTGACCCGCCCGTCGCGCAGGACGTCCTCGACCTTGCCGCTGCCGATGAGCAGCGTCTGGAAGCAGCCCTCCAAGAAGCCCGCCCGGTGGAACAGATCCTCCAGGTAGAGGGCCGTCTGCGGCACGTTCGAGGCATGCTTCAGCAGCCCCACGTTGCCCGCCATCAGCGCGGGCGCGGCGAACCGGATCACCTGCCAGAGCGGGAAGTTCCACGGCATCACCGCGAGCACCGGGCCGAGCGGCCGGTAGCGGACGAGCACGCGGGAGGCGCCGGAGTCCTTCGCCTCGGACTCCGCGGATTCCTCGTCGGCGAGGAGTTCCTCGGCGTGGTCGGCGTACCAGCGCATGGCCTTCGCGCACTTGGCGACCTCCGCGCGGGCCTGCTTGATCGGCTTGCCCATCTCCGTGGTCATGACCCGGGCGACGTCCCGCCGGTCCTCCTCCAGCAGGTCGGCGGCCCGGTGCAGCAGCCGTGCGCGCTCGGCGAACGAGGTGGTGCGATACGTACGGAAGGCGGTCTCGGCGGCCGCGAGCCTGCGCTCGATCTCCTCGGCGCCCAGGGCTTCGTAGGTCTTGAGCGTCTCGCCGTTCGCCGGATTCACCGTCGCGATGGGCATGGCCGACCTCCTGATGCGGGCTGTGCCTTCGACCTTCCCGCGCCACGGGACGAGCCGCAACGCGGACGGCCGCCCGCGTACCCGCGCGAGCGCCGGGCATGCCTGCCCCGCCGGGTATGCCCGCCTCGCCGGGTACGGCTCAGCGCAGTTTCCGGCCCTCCGGGCACTCTCAGCCCACGTGCTCTGCCAGCCGGTCCAGGAACGCCGCCTGCGCCTTGACGATGACCGCCCGTGCCCGGTCGACGTCGAGCCACTCCACCCGGTCGATCTCGGGGAACTCCTGGGTCCGGCCCGAGCCGCGCGGCCACTCCATCGTGAACGTCCCGGGCACCACCGTCGCCACATCGAGGTCCGACTCGATCGCCCAGACCGTGACGACCTTGCCGTTCGTCTGCGTGACCTCGCCCAACGGCACGGCCTCGCCGTCCGGCGGCGCCAGCCCCAGCTCCTCCTGGAACTCGCGGCGTGCCGCGGCCCAGGCCGCCTCGTCGGGCTCGTACTCGCCCTTCGGCACACTCCATGCCCCGGCGTCGCGCCGGGCGAAGAACGGTCCGCCCATGTGCCCCAGCAGCACCTCGATGCCGTTCGCCGTGCGGCGGAACAGCAGCAGGCCCGCGCTGCGCCTCACGGGGCGACTTCCGGATGGGCCGCGAGCACGGTCTCGACGGTGTCGGCCTCCGCCGGGGTCTTGTCCTCGCGGTAGCGCACGACGCGGGCGAAGCGGAGCGTGACGCCCGCGGGATAGCGGGTGGACCGCTGCAGACCGTCGTACGCGATCTCGACGACGAGTTCGGGACGGACGGTCACCACATGGCCGCTCTCCTCGACGGCGAGTCCCCGGAGTCGCTCGGTCTGCCAGGTCAGCATCGCGTCCGTCATCCCCTTGAACGTCTTGCCCAGCATGGCGAAGGAGCCGTCCGGGTTCCGCGCGCCCAGATGCAGGTTCGACAGCTTGCCGGTGCGCCGGCCGTGGCCCCACTCGGCGGCCAGCACGACCAGGTCCAGCGTGTGTACGGGCTTGACCTTCAGCCAGGAGGCGCCGCGCCGACCGGCGCTGTACGGGGCGTCGAGGCCCTTCAGTACGACGCCTTCGTGGCCGCGCTTCAGCGTGTCGGCGAGGAACCGCTCGGCGGCCTCGCGGGTCTCGCCGTCCGCGGGGTCGGCCACGAGCGTGCGCCGCACGCGCATAGGCTCGGGGACCAGCCGGGCCAGCGCCGAGTGGCGCTCGGCGAACGACAGGTCGAGCAGGTCGTGGCCGTCCACGGACAGCGCGTCGAAGAACACGGGGGAGACGGGGAGGGCCCTGGCCGCCGTGGTGACGTCCACGCGGGAGCCCACACGACTGGAGATGTCCTGGAAGGACCTGGGCCGCCCGTCCTCGTCGAACGCGATGACCTCACCGTCGAGGATGAACCGCTCGCCGTCCAGTTCCCTGGCGGCGGAGGTCAGCTCCGGCAGCCGGTCGGTGATGTCGTCCAGAGTGCGGGTGTAGAGGCGAACGGCGTCACCGTCGCGGTGGACCTGGACGCGGATGCCGTCCAGCTTCTCCTCGACCGCGCAGGCGCCGAGCTTGTCGATCGCCTCGGCCACGGACGAGGCGCTGTGCGCCAGCATGGGCAGCACCGGGCGGCCGACGGTGAGCCGGAACGCGTCGAGGGCCTGCGGGCCGTCCGCCAGCAGCCGCTGCGCCACGGTCCGCAGCGAACCGGCCAGCATCACCGCTCGTCGTACGTCCGCGGAGGGCGCCCCCGTCGCCTCGGCGAGCCCTTCGACGGCGACCGCGTCGAGAGCGCCCTGCCGCACCTCTCCGCTGAGCAGCCCGAACAGGAACCGCTGCTCGTCAGCGGTGGCCGCCCCCATCAACTCCCCGACGAGCCGCATGCGTTCGGCCTGCGAACCGGTGCCGGACACAGCGGCCAGCCCGGTCAGCCGGGCGTCCACGTCCAGCACGGTGAGCGTGGGCTCCTCGGCCGGGGCGACGGGGCGGCTGAGCACCTTCCAGCCGATACCGATCCGGCCCTGCGGGAGGCGTCCCGCCAGATACGGGATCACGACCGCAGCCTCCGCCGCCTCGGCGTCCCGGAACAGCTCGGCGAGCAGAGCGATCTTCCGGGACCGCGCCGAGGTGGCGGCGACCTCCTGGGACACACGGGCAAGCCGGGCGAACAGCATGCAGCCATGGTGCAACGCCGGGGCCTTCGGCGCCCGGGGTACTACAGCAGGGCCTGCCGCCGGCTTGCCCCGGTTCGCTTGTCGGGGTGCGCCCCCAGGCCCCCGAACACGGGTTGTATCTCGGCTGCGGCCCGGTCGTGGCTGGTCGCGCAGTTCCCCGCGCCCCTGATGGGGGCTGCGCCCCCACACCCCCGTTCTGGGTTGTGTTCCGGCCGCGGGTTGGGTTGTGGCTGGTCGCGCAGTTCCCCGTCCCATGAAGGGGCGCACACTCTCAACCCTTGGCGACCGCTGTCTCGATGTCGCCGAACACCAGCTCGCCGTTGATCGTGGCTGCCGCCCGGTACCCCGCGCTGGCGGCGTTCACGATCTGTTCCGCGAAGCCTGTGGTGTTGCCGGCGGCCCAGACGCCGGGCACGCTGGTGCGTCCTGTTTCGTCCACGGCCGCGTACACGCCGAACGGGGTCTCTTCCAGGTCGGCGCCGAGCCGCTCCAGCAGGCCCGTGCGCGGAATCGCGCGGGGCAGGACGAAGAGGACGGAGCGATCGTGTGCGGATCCGTCCGTGAGGCGCACCGCGGTGAGCCGATCGTGCTCGACGACGATCCCCGCGACCTCGCCGGGGACCACTTTCACCCCGGCCGCGGCGAGCTTGCGCAGATCCTCGTCCGGGATGTCGTTCTCGTCGACCGTGTGCAGGAACAGGGTCACGTCCTTCGACCACTGCGTGACGATGAGTGCCTGATGGACGCTCATGGCGGACGCGGCGAGCACTCCGAAGGCCTGGTCGCGGACCTCCCAGCCGTGGCAGTAGGGGCAGTGCAGAACGTCCCGCCCCCAGCGCTCGGCGATCCCCGGCACCTTGGGCAGCTCGTCCGCCAGGCCGGTGGCGACCACCAGCCGACGCGTGTGCACCGCCCGCCCGGAGGCAAGCGTCACGTCGAACTCCCCGGCGTCGTCCCGCCCGACATCCGCCGCACGGTCCTGGACCAGCTCGACCCCGTACCGCCGGATCTCCCGCCGCCCCTCGGCGAGGAGCTCGGCCGGCGGCATGCCGTCCCGCGACAGGTAGCCCTGCAGGTGCGCGGCGGGCGCGTTGCGCGGCTCGCCCGCGTCGACGACCAGCACCCGGCGCCGCGCGCGTCCCAGGACGAGCGCGGCGGACAGCCCGGCCGCGCCGCCCCCGACGACGACCACCTCGTACTTCTCGGTGTGCCCCTCGGTGTGCCTCTCGGTCATGGTGACCACCTCCACGGACAAGGTCGGCCCATCGATGCGCCATTGACAAATGCCTTTGCCGAAACTGCAATGGCGTCCATGGGTGAGCAGGAGATGACGGGCACGGCCGACCATGAGGCGACCGACGAGATCCTCGCTGCCGTCGGGCCGCGGCTGCGCCGGATCAGGAAGGAGCGCGGCGCGACCCTGGCAGGGTTGTCCGAGGCCACCGGCATCTCCGTGAGCACCCTCTCCCGGCTGGAGTCCGGCCTGCGCAAACCCAACCTGGAACTGCTGCTGCCCATCGCCCGAGCCCACCAGGTGCCCCTCGACGAGCTGGTCGGCGCGCCCGAAGTGGGCGACCCGCGGATCCGCTCCAAGCCCATCGTCCGGCACGGCCGGACGCACTGGCCGCTCACCCGGCAGCCCGGCGGTCTCCTGGCCTACAAGGTGCACGAACCCGCCCGCTCGCTGGACCCGGATCCGCGCACGCACGAGGGCTACGAGTGGCTGTACGTCCTCTCCGGGAAGCTGAGGCTCGTGCTCGCCGACCACGACGTCGTACTCGGCGCGGGAGAGGCCGCCGAGTTCGACACCCGCGTACCGCACTGGTTCGGGTCGACGGGGGAGGGGCCGGTGGAGTTCCTCAGCATCTTCGGGCCGCAGGGGGAGCGAATGCACGTACGGGCGCGGCCCGCCCGGAACGGGAAGGACGGCTGACCCCCGACTGTTCCCAGGAGGGCAAGCGACCGCTTAGTATGCGCTGGAGCCGACCAGACGACCAGACGAAGCAGTTGCGTGGAGGGCCCGCATGCAGGCATGGCAAGTGCACCAGAACGGCGAGCCGAGCGAGGTGATGCGGCTCGAGGACGTGCCGCGGCCGGTGCCGGGCGACGGCCAGGTCCTGCTGAAGGTGCGCGCCTCGAACATCAACTTCCCGGACGCGTTGCTGTGCCGCGGGCAGTACCAGGTCAGGCCACCGCTGCCGTTCACGCCGGGCGTGGAGATCTGCGGCGAGACCGAGGACGGACAGCGGGTCATCGCCAACCCCGCACTGCCGTACGGCGGCTTCGCCGAGTACGCGATCGCGGACGCCGCGGCCGTGCTGCCCGCGCCCGAGGCGCTCGACGACGCCGAGGCCGCGGCCCTGCACATCGGCTACCAGACCGGCTGGTTCGGTCTGCACCGCCGCGCCGGCCTCGAATCCGGCGAGACGCTGCTCGTCCACGCTGCCGCAGGAGGGGTCGGCAGCGCGGCCGTGCAGCTCGGCAAGGCCGCCGGCGCCACGGTCATCGGTGTCGTGGGCGGGGCCGAAAAGGCGGACGTCGCCCGGGAGCTGGGCTGCGACGTCGTCATCGACCGGCGGGCCGAGGACGTCATCGGTGCCGTGAAGGAGGCCACCGGCGGCCGGGGCGCCGACGTGATCTACGACCCCGTCGGCGGCGAGGCGTACGCCCAGTCCGCCAAGGTCGTCGCCTTCGAAGGGCGGATCGTGATCGTGGGCTTCGCGAGCGGGGCCATTCCCAGCCCGGCGCTGAACCACGCCCTGGTGAAGAACTACTCGATCATGGGACTGCACTGGGGCCTCTACAACACCAAGAACCCGAAGCTGATCCTGCACTGCCACGAGCGGCTCAACGAGCTGGCCGCCCGCGGCGCGATCAAGCCGCTGGTCAGCGAGCGCGTACCGCTCGGAGGCGCGGCCGCCGCCGTACAGCGCGTCGCCGACGGCGTCACCACCGGCCGCGTGGCCGTGATCCCCGGTCTCACCGAAGGAGGAGCGGCATGACCGACGCCGCGACCAAGGCCGGCGCGCCCGACGCCGCCGAACTGCGCCGCCGCACCCAGGAGTTGCTGGCCGCGCAGCCCCCCGTCACCACCGACCGCCTCGACTTCCTGAAGGCTCGCTTCGACGCCGGACTCGCCTGGGTGCACTACCCGGAGGGCCTCGGCGGACTCGGCGCGCCGCGCTCCCTGCAGGCCGTCGTGGACGCCGAGCTGGAGGCCGCGGGCGCCCCCGACAACGACCCGCGACGCATCGGCATCGGCCTCGGCATGGCCGCTCCAACCATCCTCGGCTTCGGTACGGAGGAACAGAAGAGCCGCTTCCTCAGGCCCCTTTGGGTGGGCGAGGAGGTCTGGTGCCAGCTGTTCAGCGAGCCGGGCGCCGGCTCGGACCTGGCCGCGCTCGGCACGCGGGCCGTCCGTGACGGCGACACCTGGGTGGTCAACGGACAGAAGGTGTGGACGTCCAGCGCCCACCTCGCCCGCTGGGCCATCCTCATCGCCCGTACCGACCCGGACGTGCCCAAGCACCGCGGTATCACGTACTTCATCTGCGACATGACCGACCCCGGTGTCGAGGTGCGGCCGCTGCGCCAGGTCACCGGCGAGGCCGAGTTCAACGAGGTGTTCCTCACCGACGTTCGCATTCCCGACGCCCACCGCCTCGGGGAGATCGGCGACGGCTGGCGGGTCGCGCAGACGACGCTGATGAACGAGCGCGTGTCCATCGGCGGCATGCGCATCCCGCGCGAGGGCGGCATGATCGGCCCGGTCTCGAAGACCTGGCGCGAGCGCCCCGAACTGCGCACCAACGACCTCCACCAGCGGCTGCTCAAGCTCTGGGTGGAGGCCGAGGTCGCCCGCCTCACGGGTGAACGGCTGCGCCAGCAGCTCGTCGCGGGCCAGCCCGGACCCGAGGGCTCCGGCATGAAGCTCGCGTTCGCCCGCCTCAACCAGGAGATCAGCGGTCTGGAGGTGGAACTCCTCGGTGAGGAAGGCCTGTTGTACGAGGACTGGACGATGCGCCGGCCGGAGTTGGTGGACTTTGTCGGGCGCGACGCCGGTTACCGCTATCTCCGCTCCAAGGGCAACAGCATCGAGGGCGGGACCACCGAGGTCCTGCTGAACATCGTCGCCGAGCGCGTCCTGGGCCTGCCGTCCGAGCCGCGCACCGACAAGGACGTCGCCTGGAAGGACCTCGCCCGATGACCGCGCAGCCGACGCAGAGCACACAGCCCGACCTGCTCTACTCGGAGGAGGAAGACGCACTGCGCGCCGCCGTACGCGACCTCCTCACCGACCACTGCGACGCGGCGGACGTGATCGCCCGTGCGGAGTCCGACGCGCCGCACGACCGCGAGCTGTGGAAGGCCCTCGGCGAGGGCATGGGCCTCGCGGGTCTCCTCGTCCCCGAGTCGTCCGGCGGCCAGGGCGCCACACATCGCGAAGTCGCCGTGGTCTTGGAGGAGTTGGGCCGGGCGGTCGCGCCCGTGCCCTATCTGACGAGCGCGGTCGTCGCCACGGAGGCGCTGCTGGCCTGTGAAGGGGACGAGGCCGCCAAGCTGCTCTCCGCGCTGGCGTCCGGCCGTACGATCGGCGTGCTGGCGGTGGCGCTGTCCACCGCGCCCGGGGCGCCCGTCAAGTCCGTACGGCACGAAGGGGGAGCCCTGCTCGGGGAGCTGACGGGCATCGCGGACGCGAGCGCCGCCGATGTCCTGCTGGTGCCCGCTCAGGACGGCGGCCTGTACGCCGTGGACGCGGCCGCCGTCACGATCACCCCGCAGATCTCCCTCGACCTCACCCGCCCGCTCGCCACGGTCGCCTTCGACGGTGCACGCGCGCGTCTTCTCACCTCCGACGCCGCGCAGGCCGTACGACGTGCGCTGCGCGCCGGAGCCGGACTGCTCGCCTCCGAGCAACTCGGCCTCGCCGACTGGTGCCTGACCGAAACGGTCCGCCATCTGAAGGACCGCAAGCAGTTCAACCGGCCCGTCGGCGGCTTCCAGGCGCTCAAGCACCGGCTCGCCCACCTGTGGCTGGAAGTGGTCAACACGCGCGCCGCTGCCCGCAACGTCGCCGACGCGCTGTCCACCGCGAGCGCCGACACCGACGTGGCGGTCGCCGTCGCCCAGGCGTACGCCGCGCCCGTCGCGGTCCACGCCGCCGAGGAGGCCCTCCAACTGCACGGCGGCATCGGAATGACCTGGGAGCACCCGGTGCACCTCTACCTCAAGCGCGCCAAGGCCGACTCGCTCGTGTACGGCTCGGCGGGCGCGCACCGCGAGGTGCTGGCCGGACTGGTCGACCTTCCAGCGCCCTTGTAGCAGCCGCTTCGATCAGGGCCCGTCCCGTATGGGGCGGGCCTTTTCGATGTCCTGTCGATGTCCTGTTTCCCATGCTCCGCGGAAGTGAACGCACAGCGGCAGTCCGGCCAACTCCCCGCACAGCACTGCTCCATGGCCCGCGAAGGACCCCATACTCGCTGAGGTCCCATACGGCATCCCAGGGAGGCAGAGCATGGCCCTCACCACCCGCCGCAGAGCCCTCACCACCCTCGCCGCCGCCCTCGCGGGCAGCGTCGCGGTGCCCGCGTACGCACAGGCGAGCGAGCAGAGGCACCGCCCGCGCCCGCTGTGGCGCGCCCACGCGCACAACGACTACCTGCACCCCAGGCCCCTCCTCGACGCCCTGGACCACCGATTCGGCAGCGTCGAGGCCGACATCTTCCTCGTCGGCGACCAGCTCCTCGTGGCCCACGACCCGATTGACCTCGACCCGGCCCGCACCCTGGAATCCCTCTACCTCGACCCGCTCGCCGCCCGTGTGAAGGCCAACCACGGCTCGGTCTACCGGGGCCACCGCAAACCCATCCAGCTCCTCATAGACATCAAGACCGAGGGCGCGTCGACGTACCTCGAACTCGACCGTCATCTGCGCCGCTACCGGCACCTGTTCACGACGTACGCGCACGGCAGGGTCATCCCCGGCCCGGTCACCGCCGTGATCTCCGGCGACCGCGCGGCTCGTACGCCGATGGAGGCCCAGACCGTGCGGCGCGCCTTCTACGACGGTCGTCTCGCCGACCTCGGCAGCACGGCGCCCTCCTCGTTCATCCCGCTGATCAGCGACAACTGGACGCTCAACTTCACCTGGCAGGGCGTCGGCACGTTCCCCGCCGCCGAGCGCCAGAAGCTGCGCGGCATCCTCGCGGCGGCGCACGCGCGCGGGCAGAAGGTCCGCTTCTGGGCCACACCCGACCTGGCGGGACCGGGCCGCGACGCGCTCTGGGGCGAACTGGTGGCCGCCGGCGTCGATTACCTCAACACCGACGATCTCGCGGGGCTGGAGCAGTTCCTGGACGCCCACGACCGGGCGTAGCCCAGCGCTTTCACAGCCAGTCAACACACGTTCGGCGGACACGTCAGCCGCCCGGACCAACCCTCCGCTACGCCACACTTGCGGCCGAAAGCCGCGGTGTGGGCGTGGCGGAGGAGGTTGAACGGTGGCCATTTCCATCTCTGTGATCGTGCTGCTGCTGATCCTTGCGGTGGTCTTCATGCGTACCGGTGCACTGAAGATCCCCCACGCCCTGGTCTGCGTCATGCTCGGTTTCTGTCTCGCGAGCTCGAGCATGGCGCCGACCATCCAGAACGGCCTCACGGCGACCGCGGACATCGTCGGCAGCCTGAGACCGTGACTCGTGACCCCTGACCCGTGCGCCGCCGCACGGCGGGGCGAGCCGGTCACGGCCGGGAGAACACGCCGATCCCATTGGGCACGGGGCGCTCGGCGCCGCCGCTGGGATGGTTGCGTACGCTCACGGCAGCCGCGCCGGGCTCCCGGGCGACCAGCGTGGTGGAGCCGCCGCCGTCGAGGCTGAAGGCGTCGACGGATCCCAGTTGTCGCATGGCGGTGGCGACTTCGGCGATGGTGAGACCGGTGCGGAACTCGGGTGCCCCGTCGAGCGCGAGGAGCAGCAGCCGCCTGCCTCCGTCCGCGATGCCCGCCGCGGTCCGCACCGCCGAGGTCGCGTCGTCGAGTCCGGCGAGCGGCTCACCGCCCCTCAGGACCGGGTAGCCGCCGACGACGAACCGGTACGGGACCCATGAGGCGGCCGCCACCAGCCGGTGCCGGATCCGCACATGGTCGCCCAGGGACAGCTTCCGCAACTGCTGGGCGCCTGCCTCCCGGCCGACCAGGACCGTCGTGCCGGATGCGATGGGCCCGCTGCCGGGTGTGCCGGCCGATGCCACGACCCGGCCGTCCTTGATCGTCACCTCATGGGTGTCGGCGCTGCAGGGCGCGGCCCGGTCGGTGTCCGTGCCGCATGTGGCCCGCACCCGCGAGACGCTGCCCCAGAGCGCGGTGAACGCGCCGACCGAACCGACCGGCAGCGCGTACTGGTTGAGCCCGCCGAGCGGAAGCCGTGCCTCGGCGGTGCGCATCGAACCGTCGAGGGCCAGACTGTCGATGCGGGCCCGGCGGTCGACGCCCACGCCGAGCACGTCCTTGGTGCTCGTGCCGGGCGGCAGGGCGGGACCGAAGCGCTGACCGTCCGGCACACCCGACTTGAGCGGGAACCCGCTCGCGATCGCCGGGCCGACGGAGGCGCCGGTCGCCTCGACCCCCGGATGCTGGGTCTCGGTTATGTTGAAGAAGTCCCCGTTGACGCCTGCGACCGCACCCCGGGAGTCGGCCAGCCGTGAGACGGCGGCTCGGGCCGCCACCGCGCCGGGATGGAGGAGGTCGACGCGCACCCGGGGATCGCGGAGATCGACACTGAGCACATGGGCGTGAGCCACCCCCTTGGCGGCCGGGATATCAAACTCCGTGTACTCCACGCCCGGTGCGATCCGGCCGGTGTCCTGCGCGGCGCCGGCCGGTGGAGCCCCCACCAGGGCCGCACCGGCCAGCGCACTCCAAGCCGCGAAAACCGTCAGCGCGGTTCTGAGCCGTCCGCGTTTCACGTCGCCCCCCCTGCTGTGTCCGCTGCCTCTGCCGCCTTCTCAAGTAGCCAGGATCACAGGGGAGTTCACCACAAGGAGGTTGCCGTGACGAGGCTTATGTCCCGACAAGACGCGAACGGGTCAGAAAACGCACTCCTTCGGGCGCTTCCAGCGAGAAGCCGCTGCCCCGCCCCTCCACCACGTCGACGATCAGCCGGGTGTGACTCCACACCTCGTACTGGCTCCGCGACATCCAGAACGTCACGGGCTCGTCGATGCCCTCGACGGCCAGCGAGGCCAGCAGCACATCGGAGTCGCCCGTCCGGAACTCGCCCTCCGGATAGCACATGGGCGCACTGCCGTCGCAGCAGCCGCCGGACTGATGGAACATCAGCGGACCATGGACCGCACGGAGCCGGCGCAGTAGTTCGGCGGCGGCGGACGTCAGCTCGACGCGCGGGGCGGGTGGGGTCACCGTGCATCACTCCTCAGGGCATGCGGTCGCGACCGTGACTCAGCCAACCCCCTGCCACGTTGCAAGTAGGTTGCACCGCGGCGGGCGGCAGTGGAACGGCCTCGTCGCGGACGAGGCCGGCGACGTGGTCGGTGATCGTGTCCAGAATGCCCGCCACGGTGGTGTCGTCGCCGAGAACGAGGAAGTGCAGCGTCAGCCCGTCGGTCATGGCGGCCAGATAGCGGGCCAGCACGGGGACGGGGACACGGAGTTCGAACTTCATGGTGTGGCGGAGCTGTTCGACGAGTTCGGCGTAGGTGTCGGAGTACAGCTCGTACTGGCGTCGTGCCAGGTGCTCGAACCCCGGCTGGCGCAGTGCGTACTGCGTCAGTTCATACGTCAGCATGTGCTCGCCGGGGTTGTCGGTCACATGGTCCCAGTAGGCCTGGAAGCCGGCCCGGACGGTCTCGCGCAGGGTGGCCTTCGGCTGGATCGCTTCCTTCACCACGGTGACGTAGTGATCGGTGATCGTCGTGATGACGGACTCGATCAGGGCCTGCTTGGAGTCGAAGCAGTAGTGGAAGACGCTCAGCGACACGCCCGCCTCGGCGGCGATGGACCGGGTCGTCGTCCTGGAGACACCGTCTCTGGTCATCGCGCGGATCGCTGCTTCGGTGAGCTGCCGGCGCCGCTCGGCCGACGGCATGCGTGTCATGTGGATGTCCTTCGCTCTCGTGTCCCGCCCGCTCTCGTGCCCCGCCAGGGAAGGCGGCCGGGGCCGGCCGGATCAGATGAACTGAACCGGCCGGCCCCTGAACACTGCCACGGTGCCGTCAGTCGCGGTAGACGCCGACTTCGCTGAGTGAGTAACCCCATGAGGTGCCACGCTCCAGCCCCTGGATCCGTACATAGCGGGCCTGCACGCCGGTGAACCGCGCCGTGTCCAGGCCGCCGTCACCGGCGGTGGTGGACCATACGGACCGCCAGTCCGTGCCGTCGGTGGAGACCTCGATGCGGTACGCCTTCCCGTAGGCGCGCTCCCAGTTGAGGGTGACGCGCGAGACCTGGCTCGCGGAACCGAGGTCGAGCTTGAGCCACTGGGCGTCGCTCCAGTCGCTCGCCCAGCGCGTGTCCGGCTTGCCGTCCACGGCCCTGCCGGGGGCGTAGCTCGTGAACGGGTTCGACTCCGACGAACTGGCCGAAGCGGACGAGCTCGCGGCGAGGTTGACGCCGGCCTTGTGCTTCTCGGACGCTCCCCAGGTGTCGAGATAGGACTCGGCGCCCCGGAAGAGGTCGTCCACGACGTCCTGGCCGCCCACGAGGCGGATGTCCTCGATCCAGTCCGGGACGAGGCCGTAGTGCGAGGCGCCGTCGGTGTTGAGGTCCCAGGTGCGCTTGCCCGTGGTCTGCTTGTCGAGGACGGAGCCGCCGTCGACGCTGCGGAAGGGGTACTTCACGGGGTTCGACGTGTCCGCGCCGCGCGGGGCCGGCCAGCCGGCGATGCCGTTCATGTCCGTGCCGAAGCCGTAGCCGACGCCGTACTTGTCGCGCAGCGCGTTCGTCCGCTTCGCCTCCGCGCTGAACTCCTCGGAGGTGGGCTTCCCGCCGAGGTGCCCGGAGCCGCTCATGATCTGGGCGACGAAGCCGCCGAGTTTGTAGACCCGCTCGGTCCAGTTCAGGTCCATCCAGCTGTGCGAGGAGAGCACACCGGGGTAGGACTCCGACTCGAAGATGTCGAGCACCCGGCCGGTGGCCTTGACGCTCATGTGGTCGATCTCGAGCATCATGTTGCGTTTCATCATGCCGCGCACGGCGTACTCGCCGAGATCGGTGAGACCTCTGGTGTTGCACTGCGCGTCAGCGGCGTACGACGGGACCTTCACGCCGTCCGGGAGGTCCTTCTCGGCCTCGGGCGCCGACGCCCCTCCGATCGGGTTGTCGTGCTGGGGTCCCGTGCACTTCTCCGTCTTCCAGAAGGTGCCCGTCGACAGGAACTGCCCGACGTTGATCGCGGTGCCCAGGCCGCCCTCGTCGAAACGGACCCCGCACAGCGCGTTGTCCATCTTGTGGCACAGGAACATGCTGCGCACACCCAGCTCGTACAGCTCGTCCAGACCGCGGTCGATGTCCGCCTTGCTGCACTGCGCGACGTCCAGGACCTGCTTGCAGCCGAACGGTTCGGAGGTCTCCACCCCCAGAACGACAGCCAGCTTGCCCTGCTTGATGACCTCGCGGGCCTGCGCGCTGTCCTTGACGATCCTGAACCAGCCCTTGCCCGGGCCGCCGTACATCTCGTCGATGTAGTCCTGCATGTCGTACGTCAGCTTCGCCTGCAGGCGGATGGAGGTCATCTCGTCGCAGCTGCGGTCCTTGAAGAAGTAGACCGAGCAGATCACGCCGTTGGTGACGAGGTCGTTCACGAGCACGCGCTGACCGCCTCGCCAGGCCCGTTCGACCCAGGCGTAGTAGTTCTGCTGGTGCGTCATCGAGTCATACGCGGGCCAGTCCTTGAACGTCGGCCAGCCGTCCGGGTCGTGCTTGCCGTCGCCGCCCCTGGTGATGTAGTCGAAGATGGCGAGCGAGCCGTCGGGGTAGTGCTCGGGGCAGTCCTTGAGCGCGTCGGCTATCCCCTGCTCGGAGAACGGCTTTCCGCAGATGAGCCGGCCGCCGAAACCCTCGTTGGCCATCAGGTGGTTGTGCGCGTCGACGAACCCGCGTACTTCTCCCCGGGAGTTCGTCCCCTTGAACGGCTCGCCGGTGACGTTGATCTCGGAGTCCGGTGCGGGGCGCGCGGTGGGAACCCACCAGTCGGTACCGGCGGCGGAACTCGGCGTCGGCCCGAGTGCCATGGCCATCACGATGAGGAGCAGCGACAGAACCGTGAGCGGCCTGCGCCTGTGGTGCGGGCGTCGAATCATGGTCATCACTCACGTCCTCGGTCGGCGGACGGCGGACAGCGCGGTCGGTCAGCCAGATCGCCCAGGGCATGAACACCCCATGACGTGATTGTCATGGCCGCGCAAACAATGCCCCCGAGGATCGAGGCTGGCGTGACCGGAGTCAATAGTCCGGGACAGATGACCTGATCGCTTGTCCTGGTGCATGTCGGGTTGGCTGGTACGAACGTGACGAGGTGTCAGCCCTGTACCGGCTCAGCGTGACCAGGTCTCGGCCGCCGCAGTACCTGATGACGCCCCCGAGCCGGTGAGTGTCGTGCGGGTTCAGCGGAGCGGATGCAAGGGAGCCAGTTCGGCTGCGCCCTGACCGGTCACGATCGATTCGGCGAGGAGTCTGCCGCTCAGCGGGCCCAGGGCGATGCCCCACATCCCGTGACCGCCGCAGACATGGACGCGCGGTGAGCGGGTCGGTCCGACGAGGGGCAGCCCGTCCGCGGTGCAGGGACGTGGGCCTGCCCATTCGTCGGTGCGGCGGCTCCAATCGGCGCCGGGCAGCATGGGGCGTGCCGCGTCGATGACGGCCTGCACGCGGCGCGGGTCCGCGGGCCGGTCCGGGGCGGTGAACTCCATCATTCCGGCGACGCGTACCCTCCCCGAAGCTCTCGACGTCGTTCGAGCAGAGGGGACCCCCATGCCCATGGGTGTGCAGACCACGCGCTGGGCGGCGAAGTACGTGGGCCGAGTGGGCAGACCGTCGGCAGGCAGGGTGAAGCTGTAGCCACGGCCGGACTGGACGCGGGCGCGCACGCCGAAGGGTGCCGCCAGCCGGTTCAGCCAGGCGCCGTTGGCGAGAACGGCGACATCGGCACGCAGGTCCGTGCCGTCGGAGCCGAGTACGGCGACTTCGCTGCCGTGGTCCCGTATCCGGGCGACCTCCAGACCGTCGACGACCTTGCCACCCCGCTCGCGCACCGCGCCGGCGAGTGCCTCGACGTACGCCCCCGGGTTCAGGAAGCGCTGGCCGTGCAGCCGTACGGCGGCGCGGGTCCGCTCCGACAGCGTCGGCTCCATGGCCCGGGCCTCGGCGCCCGTCAACAGGTCGTAATCGACACTCTGGCCTGCCGCCCGTACCGCCTTCAGTTCGTCCACGAACGGCGCGCGGGCCGCCTCGGTGGTGAAGGCGATGAGGCACGGGTCGCTCGGACGGGTCGGTTCGGCGACACCGCCTTGGGCGAGGTCGTCGTAGGCGGCGAGCGCGTTCCGGTTCAGCGGAGCGAGGGCGCTCATGGCCACCCGCCAACGCCGGCTCGTGCAGTTGCGGCTGAAGGACACCAGGAACCGGGCCAGGCGCGCATCCGCCCGGGGCGGTATGTAGAGCGGTGAGGCAGGTGAGAGCAACGTGCGCAGTCCCAGCCGCAGGGCGCCCGGTTCGGGCAGCGGCACGGCGAGGGCGGGGGAGAGCCAGCCGGCGTTCCCCCAGGACGCGCCGGCCGCGACGTGCCGACGGTCGACGACGGTGACCTCGACGCCCGCCTCCTGGAGGAACCAGGCGGTTGCCAGTCCGGTCATGCCGGCGCCGACCAGGATGGCGCTGCGGGGCGGGCGCCGTACGTCGCCGCGGTGGTACGTGGTCATGGCAGGATCCCTTTCTCGGACGTCTTCGCGGCTGCGCTCGGCAGGACGGCCGGCGGCCTGCGCTCCCCGGTCCGTGTCGCCCGTTCGAAGGCGTGCCCGGCCTTGAGGACCGCCAGGTCCTGCCGGTGCGGGCCGACCACCTGAAGCCCGACGGGCAGGCCCTGCGGGGTGAAGCCGGCCGGTACGGACAGCGCGGGACAGCCGGTGGCGGAAACCAGGTAGGCGGAGCGCATCCAGTCCAGGTAGGTCTCCATCGGCGTGCCGTCGACGGCCGCGGGGTACGGGAGCCGGATGTCGAACGGGACGACCTGGCTGACCGGCAGCAGCAGGAGGTCGTACGTCTCGAAGAACTCCCGGACCCGGTGGTACAGGGCTGCACGCAGGAGTTGCGCACGCCCGAGATCCGGACCGGTGAGCCGCCGCCCCTCCCCGATGTTCCACACCACATCGGCGGCCATCTGGTGGCGGTGTGGGTCCAGCACGGCTCCGTAGGCCAGCTCCATCTGCCAGGCGCGCTCGATGAGGAACACCTCGTCGGCCCCGGACAGGTCCGGGCAGGCTTCCTCCACCACGCAGCCCAGGTCGGTGAAGACGTCGAGCGCCGGGGCGAGCGCTGCCGTCACCTCAGCGTCGACGGGCACGGCGCCGCCGAGATCGGTCGACCAGGCGACCCGCAGTCCGCGAACGCCGTCGTCCAGCGGCCCCGCAAAGGCGGAACCGGGTGTCTCCAGGGCGAGCGGGCTGCGCTCGTCGGGGCCGGCCAGGACGGACAGGGTCAGCGCGACGTCCTCCACCGTGCGGGCCATCGGCCCCTTCACCGAGATCTGCCCCCACGGCGCCTTGTCGGGCCAGGACGGAACCCGGCCGGGGGAGGGGCGCAGGCCGACGACGTTGTTGAAGGAGGCGGGATTGCGCAACGACCCCCCGGTGTCACTGCCGTCGGCGATCGGCTGCATACCGCAGGCGAGCGCCGCTCCCGCGCCGCCGCTGCTCCCGCCCGCGCTGCGGGAGAGGTCGTACGGGTTGCGGGTGGGCCCGAACACCTTGTTGACGGTGTGTGAGCCCATGCCGAATTCGGGGACGTTGGTCTTCCCGATGGTGATGGCCCCGGCGTTCTTCAGGCGCTCGACGACCAGGTGGTCCCGGTCGGGAACACGGTCGGCGAAGATCGGCGAACCGTATGTCGTACGGATGCCCGCCGTGTCGTGGAGGTCCTTGTGCGCTACGGGCAGCCCGTGCAGCGGGCCGACCTCCGCGCCCGCCACCAGTCGCGCGTCGGCTTTGGCCGCTTCCCGCAGTGCCTGGTCGGCGACCAGAGTGACGATGGCGTTCACCGCGGGATTGACGCGTTCGATCTGTTCGAGGTGGGCGGTGACGACTTCCCGGGCGGACACCTCGCGCCGCCGGATCGCGGCAGCGAGGTCGGTTGCGGTCCGGAAGCAGAGCTCATCCATGTCAGTCATGGGGTTCAAGATCTGTTTCACACCTCTCAGAACGTTTCCTTGAGCTGTACGACGGCCAGCACGCCGAAGAGCACGAAGGCCCCGGACAGGAGCACGTTCGACATGATCTTGTTCCGGTACAGCGGCTCGATCCCCCGGCGGTTGAGGAGCACCAGGAGCGTCCCGGACAGCACGGGAAGGATCAGCGATCCGACGGCGGCGTAGGTCAGCACCAGGGCCACCGGCTGCCCCAGGAAGGTGACGGCCACCGCCGCCACCGCGCAATAGGCCAGGAAGGCGCGGAAGGGCCGGCTGCTCTGTGCCATGTGGGGTGTGGCGTCGGTCTCCGGAATGCCGCGCAGGGTTCGCAGGGAGTCCGCCAGCAGGTAGGAGAGGGCGTTGAATCCGCCGACGAGGGCGCTGAGTGTCACGAAGAAGAAGGTCGCCAGGAACAGGACGCGGGCCGCCGACCCGAGGTCCGCGCCGAGCGGGTCGGCGAGTGCGGCCAGTCCGTCGTTACCGCTGATGGTGTCGCCGGTGCCGTACAGCAGGCCCGTCCCCACGACGGTGGTGCAGAGCACGAAGAGGAAGGTGACGGCGTAGCTGACCGCCGAGTCCGCGCGCATGACGGGCAGCCAACTCCGGTGCTGCCAACCCCTCTCCCGTACCCAGTAGCTGTACGAGGCGATCCCGGCAGTGCCGCCCACGCCGCCGATGAGGGCGAGCACCGTCACCACCGATCCGTCCGGCAGCCTCGGGCGCATCGTGGAGACGAGCCCCGGCAGATCGTCGGTGGTGGCGAGCATGGCCACCGCCAGGACGACCATGCCGAGGAACTTGACCAGTATGAAGGCGCTCATCACCCGCTCGAAGAGCGCGTACCGCCCGACATACACGATCGCTGCGGACACCAACGCGATCGCGACGGCCAGCGGACGCAGCGGGAGCGCCGGGAACAGCGTGGACAACGCCAGGGAGGCGACCGAGCTGAGTGCCGCTCCATAGATCAGCCCGATGACGAGGACGAACGCGAAGAACGCCGCGGGCAGCCAGCGTCCGACCGACCGCAGGCTCGCGATCACGGTCTGACCGGTTGCCATGTACAGCCGTCCCACCGCCTCGGTGAGCGAGAACTTCAGGACGACGCCGATGAGGATGGCCCACAGCAGTGCCATCCCGTACCCGGCGGCGCCCGACAGGGACGTCACCATGTCCCCGGCGCCCACGCTCGCGGCCGCCAGGACCAGGCCGGGTCCCAGGAGAGCCAGCCGCCCGCGCCGGGTGGCGGGGGCCTGTGCGGTTTCGGCCGCTTGCTGCCGAAGCTGGGTTCCTTGCGTCGCGGTCACGTCGATCATCTCCGTACGTCGTGAAGCGGGAGTCATCGGTTCGTGCGGCTCATACGGTCCGTTCGGGTCCCCGCGGTTGGAGCGGACGGGGCGGGGGCGAGAGCGCGACGCTGCGCGGAACCGTCATCGGCAGGCTCGGGCACGATGACGAAAGCGAACAAGAATCTCGGCCCAGATGACGGAATCAGCCATATGCTTGGTGCGATGGACGCACGGCAGACCGGTCCCGTGGCGGATTCGCTGGATCGGCGCATCATCAGCGCACTGCAGATCGACGGTCGGGCCTCATGGCACCGCATCGCGGCGGCGCTCGGCGAGGCCGAACGCACCGTCGTCCGTCGGGGAACGCGGCTGCTCGACTCCGGGCTGGTGCGGATCGGCGCCATGGCGCTGCACGGCCGCAGCACGGTGGTCGGTGTGCGTTGCGCGTCGGGACAGGCGCGGGTGGCCGCGAGTGCGCTGGCCCGCCGGCCCGACTGTGTCTTCACCCATGTGCTGACCGGTTCCCCGGACTGCGTCGCGGAGTTGCTCTGCCCCCGGGAACAGCTGCCGAGCCTGGTGATGGACGAACTGCCCGGGCTGCCGGGCATGGTGGAGACGTACACCCTGCCGGTGCTGCGTCACATCCGCACGATTCGCGAGTGGCACTCCGGTCTGCTCACCGACGCGGAAATCGCCGCGCTCTCGGGTCGTCACCCCTCCGATGCGTCCGCGTCGTCGCCGTCTTCCGGGGACGTGCCGTCGTCGTCCGCCGGGGATGTGCTGCCGCCCGGGGACATGGCACAGGGCCTCTCCCGCCCGGACCGGCTGCTGCTGAACGCGCTGGCCGAGGACGGGCGGTGCACCTACGAGGAACTCGGCCGCGTCGCAGGGGTCTCGGAGGCCACCGCGCGGCGGCGGCTGGGCGCGCTGCGGCGGGAAGGCAGGGTGCGCATCCGCGCCGTGATCGAGCCGGCGCTGCTCGGGCTGCCGGTGGAGGCGATGCTCTGGGTGCGCACCGCTCCGGCCAAGGCCGAGGCAGTGGCGGCGGCGCTGGCGGACTCCATCCATGTCCGGTACGCCAGCTTCGTCACCGGGGAACGTCAGATTCTGGTCCTGGCGGCGCTGCCCAGCGAGTCGGCCCTGCACGACTTCGTCACCCGGGGCCCCTGGCTGCGGGACGTAGCGTCCGTGGACACCTCGCTCGTCATCGGTTCGCTGAAACGCGGCGGCATGCTCACGCGCCGGGCGCGGGACTGACGCGACGAGTCGGTCCCCTCCGGTCCGGACGGCTCCTCGACGGACACGGCGCGGACGGGCAGCCTGCCCGGAAACCGCTTTCGCCGCGGACGCCGCGCCACAGGCCGAAGAAGCGCGCGGGCCCTCGACCGCATCGGCGGCCCCGCTGTCCCGTGTCGGTGTCGCCGGCCAGGGGTTTCCCGCCTCCCGGATCGGAAAACGCGGAGGCTATTGTGGCGAGGCGAATCGAACGTGAGCAAGGTGGCGGAGGCTGGCTGTGTCGGACGAGGGGCGACTCGTCGCCGGGCGGTACCGGCTGACCGAGCAGATCGGCCGTGGCGGCATGGGCACCGTGTGGCGCGCCGAGGACGAGGTCCTGGGCCGCCAGGTCGCGGTCAAGCGACTGCACGCACAGGCGCACCTGGCCGACGAGGAGCTGGCAACTCTGTACGAGCGCACGCGGCGTGAGGCGCGCAGCGCCGCCCGTATCGCACATCGCAACGTCGTCGTGGTGCACGACGTCGTGGACGACGAGGGGCTGCCCTGCATCGTCATGGAGTACATCCCCACGGGCACGCTCGGTGAGCTGCTCCGGGGCGGCCGGACCGTCCCGCCCGAGGAGGCGGCCCGCATCGGTCTAGGAATGATCGCCGCTCTGCGTGCCGCCCACGAGGCCGGAGTGCTGCACCGCGACGTCAAGCCCGGCAACGTACTCCTCGCCGCCGACGGCCGTGTGGTACTCACCGACTTCGGCATCGCGATGACGGTCGGGGCCTCGACGCTGACCAAGACCGGCGAGATGGTCGGATCGATCGACTACATAGCGCCGGAGCGGATGCGGGGCCGCAAGCCCGGACCGGCCTCGGACCTGTGGGCGCTGGGGGCGACGCTCTACCAGGCGGTGGAGGGACGGCCCCCGTTCCGCAAGGGCACGGCGATGGAGACGGCGTACGCCATCGCCGTCGACCCACTGGAACCGATGAAACAGGCCGGACCGCTGGAGCCTCTCATCGAGGCGCTGCTGGTCAAGGACCCCGACGAGCGGCCGTCTGCCGAGCAGACGGAGAACGCCCTGCGGGCCGCCCGGTCGGGTGCGACGGAGACGACGGTAGTTCCGCTGACGTCCTCGGCCTCGCGCGCGTACGCGGCCGGGCGTGACGAGGGCGCAAGCCCGGTGACCGGCTCGGCGACAGACGCGACGACGGGCCCGGTGGCGGGCTCGGCAGGCGGGGGGCGTGCGGCGCCCCCACCCTCCACGGGCACCGGCCGTGGCCGCGACCGGAACCGGGGCTCCAAGCGCCGCGTCCCGCTCTGGGGTGTGGTGACGGTGCCGGTGCTGGCGGCGGCGGTCGTCGCGGGCGGGCTGTACGCGACCCGGGACGACGGCGGGGAGAAGGGCGGCAACGCCGACCGCACTACGCAAGACCCCTCTGCCCCCACTGCACCGACTTCCGCGCCCCCGCCGGTGCCCGAGGGGTTCCACCTGGTCAAAGTGAAGGACCTGGGTATCTCCTTCCCCGTTCCGGACGGCTGGACGGCCGCCCGGAGGACGGCCGAGGAGGTCAGCTACAAAGACGAGGCGGGCCTGGCCGAGATCACCATCGGCGTCGTGGACCCGGCCGGCTCGCACCCCTTGGAACACTTCAAGACCATCGAGGCGAACACCAAGGTCAACTACCCGACGTACCGGAAGCTGCGCATGCAGAAGACCTCGTTCCGCGGGCAGCCGGCGGCGGTGTGGGAGTTCACCTTCCAGGGGCGGGCGCGGGCGTTCCGCGCGATCGACCTCGGCTTCGGCCGGGAGGGCGGCAAGGAGTACGACCTCTACCTCTCCGCGCCGGATCTGGAGTGGGCCACCCACCGCCCCGTCTTCGACAAAGTCAGGGACGGCTTCATCACCACTGGCTGAACGGACCGACGGGACCTGAACGGACCGGCGGGACCTGAACGGACCCGCGGGAGCCGAACGGACCCACGGGACTTCAACGGACCTGCGGGACTTGAACGGACCCGCGGGACGGAAACCGGCGCGGCTGACGGAAATCGACGACCTTATTGACCTGGTGTGTTCGCCACCTAAGGTCTGGCCGATTTACCGAACCGCGTTCGAAATATCGAGCATCTCTCGATGTGCCCTGACGCAGCATGTCCCTCCCACCCCCCGCGGCAGAACAAGCCCGTCGCCACTCCCACGCAGGGCACCACGGGCCTGCGTGACCCGTACATCCTGCGCAAGCAGGACGGTACGTACGTCGTGCTCGCCACCGACCTCAAGGGCACCGACTGGAGCCAGCAGAACCAGTACTTGCACGTCTGGGAATCGGCCGATCTGCGCAGCTTCACCAACTACCACCGCGTGAAGATGCACGACATGCCCACCCACAGCTGGGCGCCCGAGGCCTTCTGGGACGCGAGCCGCAACCAGTACGGCATCATCTACTCGGCCGTGAACGGCGGCCACGACGTGATCATGGTGAACTACACCACTGACTTCCAGACGGTGTCGGCGCCGCAGGTCTTCTTCGACCCCGGCTACAGCGTGATCGACGGCACCATGGCCATGAACGTCAACGGCATGAACTACCTGTACTTCAAGGACAGCGGTAAGCAGCAGCTCGTGGGCGCTCGTTCCACGACCCTGAAGCCGGGCAGCTTCCAGATCTACAACACCGGTGTCGCCCACGGGGGAACCGAGGCACCCATCCTCGTCAAGTCCCAGACCTCCAGCACCTGGTACCTCTGGGGTGACACCTACACCCCCAACGGCGTCTTCTACGCCTGGCAGACCACCGACCTCGCCTCCGGCACCTGGACCCCGGTCGACCAGCGCGTCTACACCCAGCCGGTGAACTCCAAGCACGCCACCATCCAGCCGATCTCGGGTGCCCAGTACGACAGTCTCGTCGCGCACTACGGAAAGCCGGCCTGGAACCGGCTGAAGTCCTACAACTTCCCGGCCCGGTACGTCCGGCATGCCAACTCCATCGGCCGCATCGATCAGTACCCGTTCGACCCTTTCACCGACTCCGAGTGGAAGATGGTGCCGGGCCTGGCCGACCCGTCCGCCGACAAGACCGCCGGCCTGGCCGACTCCACCTGGTCGTCCTTCCGCTCGTACAACTTCCCCGACCGCTACATCAGGCACTCGAACTACGTACTGCGCATCGACCCCATCACCACCGCGACCGACCGGTCCGACGCGACCTTCTCGGTCGGCTCCTGAGGCTCAACTCGGCTCAACTCGACCAGGACCTGTTCGGGGCTGCCGGCGGATCGCACCGTCGGCAGCACGCTGGAAAGACGGTGGGCCCCATCCGGCGATGCAGCCCAAGCCTGTGATCCAGCTCAGCGTCGCACGCCGCAGCGCCCCGGCGCGGTGGGCCGGGGCGCTGCACGGGAACTGAGGTACGGGGAGGAGCGTCGCAAACCGCTCAAGGGCCGGGCGTGTGCTCAGCCCGGTCGGCGCCCGGTGGTGGAGTCGTCGTCGGGGTCGACACCGGTGAAGGCGGAGTCGTCCTTCGTGCCGCTGGGACGCTGGGAGCGGCCCTTGCGGCCGGTGTCCCGCATGCCTTTCTCGGGACGCTCGGCCTGACTCTCGCCACGTCGCGAAGTGCTCTTCGCGGTGTCACCGGGCACGGACTTCTTCTCCTCCCGGGAGGCCTTCCTGCCCTTCCCGCGAGGTGGCGCGTGCTCTTCCGCCTGGAAGGAGCGGGAGGCGCTGGGGTTCTCCTGCTGGCGAGTTTTGTCCACGTCGGGCGACCAGCCGTGCTGCTCGGTGTCCTGGTGACGGCTCGGTCCCTCGCCGCGCGAGCTCTGTGGTCTGGGTTTCTTTGGCATTGCCGACCTGCCTGTCCGGAGTCGGAAAGGACACTGCGAGGTGCCCGCACATATCTGGCAATTCTCTCATTTCGGACCGTCATCGGCATGGGCGTCGGCGTCTGTAGGTCAGTGGGGCGAGATGTGGGGCGCGATGTGGGGCGAGATCCCTGAAGCGCCGCCCGCAGGCCTCCGACCTGGCCTATCTGACAGCAATCGCCACTCATGCGAGTGACGTGAGGGATTCGTGTCGACGTCCGCGGGCGTGCTTGTCCGACCATCGCATTCGGCGCCGGGTGCGTCAGTGTCGAGGGTCGCAGCAGCCGCGGGAGGGTAGCCATGCGCATCTTGCTCATCGCCAGCGCGTACAACAGTCTCACCCAGCGCGTTCACGCCGAACTGCGTGACCGCGGGCACGCGGTGTCCGTAGCGGTCACACCGCGGGGCCCGGACGTCCGGCGGGCCGTGCTCCGGCACCTGCCCGACCTGGTCGTGGCACCCATGCTCAAGACCGCGATCCCCGAGGACGTCTGGACGGCCCACACCTGCCTCGTCGTGCATCCGGGGCCGGTGGGAGACCGTGGGCCGGCCTCCCTGGACTGGGCGATCCATGAGGACGCCGCAACATGGGGCGTCACCGTGTTGCAGGCCGTGGGGGAGATGGACGCCGGTCCGGTGTGGGCGAACGTCGAATTCCCCGTGCCGCGGCCGCGCGTCGCCAAGAGCGACCTGTACCGGAACGAGGTCTCCGACGCCGCGCTCGCGGCAGTCCTGCTCGCCGTCGACCGCTTCGCCTCCGGCGACCACGTCCCCCAGCCCCAGCCCCAGCCCCAGAGCGGACCCTCGGGGTCACATGCCGTGGCGGTACGTTCGCGGCCTGCCATGCGTCAGGAGACACGCGGGATCGCCTGGGGCGAGGACTCGACGGAAACGGTTCTTCGCAAGCTGCGGGCCGCCGACTCCCAGCCCGGGGTACGGGACGAACTGCTCGGCGGCGCTTGGTACCTGCACGGCGGCCACGCCGAGGACGGACTGCGAGGCCGCCCCGGTGACCTGCTGGCCACCCGCGCCGGTGCGATCTGCCGTGCCACCACGGACGGGGCGGTATGGATCCCCGAGATGCGGGCCGTCGCCGTCCCCGGCGCACCCCGCGCCTGCAAGCTGCCCGCCACCTCGGCACTGGCCGGCCGTCTGCCGAGCCTGCCGGATCTTCCCCCGCCGCTGACGGTGCCCGAGGGGCGCAGGACCTGGACCGATATCCGGTACCGGGAAGACGGCCCGGTCGGCTTCCTGTCCTTCTCCTTCCCCGGCGGGGCGATGAGCACCGGACACTGCCGCCGCCTGCTGGACGCCTACCGTGAGGCGTGCTCACGCCCCACCGCCGTGCTGGTCCTGGGCGGCAGCCGCGACTTCTTCTCCAACGGCATCCACCTGAACGTCATCGAGGCGGCGGCGGACCCGGCTGCCGAGTCCTGGGCGAACATCAACGCCATGAACGACCTCGTCGAGGCCGTCCTCACCACCACCGACCGGCTCGTGGTCAGCGCACTCGGCGGCAACGCGGCCGCGGGCGGCGCCATGCTGGCCCTGGCCGCGGACGAGGTGTGGTGCCGATCCGGCTCGGTGCTCAACCCGCACTACCGGCGCATGGGCCTGTACGGGTCGGAGTACTGGACGTACACCCTGCCCCGCAGGGTGGGCGGCCCCATGGCACGGCGGCTCACACAGGAGGCCCAGCCGGTCACCGCGGCCGCGGCGCTGGACATGGGGCTGGTCGACCGGGTGATCGACTGCGGTCCGCAGGACTTCGGCGCCCAGATCACCCGAATGGCCGCGCGGCTGGCGGACCTGCCCGCCACGCAGCTCCGTGTCGCCGCCAAGAAGGCCGAGCACGAGCGCAGGGAGGCCGTCACTCCGCTGTCGGTGTTCCGGGAGCGGGAGCTCGCACGGATGAGCCGCACCTTCACCGATCCAGAGGCGCCCTACCACGCACTGCGCAGGGCGTTCGCCCGCAAGGAGCCGAGTGAGGGTGCGCTGGAGTGCCCGCTGGACGGCCCGTCGGACGGCCCGCTCGACGGCCCGTCGGGCGGCCCGCTGGACGGCCCAATGGACGGCTCGTTGGAGGGACCGGTGGAGGGCCATTTGGACGTCCTCCCGGATGCGGTGGCGGCGGAACGAGCCGACGGTTGACGGGAACGAAGACCGGTATGCATCTTTTGTCGCGAACCTCCCCAGGAGGCGTCTTTCATGAACGCAGCAACGCCGACCACGGTCGAGGAGCCCGGCGAGGCCGGTGCGCTCGCCGATGAGGAGTCACCGATCCACATCCTCTGGATCAACGCCGGACTCAGCTGCGACGGTGACTCGGTCGCCCTGACGGCGGCGATGCAGCCCAGCATCGAGGAGATCGCCCTCGGCGCCCTGCCGGGTCTGCCCAAGATCGCGGTGCACTGGCCGCTGATCGACTTCGAGTCCGGTCCGGTCGGCGGCTCCGACACGTTCATCGAGTGGTTCTTCAAGGGGGAGCGTGGCGAGATCGACCCCTTCGTGCTCGTGATCGAGGGGTCCGTGCCCAACGAGGCGATCAAGCGGGAGGGCTACTGGTGCGGCTTCGGTGACAACCCGGAGACCGGCCAGCCCATCACGACGAGCGAGTGGATCGACCGGCTGGCGCCCAAGGCGCTGGCGGTGGTCGCGATCGGCACCTGCGCCACGTACGGCGGTATCCACGCCATGGCGGGCAACCCGACCGGCGCGATGGGCGTGCCCGACTACCTGGGCTGGGACTGGACGTCGCGCGCGGGCATCCCCATCGTGTGCGTGCCCGGCTGTCCCATCCAGCCCGACAACTTCGCCGAGACGTTGACCTACCTGCTGTACCAGGTCGCGGGATCGGCCCCGATGATCCCCCTGGACGACAAGCTCCGCCCGACCTGGCTGTTCAGCGCCACGGTGCACGAGGGCTGCGACCGGGCCGGCTACTACGAGCAGGGCCAGTTCGCCACGACGTACGACTCGCCCAAGTGCCTGGTGAAGATCGGCTGTTGGGGCCCGGTCGTCAAATGCAACGTGCCCAAGCGCGGCTGGATGAACGGCATCGGCGGGTGCCCCAACGTGGGCGGCATCTGCATCGCCTGCACGATGCCCGGCTTCCCGGACAAGTTCATGCCGTTCATGGACGAACCGCCCGGCGCCAAGGTCTCCAGCACCACAAGCGGCGCGTACGGCGCCGTGATCCGCAGACTCCGGACCATCACGGCCCGCACGGTCGACAAGGAGCCGAAGTGGCGGCACACCGGCCGGAAGATCACGACGGGTTACCGCCCTCCGTGGTGACCCCGCGTCACCAGGCCCCGACACTCACTCTCCCGCTCGACCGATCTGACTCCGCTCGACCGACCTGACTCCCGCTGGAAGACCTGACGAAGGGCATCGCACACGCCATGGCAACCTCGACGAAGACGACCGGTGACGGCTCCGGCCTGGTGGAGATGGCCTGGGATCCGATCACCCGGATCGTGGGCAGTCTCGGCATCCACACGAAGATCGACTTCAAGCAGAAGCGGGTTGCCGAGTGCTACAGCACTTCGTCGGTCTTCCGCGGCTACAGCGTCTTCATGCGCGGCAAGGACCCCCGCGACGCGCACTTCATCACCAGCAGGATCTGCGGCATCTGCGGTGACAACCACGCGACGTGCTCGGTGTACACGCAGAACATGGCGTACGGCGTGAAGCCGCCGCACCTCGGCGAGTGGATCATCAACTGCGGTGAATCGGCCGAGTACATGTTCGACCACAACATCTTCCAGGAGAACCTGGTCGGGGTCGACTACTGCGAAAAGATGGTGCGCGAGACCAACCCGGGCGTACTCGAACTCGCCGAACGCACCGAGGCGCCGCACGCCGGCGACCACGGCTACCGCACCATCGCCGACATCATGCGGTCCCTCAACCCCCTCGAGGGCGAGTTCTACCGGGAAGCGCTCCAAGTGAGCCGCTACACCCGGGAGATGTTCTGCCTGATGGAGGGCCGGCACGTCCATCCCTCCACGCTCTATCCCGGAGGCGTCGGCACGATCGCATCGGTGCAGCTGTTCACCGACTACCTCACCCGCCTCATGCGCTACGTGGAGTTCATGAAGCGCGTCGTCCCCCTGCACGACGACCTCTTCGACTTCTTCTACGAGGCGCTGCCCGGCTACGAGGAAGTCGGCCGCCGACGCGTGCTGCTGGGCTGCTGGGGAGCGCTCAACGACCCCGAGTACTGCGACTTCACCTACGCCAACATGACGGACTGGGGGCGGCGCATGTTCGTCACCCCCGGCGTGATCGTGGACGGCAAGCTCGTCACCAACGACCTCACCGAGATCAACCTCGGTATCCGCATCCTGCTGGGCAGTTCGTACTACGAAGACTGGGCGGGCCAGGAGCAGTTCGTCACCCATGACCCGCTCGGCAACCCGATCGACCCGCGCCACCCGTGGAACCAGCACACCATCCCGGCCCCGCAGAAGCGGGACTTCGCCGACAAGTACAGCTGGGTCATGGCCCCGCGCTGGTTCGACGGCAAGGAGCACCTGCCGCTGGACACCGGCGGCGGCCCCCTCGCACGTCTGTGGTCCACCGCCCTGTCCGGCCTCGTCGACATCGGCTATGTGAAGGCCACCGGGCACAGCGTCCAGATCAATCTGCCCCGCACGCTGACCAAGCCGGAGACCACCTTCGAGTGGAAGATCCCCCAGTGGAGCAACGCGCTGGAGCGCAACCGCGCCCGCACGTACTTCCAGGCCTACGCGGCCGCCGTCGCGCTGCACAGCGCGGAGAGGGGACTGGAGGAGGTACGCGCGGGACGCACCCAGACCTGGGAGAAGTTCGAGGTTCCCGACGAATCCATCGGCGTCGGCTTCACGGAGGCGGTGCGCGGCGTCCTCTCCCACCACATGGTGATCAGGGACGGCAAGATCGCCAACTACCACCCCTACCCGCCGACCCCGTGGAACGCCTCCACCCGCGACGACTACGGGACACCCGGCCCGTACGAGGACGCCGTGCAGAACACGCCGATCTTCGAGGAGAACTCTCCGGAGAACTTCAAGGGCATCGACATCATGCGCACCGTGCGCAGCTTCGACCCTTGTCTGCCGTGCGGCGTCCACATGTACGTCGGCGACGGCAGGACCGTGAAGTCGATGCACGTGCCCACCGGGCTGAGCGGTCTCGCCGGATGAGCGCGCCGAACGCGGAGCAGGCGGGCCTGCGGGTCGAGGAGGTGCTCGACCGGCTGGCCGCCACCGGCGACACCGAGGTGTGCGCGGCGGCCGAGGAACTCGTCCGCGTCCTCATGGAGTTCTACGGCGCCGGGCTCGCCCGCGTCCTCGAACTCCTCCGCGGTCCCGCGGACCAGCCCTCCGGGCCGGCGCTGAGCGCGCTGCTCGACGACGAACTCGTCGCGAGCCTGCTCGTCCTGCACGGGCTGCACCCGGACGACGCACCCACCCGTATCGCGCGGGCACTGCGGAGCGTCCCGCACCCCGTCGAGCACACCGGATTCGACCCCGCGACCGGGGTGCTGCGCCTGCGGGCCACGAGTTCAGCCGGCTGCGGCTGCCCCAGCACGCGGGAATCCGTCAGACAGGCGGCGGTGGACGCGCTCGCGTGTCTCGCCCCCGAGGTGACCGGGGTGGAGATGGAGACGGAGGTCTCCTCCCGCGAACCGGCCCTGCTCCAGATCGGCTCCGGGCCGCCACGCGTCGAGGCGGGCCGCCGCGCGGCGGACGCGGTCCGGTGAGCGCGCCCCAGGCCGGCTCCGTGCGCTTCCGGCCTTCCCCGGAGGCGCGCGGCCTGCGCCGCTTCACCACGCCCCGCACCCCGCGCCCCGAACAGTGCGAACTGTGCGGGGCACCCCTCGCGGACCAGAACCACCGGCATCTCGTCGACACCGAGAAGAGGGCCCTGGCCTGCGCCTGCGGCCCTTGCGCACAACTGCTGGACCGGTCGGGCGGCGGGCCGCGGGGCGGCCGCTTCCGCGCGGTCCCCGGCCGCTGCCTGAGCGACCCCGGGCACCTCATCGACGACACCGCCTGGGAGCAACTCCGCATCCCCGTCGGGGTCGCCTTCTTCTTCCGCAACTCCGCACTCGACCGGCTCGTCGCGCTCTACCCCAGCCCGGCCGGCGCCACCGAGAGCGAACTGGACCCGTCGTCCTGGCAGACCGTCCTGGCCGGGACCCGGCTGGCCGAACTGATGGAACCCGACGTCGAGGCCCTGCTGCTGCGCCGCCAGTCCGGCCGCAGTGAATGCTTCCTGGTGCCCATCGACGTCTGTTACGAACTGGTGGGCCGCATGCGACTGCACTGGCAGGGGTTCGACGGCGGCGCCGAGGCCCGCGCCGACCTCGACGCCTACTTCACCCACCTGCGCGACCGCGCCCGGGACGTACAGGGGAGCGGCAGGCCGTGACCGAGTTCTCCTTCGACTGCACCGGCGTTCGCGCCGACGCGTACGCGGCCGGACCGACCCTCGTGTTCCGGCTGCGCGTCACCGCCTCCGCCGGTGCCGCGGTTCACGCGATGGCGCTGCGCTGCCAGATCCGTATCGAGCCCGCCCGCCGCGGATACGACGACACGGAGGCCGAAGCGCTGGGTGACCTGTTCGGCGAACGGTCGCGGTGGGGCAGCAGCCTCAACCCTGTGCAGTTCGCCCAGGTGGCGGTGATGATCCCCGGATTCACCGGCGAAACCGAGACGGATCTGGTGGTGCCGTGCACCTACGACATGGACGTCGCGGCCAGCCGCTACCTCCACGCCCTGAACGAGGGTGATGTGCCGCTGCTGATGCTGTTCTCCGGAACGGCCTTCACCGGTGCCCGCGGCTTCCAGGTGGAGCCCGTGCCCTGGGACAAGGAGGTCGTGCACCGGATGCCGGTGAAGACCTGGCGGGAGATGATCGAGCAGCACTTCCCCGGCTGCGGCTGGATCCGGCTGCCCCGGGACGCCATGGACGAGCTGCTCGCCTACCGGTCGCGGCACGCACTGCCCTCATGGCAGGCGACCGTCGAGACACTCCTCGAAGCGGCGAAGGAGAGGCCCCCGTCGGGACAGAACGAGAGGTCCCAGTCGGGACAGAACGAGAGGTCCCCATCGGGGCACAAGGAGAGGCCCCGATCGGGGGAGAGGACTCCTTCGGGGGAGAGAACACCATGACCACGACCGCGGCCGCCTTCACCCCCGACACCGAGGCCCGGCTCGCCGTCGCGCGGCGGGTCGCCGACGCCGTCCTCTTCGAGGGCTATGTGCTCTACCCGTACCGGGCGTCGGCCGCCAAGAACCGGCTGCGCTGGCAGTTCGGCGTCCTGGTGCCCCCGGCCTGGAGCGCGGCGGCCGAGGAGCACGACTTCCAGCACACCGAATGCCTGATGGAACCGAAGCGGGACGCCACGCTCGCCGTCGAGGTCCGCT
Organism: Streptomyces montanus; assembly: GCF_005786655.1. Taxonomy (NCBI): domain Bacteria; kingdom Bacillati; phylum Actinomycetota; class Actinomycetes; order Kitasatosporales; family Streptomycetaceae; genus Streptomyces; species Streptomyces montanus. Next base: position 57,370 of record NZ_VBZC01000027.1, read on the forward strand.
TCCTGCGTGCCCAGCGGCGCATCGTGCAACGAGCCCTGCCCGACGGCGACTTCGAGACGGTGAGCGAACTGCGCCTGGACGACCGGGTCCTGGTCCCCTGGGACGAGGGCCTGGAGGAGACCGTCACCCACGTCGTCCCGGTGGATCAACTCCCGCAGGACGGGACTGTGTTCGCCTTCACCCGCCCCGCGGCGGAGGAGATCGAACCGGTCACCGACACCGCCGGGCGGACCGTCGGGCGGCTCGTCCGCCGCTGTGAGGAGATCAGCGGAGCCGTACGGCTCTCGGCGGCCGAGCTGGAGGGGCCCTACCGCACACGGCGGCTGCGCGTGGTCGTGGAGAACACCAGCGCGTGGCTGCCCGACAGCGGCGCCGCCCGTGACGCCGCCCTGCCGTACTCACTGATCGCCAGTCATGTCCTGCTGCGCCTGGACGGCGGGAACTTCCTGTCCATGACGGATCCGCCGGAGTGGGCGAAGGGCGCCGTCGCCGCCTGCCGCAACCTGCACACCTGGCCCGTGCTGGCGGGGGAGCCCGACCGTGCGGACCTGGTCCTCTCCTCACCGATCATCCTGGAAGACCACCCGGCCATCGCCCCCGAGAGCCCCGGTCCGCTGTACGACGCCACCGAGATCGACGAGATCCTGGCCCTGCGTACCGCGGCGCTGACCGACGAGGAGAAGCGCGAGGCCCGGGGAACGGACGCACGGGCCGCCGCCGTCATCGATCTGGCCGACTCCATGCCCCCGGAGGTCCTGGAACGGCTGCACGGAGCGGTGCGCGGACTGCGGGAGGCCACCAGAACCGGGAGCGAGGGGGCCGAACCGGCCGTCGTCCGCCCGGACACCCCGTGGTGGGACCCGGGCAGTGATCCCGGAGTCGACCCCGCCCACGACCACGTACTGGTCGACGGCCGGACCGTACGCGCGGGCAGCCGCGTCGTACTGCGGCCCCGACTGCGTCACACCGACGCTCAGGACCTCTTCCTGAGCGGTCGCACCGCACAGGTCGAGGCCGTTCTCAAGGACGTCGACGGAGGGGTGCACATCGCGGTGACCGTCGAGGACGATCCGGGCGCCGACATCCGCCGGGAGCAGGGCCGTTACCTCTACTTCCAGCCCGACGAGATCGAACCCCTGGGGGACACGTGACCGGCCCCGCGGCACCATGCCCCCGCACCCTGGTCGCGGGCATCGGCAACATCTTCCTCGGCGACGACGGCTTCGGCGTCGAGGCGGCACGGCGGCTGTCCCAGGAAGACCTGCCTCCGGACGTGGAGGTCGCCGACATCGGTGTCCGCGGTGTCCATCTCGCCTACCAGGTACTCGACGGGTACGACAGCCTCGTCCTCATCGACGCGACGGCGCGGGGAGGCGAGCCGGGAACGCTGTACCTGATCGACGCCGGGGCATCCGGCAGCCGCCGTACGGTCGAGAACGTCCCGCTCGACGGACACCGGATGACACCGGACACCGTGCTGGCCCTGCTCGACACCCTGGGCGCGGCGACCGGGGCGCGGCCACCGCGCCGCATCCTGGTCGTCGGCTGCGAACCCGCCGACGTCGAGGAAGGGATGGGGCTGAGCCCACCGGTCACCGCCGCGGTGCCGGAAGCGGTGCGCATGGTCAATGAACTGGTCCGACAGGAGGCCGTCGTATGAAGCACCACAGGCAACAAACGATGAAGGCGAGCAACATCATCGGAGGCGCCGCTGCCGCCACCGCCCTCGCTGCGATGGTCAAGGCATTCATGCCCGACCTCCGGCGCTACCTGCGCATCCGCAGGATGTGACACCCACGTCGAAGGGGCGCCGGGGCACTGGTGCACCCAACGGCGTACGCAGCCGTGGGGTTCCGGCGTGGCTGTCGGTCCGGCCTCGGGACCCCGTCATGTAATGGGCGCCGGACAGGCGGCCGCCGCGCAGGACGGAGAGGCGATGCACGAGATGTCCGTCGCGCTGGCGGTGATCGACCAGGTCGAGCAGGCGGCGCGCGCCGAAGGCGCCCACGGGGTGACACAGGTGCGGCTCGAGATCGGCGAGTTGGCCGGCGTGGTCCCCGAGGCGCTGGCCTTCTGCTTCGAACTCGCCTGTGCCGACACCGCCCTGGAGGGCGCGGAACTGATCACCCGGACCGTCCCCGGCACGGCCCGGTGCGCCCGCTGCCGGACCACATGGGAGGTCGGGATGCCTCCGCAACTGCTCTGTCCCGACTGCGGCGACGCCGCCGGCGAGCTGGTCTCCGGCCGCGAGCTGCGGATCTGCGAGGTGGGGTGGGCCGATGCCCCACCGGCAGCACGCGAGCGTACCCGCGCATCGATCAACGAGGAGAGCTGACCATGTGCCGTGTCGTCGACCTGCAGCAAGCGGTGCTCGCCAAGAACGCGATGGCGGCCCAGGTCCTGCGAACGGAACTCGCCGCCCGTGGCACCACCGTCGTCAACCTGCTCTCCAGTCCCGGCAGCGGCAAGACGGCCCTGCTGGAGCGAGAACTGCGGCTCGCGAGACAACGAGGTGTCAGCACGGCGGCGCTCACCGCCGATCTGGCGACGGAGAACGACGCCCAACGCCTCGCGCGATCCGAAGTCCCCGTCAAACAGGTGCTCACCGACGGGCTGTGCCACCTGGAGGCAGACATGCTCGCCGGGCATCTGCACCACTGGCTGCCGGACGGCACCCGGCTGCTGTTCGTCGAGAACGTGGGCAATCTCGTCTGCCCCGCCTCCTATGACCTCGGCGAGTCGCTGCGCGTCGTCCTCGCCTCCGTCACCGAGGGCGAGGACAAGCCGCTGAAATACCCCACGGCTTTCGGCCTCGCCCACCTCGTGATCGTCACCAAGACCGATCTGGCGGAGGCGGCCGACTTCGACGAGGCGGCTTTCCGCGCCCATGTGCAGCAGGTCAACCCTGGCGTCGACGTGCTCCTCGCCTCCGTACGCAGCGGTGAGGGCGCCGGGGAACTGGTCGACCGGGCGCTTGCGGCGGCCGACGGAACCCCCGTTCACGCCCCGGTGATGGCCAGGGCCCACGCGTGAGCACACCGGTCAACGGCGCCGCCACCCTGGCACCGGCCACGCGGCGCAGCAGGATCGTCGTGCGGGGCGTGGTGCAGGGGGTGGGGTTCCGGCCCTACCTCTACGGACTCGCGACGGAACTACGGCTCTCCGGCCGGGTGAGCAACACCGGTGACGGCGTCGTCGTGGAGGTCGAGGGGGAGGCCGGGGCCGTCGCCCGGTTCCGTGACCGCATCGCCGCCGAGGCGCCGCCACTCGCGCAGGTGGAATCGGTGGACGCCCTCGACGTACCCGCCGTCGGAGACAGCGGCTTCACTATCGTCCCGTCGAAGACGGGCGGCCCCGCGCGCACGCTGGTCGCCCCCGACACGGCCACCTGCCGTGACTGCCTGGCGGAACTGGCGGACCCGGCCGACCGCCGCCATCGGCACGCGTTCATCACGTGCACGCACTGCGGGCCGCGCTTCACCATCGTCACCGGCCTGCCGTACGACCGCGAGCACACCACCATGGCCGGCTTCGCGATGTGCGCCGACTGCGCCCGGGAGTACCGCGATCCCGCCGACCGCCGCTTCCACGCGCAGCCGGTCGCCTGCCCCGCCTGCGGGCCCCGGCTGCGGCTGGTCCCGGCGCGCCAGACAGGGGACATCCCGGGCGGTGGGGAGGGAGGGGTGGACCCGGTCGACGCGGCACGCGCGCTGCTCGCGGAGGGTGCGATCCTCGCGGTGAAGGGCATCGGCGGCTACCACTTGGCCTGCGACGCCACGAACCCCCGGGCCGTGGCCGAACTGCGTCGCCGCAAGGCCCGTGGCGACAAGCCCTTCGCCATGATGGCGAGGGACATCGCCGACATCGAGCGACTCGTCGATGTCGGCCCCGTGGAACGTGACCTGCTCACCGGACCCGTACGGCCGGTCGTTCTGATGCGGCGCCGCAGGGGAGTACCGCCCCGGTCGGGCGCGGTCGGGCCGGCCGGAGGGTTCGTGCCGGCCGAAGAGGTCGCGCCGGGCAGTCCCGACCTCGGTTTCATGCTCCCGTACGCCCCCGTCCACCATCTGCTTCTCGGGCTGGGCGCGCAGGACGACGCCGGCGGGGCCGCGCCCCGGCTGCTCGTGATGACCAGCGGCAACCTGGCCGGTGAACCCATCGTCACCGACGACACCGAGGCGCTGGACCGGCTGGCCGGACTCGCCGACGCCTGGCTCCTGCACGACCGCCCCATCCATGTGCCGTGCGACGACTCGGTGGTCCGCGTCCTCGACGGCGAGCCGCTGGTGCTGCGCCGCTCCCGCGGGCACGCTCCGCTGCCGGTCGTCCTGCCCACGTCGGTGGCCCCGGCCCTCGCCGTCGGCGGGGACCTGAAGAACACCTTCTGCCTGGGCGAGGGACGCAAGGCCTGGCTGTCGGCCCACATCGGAGACATGGACGACCTCGCCACCCAGCGGGCGTTCGAACGTGCCGAGGAGCAACTGGAGTCGGTCACGGGGGTGTGCCCCCGGATCCTGGTCGCCGACCGGCACCCCGCGTACCGGTCGGGCCAGTGGGCCCGGCGCCTGGCCGGCGGACGACCGGTGGCCCGCGTCCAGCACCACCACGCGCACATCGCCTCGGCCATGGCCGAGCACGGTCTGGACGGCAGCCGTCGCGTCATCGGTGTGGCCTTCGACGGCACCGGCTACGGAGACGACGGAGCGGTGTGGGGCGGTGAGTTCCTGCTGGCGGGCTACGGAGGCTTCACCCGGTTCGCGCACCTCGCGTACGTACCGCTGCCCGGAGGTGACGCGGCGGTCGAGCGTCCGTACCGGATGGCTCTGGCGCACCTGCGCGCCGCGGCCATCCCCTGGCGCCGTGACCTGCCGTGCGTGGCGGCATGCCCGCCCGATGAACTCGCCGTGCTGGACGTGCAGTTGGAGCGCGAGCTGCACTGCGTCCCCACCTCCAGCATGGGCCGTCTCTTCGACGCCGTCTCCTCACTGTCAGGCGTCTGCCACCGGGCCGGCTACGAGGCGCAGGCCGCCATCGAACTCGAAGCGGCCGCGGTCGACACACCGGCCGAGGACGACCCCCGCTACACCCTCGGGCTGACCGGCGCGGCGCGGCCCGGTGATCCGCTCACCGCTGATCCCGCGCCGATGCTCGCCGCGATCGCCGACGACGTACGAGGCGGCATCCCGGCGCCCCTGGTGGCGGCGCGTTTCCACGGCGCGGTGGCCCGGCTGGTACGGAGGGTGTGCGCCGCTGCCCGCGACGCGTCCGGGCTGGAGACCGTCGCCCTGTCCGGCGGGGTGTTCGCGAACGCGCTGTTGTCCTCGCTCTGCGCCCGCGGTCTGCGGCAGGACGGCTTCACCGTGCTGCGCCATCAGAGGATCCCGCCGAACGACGGCGGGCTGGCCCTCGGTCAACTCGTCGTGGCCGCGCGTGAGGCGGACGGGGCTGGATGACACGTGCGGGCCGATCAGCGCAACAGCGAAGGAGACACACATGTGCCTGGCGGTACCCGGCAGAGTGCTGGGCGTTGAGGAACGGGACGGCACCCGTATGGCCACCGTCGATTTCGGCGGTGTGGTCAAGGAGGTGTGCCTGGAGTACCTGCCGGATCTGAAGGTCGGTGAGTACGCCATCGTGCACGTCGGGTTCGCGCTGCAACGGCTGGACGAGGAGTCGGCCCGCCGGACGCTGGAGCTGTTCGAGAACCTCGGCATGCTGCAGGAGGAGTTCGGCGATCCGTGGGAACAGGCCGCGGCGGAGAACGGGAGCGGGCGGCCGTCGCACGACGTGGCCGCCGGGGAGGTGCAGCGGTGAAGTACATCGACGAATTCCAGGACCCCGGCCTCGCGGCGCGGCTGATCGACGAGATCCGTGCCACCGCGACCAGGCCCTGGGCTCTGATGGAGGTCTGCGGCGGTCAGACGCACACCATCATCCGGCACGGCATCGACCAACTCCTCCCGGAGGAGGTGGAGTTGATCCACGGTCCGGGCTGCCCCGTGTGCGTGACACCCCTGGAGGTGATCGACAAGGCCCTGGAGATCGCCTCCCAACCCGGGGTGATCTTCTGTTCCTTCGGGGACATGCTCCGTGTCCCGGGCACCGGCCGCGATCTGTTCCAGGTGCGTGGGGAGGGCGGCGATGTGCGAGTGGTGTACTCGCCACTCGACGCGCTGCGGATCGCCGAGCAGAACCCGGACCGGGAGGTCGTGTTCTTCGGCATCGGCTTCGAAACCACCGCGCCGCCCAATGCGATGACGGTGTATCAGGCCCGAAGGCAGCGGATCCGCAACTTCAGCATGCTGGTCTCCCATGTGCGGGTTCCACCGGCGATCGAGGCGATCATGCGGTCGCCCGACTGCCGGGTGCAGGCCTTCCTCGCCGCCGGGCACGTGTGCAGCGTCATGGGCACGGGGGAGTACCCGGAGCTCGCCGAGCGGTTCCGTGTGCCGATCGTCGTCACCGGATTCGAGCCCCTGGACATCCTCGAAGGGGTACGGCGCACCGTGCTGCAACTGGAGCGCGGCGAACACACCGTGGACAACGCCTACCCCCGGGCCGTCAGATCCGAGGGCAATCCCGCCGCCCGGGCCATGCTGGACGACGTCTTCGAGGTCACCGACCGCGCGTGGCGCGGCATCGGGGTGATCCCGGGGAGCGGATGGCGGCTGTCCGAGCGCTACCGGGACTACGACGCCGAGCATCGCTTCCAGGTCGACGGCATCACCACCCGTGAGCCGGCCGCATGCCGCAGCGGGGAGGTGCTTCAGGGGCTGCTGAAGCCCCACGAGTGCGAGGCCTTCGGTACCACCTGCACACCGCGCAGCCCGCTCGGAGCCACCATGGTGTCCAGCGAGGGCGCGTGCGCGGCGTACTACCTGTACCGGCGGCTCGACCTGACGGCCCAGACCCCGGCCCCGGCCCCGCAGAACCGAGCCCCGGCCCGGCCACCGTCCGCGGAGACGGCGTCCCCGCCCGCGTCCCCGTCCCCTTCCCCGTCCCCTTCCGCGGCTTCGTGCCAGTCCCCGTCCCTGGAGGGCAGCTCCGTTGTCTGACACCACCAGCGCCCCGTCTCCCGCGCGCCCGGCCGCCGCTGCCTCGACGACGGCGGAGCGCGGCGAGCCCGTCGGACCGGACATGCTCTCCTGGACGTGCCCCGCCCCGCTGCGCGATCAGCCCCGGGTGGTGATGGGGCACGGCGGGGGCGGCGCCATGTCCGCCGAACTCGTCGAGCAGATCTTCACGCCGGCCTTCGGCGGCCCCGGGCCATCCGGGCTGACGGACTCCGCCGCGGTGGAGATCGGCGGCGCGCGGCTGGCCTTCTCCACGGACTCGTTCGTGGTGCGGCCGCTGTTCTTCCCCGGCGGCAGCATCGGTGACCTGGCCGTCAACGGGACGGTGAACGACCTCGCGATGAGCGGGGCCCGCGCCGCCTGTCTGTCCTGCGGCTTCATCCTCGAAGAGGGCGTCGCGATCGACGTGGTCGAGCGGGTCGCGCAGGCGATGGGCGCCGCGGCCCGTACGGCGGGCGTCGAAGTGGTCACGGGTGACACCAAGGTGGTGGAGTCCGGCCACGGGGACGGCGTCTTCATCAACACCGCGGGCATCGGACTGATCCCGCCGGGAGTCGATCTCCGTCCCGAGCGGGTCGTCCCCGGCGATGTCGTGATCGTCAGCGGGGCCGTCGGAGTCCACGGTGTGGCGATCATGAGCGTGCGGGAGGGACTGGAGTTCGGGGTCGAGATCGAAAGCGACTGTGCTCCGCTGGGCGGGCTCGTGGAGGCGATGCTCGCCGTGACGCCGGATCTGCATGTGCTGCGGGACCCGACACGCGGGGGACTGGCGGCCTCGCTCAACGAGATCTCGTCCGCTTCCGGTACGGGGATCGTCGTCCAAGAGCGCGCCGTGCCCGTCCCGCCACCGGTGGCCAATGCCTGCGCCGTACTCGGTCTGGACCCGATGTACGTGGCGAACGAGGGCAAACTGGTCGCGTTCGTCCCGCGTGCTCATGCCGAGCAGGTCCTCGCGGCCATGCGGGCCCACCCTCTGGGGGCGGATGCCGCGGTGATCGGCGAGGTGGTCGACTCCCACCCGGGGATGGTGGTGGCCCGCACCGCCCTCGGCGGCACCCGGGTGGTGGACCTCCCGTTGGGCGAGCAGCTCCCCCGGATCTGCTGAGAGACCCAGGGCCTAGGGCGCCCTGCGGCCGCGGCGGGTGTCGAGGGTCCATGTGTACGTACAGCTGGGGCACTGCAGATGGACCCGCGCACCCTCGTTCGCCAGGAGGTAGCGCCAGTGCACCGAGCAGTTGCGCCCGCCCGTGCAGGTGGCGCAGTCACGACCGTCGTCACATCCGGGACAGGCGACCCAGGCGCGGCGGGCCCGGTCCGCCTGCGGGTCAATGGGAAGCCGCATCGCCGTATCCCGCCTCGCCCGGTCCTGGTGTGCCCGGCCCCGCCTCGCCCGGTCCTCGTCCGGGCAGTACGCCGGCCGCCACGAGCATGGCGTAGAGCCGCTCCTGCTCGGGGTCGAGGCCGGAGTACAGCAGAGCGGTGGCTGCCTCTTCGTCGCGTAGTGCGGCCACCGGGTCCCAGTCGGGGCCCAGTGCCGCCACCACCTCGGCCCGCCGCCGTGCCTCCTCGACGGAGAGGTCGATCGAGAAGTTCAGGCGGTCGGGTGCGGGGCCCTGGTCCATGGGTGATCTTCCGGACGAAACGTACTGGTCAGCCACGTCTATCAGAGGGCGGACCGGCCCCGGAAGGCGGTGTGACGCACCTCATCGCATCGCAAACCGCCCAGGACGCGCTGCCGCCCTACTTCCATCCGTACGCGTACGCGGCGACCCAGGTGACCTCGAGTTGGGCGCTGCTGCCGGGAGCGGCGCCCGGCCCCTGCAGGGCGCTTTCGTTCTGCATCACCCAGGACAGGGGACGGTCCGGCACGTTGCGGGTGTCGTGTCCCGTCTGCCGGCCGTCCACGAAGAACCGCACGTGTCCCGGAGTCCACTCGGTCGAGACGGTGTGCCACTCGGTCCAGTTGTCACTCCCCGGGAAGTAACCCTGCTCGCCGCCGCCGCACGGATGGTGGAAGGCGGTGAGGGGGCCGGTCCACTCGCCTTCGGGGTGGTCCATCTCGCAGCCCCCGCCGTAGTGCAGCCAGGCGGACTTGTATCCGGGAGCGAGTTTGGTCACCTTGATGCGGGCGCTGTACTTGCCGTACTTCATCTGCATGACAGCACGCGGTACCACGGCCGCGGCGTGCACGGGGCCTCCGTCGGAGGGCCGCCACATCCGGATGGACATCCTTCCGTCGCCGTTCTCCGCAGGACCTACGCTCACCGTGTCCTCCGGGTGGTAGACGCCCACCACGTCCCGGCCCCGGTCGTTGGCCGTGTCACGCCAACCGGTGGGATACGCCCACCAGTTGTCGCGGTAGGCGCCGCTCAGGCCCCCGCAGTGCGCGGCGGAGGTGTCGACATGATGGTCGCAGTCGCTGAACGCGCCCAGCGGCACCCGGTCACCGTTGAAATCTTCCGCGAGGACCTGCCAGAAGGGCCCGCAGTCGCCGCGAGGCAGTTCGGTGCCCGTGGTGCGGCAGGCGTCGGCAGGGCCGGGTGCCCCGTCGGCACGGGGAACGCCCAGGAGAACGGCAAGGAGCAGGAGACCAAGCGGTACCAACAGGGCACGTGCCCGGTTGCGGTGGTTCGGCGCCGCGTGTGAACCCATCGGAAGGCTCCTCCGATCCTCGGGACCGAAGGAGCATCCTCGCCGCACGGCCGGGGCAGCGCCATCCCCGGAACGGGGCGTGTACCGGACCGTCATCCTCCGCTCCACCGGTCGCCCGCTCGGACTCCCTCCGCCCGCGTGTGTGCGGCGGAGGGGTGATGGGGCGTTTTACGGTGGTCTGATGCGACTTGTACCTAGATGGGCTTTGCTCTCGTCGGGGTGTGCGCCCTTCCTGTTGGTTGGAGGCTGGGTGATCGCGGCGCGGCTCGAGGGGCCCGCCTACAACCCGACCAGGCAAACGATCAGCGTCCTGGCGGCCGACGGGGCTTCGGGGTTCTGGGTGATGACCGGAGCGCTGCTCGCCCTGGGTGCCTGTCATCTGCTCACCGCCTGGGGGCTGCGCCCCGCCGCACTCGCCGGACGTGTGGCGCTGGCCGCCGGTGGTGCTGCCGCCTTGGTGGTGGCGCTGTTCCCGGCACCGAGCAGTGGGGGTTCGCTGCGGCACGGTTCGGTTGTCGTGGTCGGATTCACTCTCCTTGCGGTGTGGCCGGTCCTGGCCGCCCATCGCAGCGGAGCCCCACCATGGGGACTCCGGCCCGCGCCCTCCATCGTGGTGACCGCTCTGATGGGCATCGGTGCGGCGTGGTTCCTGATCGAACTCCATCGTGACGGTGCCCCCGGCGTGGCTGAACGCGCTGTGACGGCCGTTCAGTCCCTGTGGCCCTTTGTCGTCGTCGCCTCCTGCCTCCTCCAGCCCGAACACGAGGAATCTCCGGTCCGGCCTGATGGCGATCCCGGGTACTAGGCGGCCACGGCGGGGTACCCAAGACGTACGGCGAAACCTCGTCCAGGTCCCGCGAGGATCATGCAGACGTTCCTGCCCTATCCCGATTTCACCCGCAGCGCCGCGGTGCTGGACCCGCTGCGTCTGGGCAAACAGCGGGTGGAGACGATCCAGGTGCTGCGCGGACTGACCGTGCCCGGGTACGGCTGGAGGCGGCATCCCGCCGTTCGTATGTGGGCCGGGTACGAGGAGGCGCTGGTCCGCTACGGGCTGGAGATGTGCGGGCGCTGGTGCGGCCTGGGGCGCGCGGACACCTGCGCCCATACCCTGCGCGCGGATCTCGGCGCGGCGACCGGTATCGCCGAACCGCGCCCTCAGGACGCCCTCCGGCGGGCGGGTGCACTGCCACCCTGGCTGGGCGACCCGGCGTTCCACCGCAGTCACCAGTCGGCTCTCGTACGGAAGAACCCCAGCCACTACGCCGAGAAGTTCCCCGGGGTCCCGGACACGCTGCCGTACCTGTGGCCGGTCTCGGACCGCGGCGGATGACGACGCCCACCCCGTGGCGGTGATCCCCCTCGGGCGGCACCCGGTGAATGACCATGGAGGCCGGGGGTTTAGCATATGAGCGCCGCCTAGCTCGAAAGAGAAACCTGTGACTGTCAACGAGGATTCGTTCACCGACTGGAACAACCGCGAGGAGATCGCGGAGTCGATGATCCCGATGATCGGGAAGCTGCACCGGGAGAGGGACGTCACGGTCCTGCTCCACAGCCGCTCCCTGGTGAACAAGTCGGTGGTCAGCATCCTCAAGACCCACCGGTTCGCCCGGCAGATCGCCGGTGAGGAGCTCTCGGTCACCGAGACGCTGCCCTTCCTGCGGGCTCTGACCACGCTCGATCTCGGCCCTTCCCAGATCGACATCGGCATGCTCGCCGCGACGTACAGGGCCGACGACCGCGGTCTCTCGGTGGAGGAGTTCACCGCCGAAGCCGTCGCAGGCGCCACGGGTGCCAACAAGATCGAGCGCCGGGAACCGCGCGACGTCGTTCTCTACGGGTTCGGCCGCATCGGCCGGCTCCTCGCCCGTCTGCTCATCGAGAAGGCCGGCTCCGGAAACGGTCTGCGGCTGCGCGCCATCGTCGTCCGCAAGGGCGGCGGCCAGGACATCGTCAAGCGCGCCTCGCTGCTGCGTCGTGACTCCATCCACGGTCAGTTCCAGGGCACGATCACCGTCGACGAGACCAGCGACAAGATCATCGCCAACGGCAACGAGATCAAGGTGATCTACTCCGACGACCCGACGTCGGTGGACTACACGGCGTACGGCATCAAGGACGCCATCCTCATCGACAACACCGGCAAGTGGCGTGACCGCGAGGGCCTGTCGAAGCACCTCCGCCCCGGCATCGAGAAGGTCGTTCTGACCGCGCCGGGCAAGGGTGACGTGCCCAACATCGTCCACGGCGTCAACCACGACACGATCAAGCCCGACGAGCAGATCCTGTCCTGTGCCTCCTGCACCACCAACGCGATCGTCCCGCCGCTGAAGGCGATGGCGGACGAGTACGGCGTCCAGCGTGGGCACGTGGAGACGATCCATTCGTTCACCAACGACCAGAACCTGCTGGACAACTACCACAGCTCCGACCGCCGCGGCCGCTCAGCGCCGCTCAACATGGTCATCACCGAGACCGGTGCCGCCTCCGCCGTCGCCAAGGCGCTGCCCGACCTCAAGGCACGGATCACCGGCAGCTCGATCCGCGTCCCGGCGCCGAACGTCTCGATCGCGATCCTCAACCTACAACTGGAGAGCGAGACCAACCGCGAGGAGGTCCTCGACCATCTCCGCAATGTGTCACTGACCTCGCCGCTCAAGCGCCAGATCGACTTCATCAGCGCCCCCGACGCGGTGTCCAGCGACTTCATCGGCTCGCGGCACGCCTCGATCGTCGACGCCGGCGCCACCAAGGTCGAGGGCGACAACGCGATCCTCTACCTCTGGTACGACAACGAGTTCGGCTACTCCTGCCAGGTCATCCGCGTCGTCCAGCACGTCTCCGGCGTGGAGTACCCGACGTACCCCGCCCCGGCGGACTGATTCACCACAGGGGTACACCCCGGAGACGTTCATGGACGGTCCCGTCACCCGTGCAGGACAGGGTGACGGGACCGTCGCGTGCGCTCAGCCGGCGTCGACGTCGGTCGTGGCGAGCTTGGCGTAGACGTGGGGCCGTCGGCGGCGCATCCGCGCGGCGAGGACGACACCGGTCAGGAAGACGGCCGGGGTGAGGGCGACCAGCGTCCAGTTGACGGCCGGACCGGCGCCGGTGAACAGGTCCAGGCGCGTACAGACAAGCCCGGTGGTCACGGTGAGCAGGACCGCGGCGACGGCGGGTGCGACCAGGGTGCGCAGGCCGCTCTCACCGCGCGTGGCGGGGTTGCGGCGGAAGAAGGACACGACGGAGCAGGCCGCCAGCGTCTGGAGCGCGAGGATGCCCACCACTCCGGGGGTGTTCACCCAGAGGAGGAACTGGTTGTACGGGTGGGCGCCGATCGCCGCGAAGACGGCGACGACCACGGCGGCCAGCAGGGTCTGGGCGATGCCCGCGCTCCAGGGCGAGCCGTGCCGGGGGTGGATCCGGCCCAGGCCGGCGGGCAGGGTGTGCTCGGCGGCGAGGACGTGGACGTAGCGGGTGATGGCGTTGTGGAACGCGAGCAGGGAGGCCAGCAGGCTCGTGACGATGAGGACGCGCTGGAGGTCGGTGGCCCAGCCGCCGACGTAGCGGGTCATGGCCGTGAAGAACATCTCGGCCGGATTCCGCGCGGCGGCTCCCACGGCCTGGGCACTGCCGAAGGCCTGCACGATGACCCAGACGACGAAGGTGTAGAAGAGGCCGAGGAAACCGACGGCCAGGTAGGTCGCCCGGGGCACGGTGCGGTCGGGGTCGCGGGCCTCCTCGCGGTAGATGGCGGTCGCCTCGAATCCGATGAAGGCGGCGACGGCCAGACCGAGCGGGGCGCTCATCTGCGAGGTGAAGACGTGGGACGGGGCGAAGGAGTCCAGGCTCAGGCCGCTCGCTCCGCCCTTGATCAGGATCGCGCCGGCCAGCAGCACCAGGACGGCGGTCTCGGCGATCAGCAGCGCGGCCAGGACCTTGGCGCCGAGGTTGATCGAGCGGAAGCCGAGGAACCATACGACGGCGATCCCGGCGAAGGCGTACACCGGCCAGGGCAGGTCGACGCCGAGGAGGTCGTTGACGGTTCCGGCGGCGAAGAAGCCGAAGGCCCCGAACGTGCCGATCTGCAGGGCGTTGTAGGAGAACACGGCGAGCAGTGCCGCGCCGAGCCCGGCCGGACGGCCCAGACCCCGGGCGATGTAGGAGTAGAAGGCGCCCGCGTTGCGGATGTACGGCGTCATGGCGGTGAAGCCGGCCGCGAAGAAGCACAGCAGCACGCCGATGGCCAGATAGGCGACCGGGGCGCCGATGCCGCCGAAGAGGATCGCGAGCGGGGCGATGCCGGCCATCACGGTCAGCGGGGCCGCCGCAGCCACGACGAAGAACACGATGTCGGCGAGGCCGAGCGTGCCGCGTTGCAGGTGTGGGCTCGCGCCGGGTCCGGTGGCCTGCGGGGGTTGTTGGGAAGCGGTGGGGACGAGGGGCTCGGTCATGGAGGTCTCCGCGTGGTGCGTGTGGTGAGGGGGCGAGGGGAGGGGCTGGGCACGCGGGCCGGTCCGTGACGACGACGTACGTCCGAAGGTGTCCGAGTACGTCTGGTGACGACGTACGTCTGACGTGTCGATGACGACGGTACGTCTATCGTCTCCCGGCACACGAGCCGTCCGGAGCGGCGGCGTCGTGGGTGCGGCGGCCGGCGAGCCAGGTGCCCAGGACGGGCAGACGCGCGAGTTCGGCGGGTGCCGTCCCGATCGGGTCGGCGGCGAGATGCACCAGGTCGGCGCGCATTCCGGGGCGCAGGGCGCCCCATTCCTTCTCCTCGAACGCCTGGTGGGCGCAGCCCGTGGAGTAGGCGGCCAGAGCGGTCGGGGTGTCGATCCGCTCTGCGGGGAGCCAGCCGCCCGCGGGGGTCCCGTCGGGCGTCTGGCGGGTGACTGCGGTGGCGATGCCCCGCAGTGGCTCATGGGAGGTGACGGGCCAGTCGCTGCCGAAGGAGACGCGGGCGCCGGCGGCCAGCAGGGTGGCGATCTGGTATTGCCGTCCGCCGCGCTCCGGGCCTATGCGGGGCAGGATGAGCTCCCTCATCAAGGGGTCGCACTGGGCCCACAGCGGCTGCAGGTTGGCGATCACGGTCAGTTCGGTGAAACGGGGCAGGTCGGCGGGGTCGATGAGTTCGGCGTGGGCGATGACCGGACGGCGATCGCGGGGGCCGTTGGTACGGGCCGCGGCCTCGATGGCGTCCAGGGCGGCACGGACCCCGCCGTCGCCGATGGCGTGGAGGTGCGGACGGAAGCCGAGGGCGTCGACGGCGGTGACGGCCGCGGCGAGTTCGCCGGGTGTCCAGGTGGCGATGCCGTGCGAGTGCGGGCAGTCGGTGTAGGGCTCCAGCAGGGACGCGGTGCCCGACTCGATCACACCGTCCGCGAAGAACTTCACGCTGCGGGCGGTGAGTACTCCGGGCGCGGCGCTCTCCACGCGCTCGCGGTCGGCGGCGAACCGGGCGATCCGCTCGCGCCAGCCGTCGGGTTCCAGGAGGAAGCACAGGTCGGCGCGGACCGGCAGCCCGGGCCCGGTGGTGGCAGCGGTGACCCAGGCGTCCGCGTGGTGCGGCTCCACCAGGGCGTCCTGCACCCATGTCACTCCGGAGGCGGCGAACCGGGCGCATGCCTCGCGCAGGGCGTCGACGTGTGCCTCACGGGACGGCGTCGGGACGAGAGCGAGGACCGGGTTCAGGGCGCCGAACTCGCGCAGGGTGCCCAGCGGTTCGGCGGATCCGTTCCGGCGCACGATCTCCCCGCCGGCCGGGTCCGGGGTGGCGGCGGTGTACGCGGCACCGCGCAGGGCCTCGCTGTTCACCCAGGCCGTGTGGTGATCGGTGGTGCGCAGCACGACCGGCCGATCGGAGACGGCGGCGTCCAGCCACCGCGCGTCGAACCGGCCGTCGGGGGCGAGCCAGGGATCGAAGCCGTCCCCGGTGATCCACTCGGCCTCGGGGTGCTCGGCGGCCCAGCGCCGTACGGCCTCGACGATCTCCTCCACGGAGGCGCACTCTCGGACGGGCACGCCGCGCAGTCCGAGTCCGCCCAGCACCGGGTGCACATGACCGTCGCCGAAGGCGGGCAGCAGCGCGCCGCCCGCCAGGTCGACCACGGTCGTCCGAGGGCCGCGGGCGACGAGCGCCTCGGCGCCGAGTCCGCTGATCCTGCCGTCCGTGACCGCGAGGGCGTCGTGGACGGACGCGTCCCCGCTCCTGACGGTCCCACCCGTGAAGACGATGTCGGCATGCATGGCGTGTGGAGGTGCCCTTTCCTGACGCGGATGTGGCCCCGGCCGCCTAACTGAAAGGCATTCGGTTTCCGGTAATGTAGGCGGCGCCCGGATCGCCGGGAAGGGTTTAACTGAAAGTCATTCGGTAACGGTTGGGTTGCGGTGGCGGAGGCGAGTGGGCCGAATCCCGCCGCGCAAGGGAACGAGGAGCTCTGTGGGACGGCCGCGCACACCCCTGCTGGACCGCCGCCGCATCGGCGCCGCGGCACTACGCCTGGCCGACGAGAACGGCGCCCTCACCATCCCGGCCCTGGCCAGGGCCCTCGGCGTGGCCCCCTCCGCGCTCTACCACCACGTCTCCGGCCGTGACGAGATCATCTCCCTCATGCGCGAGGAACTCGTGCTCACGACCGGAGCGGGACAGGACGCACAGATCTGGTCCCAGCCCTGGGAACAGGCCCTGGACAGCTGGGCCCGCACCTACCTCTCCGCCTTCGCCGCCCATCCCGGCGCGGTCCCGCTCCTCGCCACCGCCCCGCTCGCCGAACCCTTCATGCACGCGATGTACGAGAACGCCGCCGAGCTGCTGCTGACCGCCGGCTTTGCCGAGGACCAGGTCATGCCGCTGATCACTGCCCTGGAGAACTTCATCCTCGGCTCCGCCCTCGACCTCGTCGCACCCCCGGTCATGGTCTCCGACGTCGCCCGCGAAACCGCCCCCCACCTCAGCGCCGTACTCGACCACACACCCGCCGACCGCAGCCGCGCCACGAACGCCTTCGATGTCGGCCTGCGAGCCCTCCTCGCCGGCTTCCGCGACCTGCTGCGCGGCTGAGGGTTCCGTCGCAGCCGGCCGGCGCGTGAGGGCCGGGATCCTCGCGGCCGCGCTTTCCCGGTCAGCGCCGACTGTGGAAGGAACTGACAGCGGGGGAGGTGCTGCGCAGGGCGGCCGCGGCCGCGCCGGATCGCGTGGCACTGGCCGAAGTCGCCCCGCCCGGCTCGCCGCCGTGATCAGTCCCGACGATCGCGGCCGTCCCCCCACTGCCGCCGAACTCCATGAGCACCTGCGCACAGCACTGGCCCCCCACAAGACACCACGCCACTGGTACGTGACCGACGATGTCCCCGCCAACGCCATGGGCAAGACACAGAAGTTCCTCCTGCGCCGCCGCATCACCGACGGCGATCTGACCGAACTCGGCTGAGAGGGGGCGGGACCGCGCGAGCCCGATGCTCTCGGCGCAGCAGCAGCGGTGGCGCGGCGTGCAGCGGGTCCTTGAACTCGAGGTCGGTCGTGACCCGCAGGCAGTCGAGCGCGGTATCGCGTTCCGCGCCGGAGCTTGCCGCGGCGCACGCCTTGGTCCAGCGAGGCGGTGATCCGGCGCGCACCAGTCACCGAAAGGCCGCCTGACCCGTCAGGGCACGGCCGGTCATGAGGGTGTGCATCGCCACGGTGTCCTCGTGGGTCAGGACCGAATCAGCGTCTTCCCTCGAGCCAACGGCCGCCCGCTCCCGGCCCGTACTTGTCGCCGTGGGAGCTCGGGCGGCGTGGCTCGGTGCGCGCCAGGACTCAACGCCGCGGACCGGGAGTGTGCAGGCGTCCCCCCGAGGCGACCAGGCGCGCCCTGCGCAGGGCCTGCAGGTCGTCGAGGGGGTTGCCGTCCACGACGAGGAGGTCGGCCCGGAGACCTGGACGGAGCGTGCCGGTCTCGTGGGCGACGCCCAGGCCCTGTGCGGCCTCGTGCGTGGCCGCGTCGATGGTCTCGGCCGGCGTGAAGCCGATGTGCTGGAAGAACTCCAGGCTCGAGACGAAGTCGTCGAAGACGGCCCTGGTGACGCCGGCGTCCGTTCCGGCGATCAGGCGTACTCCCCGTTGGCTCATGGCGCGCAGCCGGCCGAACATCTCCTCGGCACGTTCGGGGCCGAAGCGCCGGGCGAAGCCCCGCCAGTCGGGGCTGGCCGCCGGGCAGACGCGGATGGCTTTCGCGATGATGCCGGCGACGAGTTCCTCGGATTCCTCGAAGCCGTTCGGGGCCATCCAGGTGCAGTGCTCGATGGTGTCCACGCCGGCCGCCACCGCCCCCGCGATGCCTTCGGTGCCGTGCGCGTGTGCCGCGACGGGGAGCCCGGCCCGTCGTGCCTCCTCGACGACGATGCGCAGTTCCTCGGTGGTGAACTGCGCCTGCCAGATCGGGGGGCCACCCTTGGTGATGCCCCCGCCGGTGGCCATGACCTTGATGACGTCGACGCCGCTCTCCGCGTTGTGCCGCACCATCTTCCGGACTTCGTCGGGCCCGTCGACCTCGCCGCCCAGGAACCAGCAGTGTCCGCCGGGCCCGGTCAGAGGCGTGCCGGCCGCGAGGATACGGGGGCCGGGCAGCCTGCCGGCCGCGATGTCCGTGCGCAGCCGTACGGCGAGTCCATTCCGGTCGCCGAGGTCCCGCGCCGTCGTGACACCGCTGTCGAGCAGTTGCAGAGCCCGGTCGGCCATGCCGGGGAAGACATCCACGTCGTCCGTGTCCTGGAGGGCGGACACCGGGTCCGCTCCGGCGTCGAGCACGAGGTGTACGTGAGCGTCGATGAGGCCGGGGAGCAGTGTGCCCTCGGGAAAGCGGAGCCGGGCGACGCCCTGCGGGGCGCGTGCCTCGACCTCCGCCCGGGGGCCGACGTCCTTGATGATTCCCTCCTGCACGACCACGGCGCCGTCGCTGATGTGGCGTCCTTGAGGACCGGTGATCATTCGGTCGGCCGCGATCAGGGCATCGGTCGGGATGACCATCTGGCATTCTCCTGTGGGGGGGAAGTGTGTGGGGGTGGGGGTGACAGGGGTGGGGGTGTAGGGGTGCGTGTGGGGTGATGCAGTGGGCGGCTAAGCCTTCTGCAGGGCGTCGGACAGTGCGACGAGTTGGCGCACGTCGTCGTCGAGCCCGTCACCGCTGGGCAGGGCGACCGGCACCGCTCGGGTGGACACCGGCTCCCCGACCGTGTGGGCGCGAAGCGCCTCGGGCAGACGGCGTGCGACGACCTCGGGCGTCAGAGGACCCGAGGGCTCCTCGTCCGGTCCCGGCCGGGCCAGGTACGGGCTGATGTGGACCAGGCCGTCGCGGCACTCGATGACACGCCGGTAGTAGCGCCGGTGGACTCCGGTGACGCGCAGGGTGTCGCGCCAGGCGCTCGAGGGCGTCCGGTTGAGCGCGTCCTCGGGGAACGCCCGGTTCAGTGCGGTCCACAGCGGGCCCAGTCGGCGATACGTCCGGCGGTGGTGCCACCACAGGCGCGCGGTCGCCCAGCGGGTGACGGTCGCCGGATAGATGATCCCGACGACGAAGAGGGGGATGGCGAGGTCGAGGAGGAGTTTGGCGCCGGTGATCGCGGCGGGATGCACCTCACCGCCGAGCCAGCGCACCACGTTGAGTACCTCGCGTACGGCGCCGGCCAGCACGATGGCGCTCAGTGCCGTCGCCACCAGCCGCAGGCCGGTCCGCAGTGGCTTGCCGGACACGCGCGCGTGGCGCACGGTCCACCACAGCGCCATGGCGAGTGAGTACACCAGGTAGAGACCGGCCGTCAGATAGAAGACCGCGACTCCGGCCAACCGCATGTTCGCCGTGGCGTACGTGTGGCTGCGCTCGCTCTCCGGCGTCACCAGCATGGCCAGGGTGATGACGGCGACGGTGAGCCCCAGCGGGATCAGTTCCCTGCGCGCACGCCGACGGCCGGTGTCGCGGTCGGAGGCGGAGTGGAGGAAGAAGCACTGCAGGGCGTATACGGCGCCGAGCAGAAAGACGTTCTGCAGGAGTTTGGCCGTGCCACCGCCGATGAGGGAATCAGTGGCCCGGGCGCCGGGCGCCAGGCCCAGGGGATAGGCGAGAGCGGCGCAGACGAGGCACAGCGAGACGGCCTGGAGCAGTCTGTCCGACGGGGCTTTGGCGAGCTGGCTGAGCTTCCAGACGAGTGCCAGGACGAGGACGATTCCGAGGAGAAGGGTCAGCACGGTCAGAGCCACCCCAGCCGATCGCTCAGAGCCGCCTGGACCCGGTGGGCCGACGGGTCGTCCGGCGTCCGCGGTGTCACGCGGTCCAGCACGGACGCCCACTCCAGGACGATGGTGGCGACCAGCTCCGCCTCGCGTTCGTGGTCCTCGTCGTACGAAGTCCGCCGGAGCGCCCGCTTGATGACGTCGGGTGATATCTCCGGCATCGTCGACTGCCAGGAAACGCCGTCGCTTTCGTCGCTTCGATGGTCCGCGAGTATGTGCCCGACCTCGTGCAGAACGATGTGGTCCTGGTGAGCGCGGCTGGTTTCTTTCTGATACAGGATGTAGTCGGCCCGCTCTGTGGCGATCCACGCCCCGAACGGTCCGGGAACGGGTAATGAATGCGGGACGAGCCGGATGGGACGGCCGCGGTATTCACCGAGGCGCTCGCAGAGTACGTCCACCTGTAGGGGCGGCCGGATTCCCAGAGATCTGAGGGTGCGTTTGCATCGCTTGCGTAAGTGTCGCTCGTTCAACGAGTCGCTCCGATTGCGGTATGCGGTCGTACGGACGCGTCCCACAACAGCACAAGGAGTTGACGGTCAGCAAGAAAGGATCAGTCATCCGTTTCGGTGCCGCGCTCCGCCTGTTCCAGCCGGTAGACGACGTCAAGAAGGTCCATGACCTGCTTGCGGTGCTCCTGGGAGAGCTGTCCCGCACGCATGGCCATCATTTTCACGTCGCTGCCCTGACCCGCTTCCCGCAGCCGCGCCTGCTCGGCGGCGAGCAGTTCGAGTTGTTGCGTGACGCGGTCCGTCGCCTCGTCGTCGACGAAGTAGGCGGCGGGAACGCCGAAGAAACGAGCCAACGCCTGCATGTGTCTGAGAGTTGGGTTTGTTTTCTTGCCCTTGCGCAGCTGCCAGATGTAGCTCTGCGAGATGGAGATACCGGTGTCCCGGATCGCGGCGGCGACCTGCTCGTTGCTGTACTCGTGGTCCGGATCGGGCCGGACGGTCGCGAAGAGCTGGTTGAGCTTCTCTGCGAGGCTGAGACCTGCTCGTTCTGGCATGGAACCTACTTTGCTGCGGCTGTTTGGTCTCCACTGGTGTGAAACCGTACAAAGCGCAGTCTCTTCAGGGTAGTTGAAGGGTGTCAAGCCCTGCGTTAGGGTGCTGGGGCGCGTTTCGACTGTGGTGAAACGTGATGACCTCGGCCTCCTGTATCCGAGTTGATGTCTGAACGTCACGCCGGCTGACCTCCGGCGGTGACGGCGGAGCGGTGGAGTGCGGAACCCTCTCGGAGGGGCGTCGTCGCCGCGCCGGTGCCATGAAGGAAAAGCGCGAGGGGGAAACGCAGGGATGAAATCCGCGCCAGGGCCAGTCGCATCCGACGTCGAGCCGATCGGCGGTCACCGGGGTGCCGGTGCCGCAGCGGGCGCCGAATCGCCGCTCTATGTCCAGATAAAGCAGAAGTTGAAATGGGAGATCCTGACCGGTGTCTACGGTCGGGGTGAGCACCTGCCCCCGGCAGGGGAACTCGGAAAGAAATACAGCGCGAACAAGAACACGATCCTCCGGGCCCTCCGGATGCTGCGTGGCGAAGGGCTGATCGACTTCGGTCGAGGTCGCGGCGCCGTCGTGGTGCACTCCGCTCAGAACGTAGACATCGCGGATATCTCCGAGCAGCTCCGGCGCGTGGTCAACCTGGCCGACGCGTCGGGGATCTCCCGCTCGGCCGTCATCGCTGCGGTGCAGCGGATTCCTCCGGTGCCCGCCACACGAACCGCGGTGGCTGAGGAAACTCCGCGGAGTCGCGGTGGAAAGCCGCCGTACGCCTCGTTCAGACCGGGCAGACGCGGCACTGTGTGACGGCCCGCCCCACGGTGGATGGTGGCAATGGAGCTAATACACAGGGTCAAGATGGTGCCAGAGAAGCTATACCTCTTCGACCCGCCCGGGCAGGGTTCAGGCTCGTCGGTCTCCCGGAGAAAGCCCAGGCCAGGTACACCTGCCGGAGCGCGGCGGGCGTTGTGCCTCCGACGGCTACCCAGAGTACCGGCAGTGTTTTCTCGTTGATTGCCGCCATCGCCTCCACCTAGATTCTCCAGCGACCGGATGACCACTGAAGTCACCGCGTCAACTCCTCACAGGACGGGGGTGAAAAGAATGGGTCGAAAGATCTACGAGGCGCCGGCGATGTTCGTTGCCGGTGATTTCCGGTTGGACACCGGATTCCTGCGGCGTGGTCCGCACGAGCCCAGGGTCCGGCTGCCGCTGGGTCTCTAGGAGATCTCTAGGAGAATGATGTCGGGCCACGGCGAAAGCTGGTTTGCGGTACTGCCTGATTGCGAGGCCGGCCTCGCCGTGGCCTCGCATCTTGAAAAACAAGCGGAAATCACGGCGGAAAAGCGAGTACTCCACCCTTCCGGTCGCCCTTTTCTGATCGGTTCCTGGGGCCCCGCGTTCATCACGACCACCCGGCACGGCCTGCGGATCGCGGCGATCGGGTGCAGTTCCGCCGACGAGCGCGACCTCGCGCAACGCCTCGCGGACGAGCGGGACATCGAGTCCGCCGCCCGCGTCGCAAGATCGCTGCGCGGCGAGTTCCACCTCGTCGTCGCCGCGGACGGCCGGCTGCGAGTGCAGGGCACCGCGTCCGGGATGAGGCGGGTGTTCTACGGCGACGCCCCGGGCGTGACGGTGGCGAGCAACCGGGCCGACGTAATCGCCGGGTTGCTCGACGCCCCCCTCGACGAGGAACTCCTCGCCGTCCGTCTGCTGGACTCCGTCCCTCATCCGCTCGGGGACGTCCCGCTGTGGCGGGGCGTCCACGCCGTCCCCCCGGGTTTCCGGCTGGACACCGGCCCGGACGGCAGTTCGTGCACGCGGTGGTGGAGCCCCCCGGAGCCCCGGCTGGAGCTCGACGAGGGGGCGGCGATGCTGCGGACCGAGCTCGACTCGGCGATCCGCGCGCGCACGCGGGCGGCGACCACCGTCAGCTCCGATCTCTCCGGAGGGCTCGACTCGACCGCTGTCTGTGCCCTCGCCGCCGCGGCCGGTGCCACCCCGGTCGCACTGACCATGCCGAGCCGCGACCCAGGAGACGACGACCTCCACTGGGCGAAGCTGGCCGCGGCCGATCTCGACCACGCGGAGCACGTCGTGCTCGCCGTCGACCGCGTCCCGCTGTTCTACAGCGGTCTGCTGGAGGTCACCGGCCCGGTCGACGAACCGGTGCCGACCATCCTCGACCAGCCGCGGCAACTCGCCGGCCACGACGAGATGCTGGCCCGCGGCGCCGAACTGCACTTCACCGGCATGGGTGGCGACCATGTCCTGTGGGGGCACCCGGCGCACGCTCTCGAGCGGTTGACCACCGACCCGGTCCGGGCCCTGCGCCACATCCGCGGTTACCGGGCGCACAACAGGTGGTCGCTCCGGGACGCCTTCTCGGTGATCAGCGACCGCAGGCCGTACGGCCAGTGGCTGGCCGACAGCGCGGACCGGCTCACCGCATCCCGCGCCGCGCCCCACAGCGCGGACGTCCTCGCGTGGGACGTCCCGCCCCGGCTTCCCGGCTGGGCGACACCGGACGCCGTCGCCGCCGTACGCCGCAGAATGCGGCAGGCGGCGCAGTCGGCCGCACCACTGGGCAAGACCCGGGCGCAGCACAACGAGCTGAACGTCCTGCACCACGGGACACGGGTGACTCGCGTCCTCCACCAGGTCGCCGAGCAGGGCGGGCTGCCGATGGCCAGCCCGTTCTTCGACGACCGCGTCATCGAGGCGTGTTGGGCGGTACGGCCGGAGGCCCGGTCGTCGCCCTGGCAGTACAAGCCGCTGCTCAAAGCCGCGATGCGCGGTGTCGTGCCCGCCACCGTGCTCGGGCGCGACACCAAGGGAGAGGCGTCCACCGACGCCGCCAACGGCCTGCGGGAGAACCGGGCCCGGATCGCCGAGCTGTGGCACGACTCCCGCCTCGCCCGGATGGGACTGGTCGACGCGGACAAGCTCGTCAGGATCACGCTGCAGCCGTCTTCGCCCGAACTGCGTTACGCCGGCCTCGACTCGACGCTGGCCTGCGAGATATGGCTGCGCACCATCTGAGCACCATTCGAAGGGGGAAACCATGCGGCTGAGAGCCGACGTGTCACTGGTGGAGACCGAGTACGGGAACGTCCTGCTGGACGAGCGCACCGGGAAGTACTGGGAGCTCAACCCGACGGGAAGCTTCGTGCTGGGCGAGCTGATGTCCGGCGGTGACACCGGTGCGGTGACCACCAGGCTGACCGAGGAGTTCGAGGTCGACGCGGAACGGGCGCGCTCCGACGTCGAGGCGCTTGTCGCGGCGCTGGTGGAGGCGAGGCTGGTCGACCGGTGAGCTTCCAGACCGTTCTACGTCCCCCGTCCGCCGTCCCCCGCCGTGCCCGGCTGGCCGCGCGCCTGGCCGTGGGGGCCGCGAAGCCGCTCACCTACCTGCCGCCGCACCGCATCCGCCGCCTGCTGACCGCGGCCGCCCGCGGCGCACGGCCGGCCGCCTTCGATCAGACGCAGGCGGCGAGGGACGCGGTGACCACCGTCAGCCTGGTGTGTGCGGGACGCGAAGGATGCCTGCAGCGGTCGATCGCGACCGCGCTGCTGTGCCGGGCCCGCGGCGTGTGGCCGACCTGGTGCGTCGGGATCCGTTCGGCCCCACCGTTCGCCGCCCACGCCTGGGTCGAGACCGACGGCCGCATGGTGGGGGAGGGCGTCCCCGACGGCTACTTCCGCGTGCTGTTCAGCGTGGCACCGCACGCTACGAAGGAGGGAACCGATGGCCGCCACGGCCGAGGATTCACGCGTAGGCTACCGTGACCTGTTCTCGCTGCTCCTGGAGAAGCGGACCACCGTCGTCTGGGCGCTCACACTGACCGTCCTCGGCACGGCACTCGGGCTGCTGCAGCCGCTGATGACGATGCGGCTGATCGACCGGGTGGGCACCGGGGAGTCGCTGGTCGTGCCGGTGCTGGTACTCGCTGGGCTGTTCCTCGCCCAGGCCTGCGTCGAGGCCATGGGCCAATATCTGCTCGACGTGGCGGGCGAGGGCGTGGTTCTGCGGCTGCGCAAGAACCTGGTGAACCGGCTGCTGCTCGCCCGTATCGGCGCCTTCGACCGCCAGCGGGTCGGTGATCTGCTCTCCCGCGTCGGAACGGACACGACCGTGCTGCGCGACATGGTGGCGGGCAGTTTCGTCCAGCTCGTCACTGTGGCGCTCACCGCCGTCGGAACGGCGGGCCTGATGCTGTGGATCGACCCCGTCATGTTCGCCGTGGTCATAGCCACGATCGTCGCGGCGGCGGTCGTCGTCGCCGGTGTCATGGCCGGCATCCGCGGGGCCACCGAACAATCCCTCGCGGGCGTCGGCACCATGACGGCCGACCTCGAGCGGGCACTGGGCAACATCCGGACCGTGCGCGCCTG
This sequence comes from Streptomyces montanus, assembly GCF_005786655.1. Classification (NCBI taxonomy): domain Bacteria; kingdom Bacillati; phylum Actinomycetota; class Actinomycetes; order Kitasatosporales; family Streptomycetaceae; genus Streptomyces; species Streptomyces montanus. Next base: position 82,761 of record NZ_VBZC01000027.1, read on the forward strand.
CCGGGCGGAAAACCGCGAGACCGAGCGCATCGGGGCGGATGCCGAGGAGGCCTATGCGAGCGGGGTGCGTGCCGCGCGACTGGGTTCCCTCGTGGGGCCGATGATGGAGGTCGCCGTCAATGGTTCGTTCCTGCTCGTGCTGCTGATCGGCGCCGTGCGCGTCTCCAACGGCGACTTGACGATCAGCGCACTCGTCGCCTTCCTGCTCTACGCGACCTATCTGGTGATGCCGCTGGCCGGCCTCTTCAGCGCTGTCACGCTCATCCAGCGCGGCCTGGGATCCCTGAAACGTATTCAGGAGGCCCTGCGGCTCCCGGTGGAAGCCACCGCGGACGCCGCCGAGCCTCCCGCCCGGGGGCACGGACCGCTGCTCGAACTGCGTGACGTCTCCTTCTCGTACGGGGAACGCCAGGTCCTGAGCGGAGTGTCGCTGCAGATCCCGGAGCACGGGTACCTCGCCATGGTGGGCAGGTCCGGCGCCGGGAAGACCACGGTCGCCTCCCTCATCGAGCGGTTCTACGATCCGGCCCACGGAGCGGTGCTGTTCCGGGGCGTCGACGTCCGGAAGCTGGAACACCGGAGCTACCGACGGCACGTGGCGCTGGTGGAGCAGCACACGCCGCTGCTCTACGGGTCACTGCGCGACAATCTGACGTACGCCGCGCCCGACGCCGGCGAGGACGCCATCCGCGAAGCCCTTCGCACGGTCAACCTCGACTCGCTGGTACGAGGCCTGCCGGACGGGCTCGACACCGAGGTCGGCGAACGGGGGCTGCGGCTGTCCGGCGGCGAACGCCAGCGCGTGGCCATCGCGCGCGCCCTGCTCGCCGAGCCCGACCTGCTCCTGCTGGACGAGCCCACCTCGCAACTCGACACCATCAACGAGGCCGAACTCGCCGAAGCCCTGCTGAAGGTCTCCGAACGCTGCTCCCTGCTGGTCATCGCCCATCGGCTGTCCACGGTCCGTGCGGCGCGGCGGATCGTCGTCATGGACGGCGGCCGGGTCAGCTCCATGGGCACGCACGAGGAACTCCTGGCAGGCGACCGGACCTACAGGCAGTTGATCGAAAGCCACCTGATCCAGTCGGAGATGTCCGCGCAGGAGTCGCAGCTGTGACATTGACCGCCGAGGACATGCAAGAAATCCATGTACAAGAACCCTATTGGACGGCCGCACTGCAGCGCCTGGACCGTCTGACTCCCCGTGAGTTCGAGGTTTTCGTCATGATGGCCGAGGGGTTGTCCAACGAGCGGATGGCGGACCGCCTCTATTTGACCGAACGTACCGTGCGCGCGCATCTGTCGGCCGTGACCGAAAAGCTGGAACTGGACTCACGGTTGAGCGTCTGTCTGGCGTCCTACCTCTTTCGCAATACTGTCGCGAACGACAATGGGTGCCGTTGCGGTCGGCGAGAAGAATAGAGGTAACGCAGAGACGGACTCTGCGTAGTTCCGCGATATCCGGCGGAATTCCAGCCCGAAAGGAAATCACATGTCCGGGAACGAATTCGATCTGGACGTCCAGGTCACCTCGCCGTCCGGTCCGGCCGGGGACCGCGCTCCGGCGTCCATCACCTCGCTTCTCACGCGCTCCGTCTGCACGCGGGTGACCTGCCGCGGCACCTGCACCTGCGTCTGCACCACCAACTGCACCGCGGGCTGCGTCAAGAAGCACTGAGCGGGATGAGCCCATCGCGCTGAGATGGGCGCACGTTCGACGACGGGTGTTGCCGTGGGCTTGGCACGGCAACACCCGTCCCCACTGTGACAGCCGAACGGCCGCGACACGAGGGATGGAACATGCCAGAGAACCAGGAAACGGCCGGCCGGCCGGCTCGACTGGACGAGGACTCACTCACCGAACGCGCACACCGCGCCGTCCGTCTTGTCGCCGAACGGACCTCGACCACCGACCAGGTCGCCGAACTGGCCTTGGCCGCCGCGGAACAGGCGGTGCACCCGGTGGGCTGGTTCCCCCCGAGCCTCAGCCACGGTCAGGCGGGAACGGCCCTGCTGCACCTGTACGCCGCCCGCGCCGGCGTCGGCGACCGGGAGGCAGCCTTCGAACACATCCGGGAAGCCGTTCTCGGCACTCGGGTCGTCCCGCTGGAGAGTCCCGGGATGTTCGGCGGCACCACCGGACTGGCGCTCGCCCTGGCCGACTGCGCCCGCGAGGAGCCGCGCTTCCTGCCGAGCCTGCACCGCGTGCACGACCAGCTCGCCGCCCAGGTCCTCGACTCTCATTACCCGGCCGTGGAACGAGGGTTGAGCGACGCCGACTACGACTGGATCGGCGGAGCGGCCGGTGTCCTCGCCCATCTCGGTGCGGTCGAGGATCCGAGCCCGGTCGTCAGGGAAGCCGTGGACCGACTCCTCACCTACCTGGTGTGGCTGAGTGAACCCCCGCAGACCGCGCGCACCCCGCGCCGATGGCTGCTCGTCCCCGAGGTCTACCCCCCTGTGGGCGACTACCACGAGAAGTATCCGCACGGGTACCTCAACCTGGGCTTCTCCCACGGCATCCCAGGCGTCGCCGCGGCGCTGGCGGGGGCCGCGGCAGGCGGCCACCGCCATCCCGGACTCGAGACGGCCGTCACCAGCCTCACCTCCTGGATCCTCACCCACCAGACCTCCGACGAGTTCGGTCCGCTGTGGCCCGACGGCGTTCCGGTCGACGAGGACGGCAACGAACAGCCACGCGCCCACGGCCACGACCAGATCGCCTGGTGCTACGGCACCGCCGGCGTGGCCTCGGCCCTGCTGAGCATCGCCCGCAGCACCGGCGACGGCGACCTGTTGAAAACCGCCGTCACGGCGTTCGAGGCCGTCCTGCGCAGAGCCGCGCACGCCGGCCCCATGTCGCCCACCCTGTGCCACGGACAGGCCGGCCTGCTGATGATGTGCCGCGCGTTCGCGCCCTGGAGTGACAGCGCCCGCGAGGCGATTCCTGCCCTGCTCGACCGGCTGCTCGACCACTCCGACGAAGCCCGGCCTGTGGTCTTCGCCGATCACGAGGTGCCAGGAAACCTCGTGGACGACCCCGGCCTGCTGTCCGGGGCCGCCGGCGTGGCCCTGGCGATCCTCGCGGCCCTGAACGACGACCGTCCGGCCTGGTTCCGGGCCTTCTTCGCAAGGTGATGCGCATGTCCCGGTATGTGCCCGCTGACTTCTACCTGCTGCGCTCTCCCGCGCTGCCCGTGGAGACGTTCCTGGAGTTCATGCAAGACGCGGACCGCACGTCCGACGAGCTGTTACGACTGGCCCGCGCCCCGGAGGTACGGCGGGCGATCGCCGTCGCCAGCGAGGACCTGGCGGAGGGCCTGGAACGCCTGGACCGGATGTCCCCCAAGAGCGTGGCCCGAGTGCACTCGCGGCTGTGGCGCTACCTCACCAGGATGTCGACACGGCCCACGCCCTTCGGGGCGTTCTCCGGTGTCGCAGCGGGAACATTCTCCGGGCGCACCACCGCGCGGCTGGGGAGTCCCGCGATCACGAGCGTTCGGGTGCGAGCGGACATGGGGTGGATCCTCGCCTGCATCAAGCAGTTCGAGGACGACCCGGCCACCTGGAGGGGTCTCAGGATCGTCCGCAACGCCACAGCTCACGTCTCCGGCGACCGAATGGTCCTGCCGCACGCCGACGTGTACGGAAAGAGCGACCGCACCTCGGTACGAGTACGCGCGACCCCCGCCGTCCATGCCGTCCTGGATGCCGCCAGGACCCCCGTGACGTACTCGGAGATCATCGACGCGCTGTCTGCCGCCTTCCCCGAGGCGGCAGGTCCGGCGAAGGAGAACCTGGTCCAGCAGCTGTGGGACCTGAACTTCCTGACCAGCGACCTCCGTCCGCCCCAGACGTCGGCCAGGCCCGAGCTGTACCTGCTCGACCGGCTCACCGGAATCCCGCAGGCGGCCGACGCGGCGGAACGTCTGCGCGAGATCGTCGAGCTGATCCGGCACGCCGACGACCCGGCCTCGCTCTCGGCGCTGCGCGCGGCACAGGAGAAGCTCGTGCCGGGCTACACGGGCCAGACGTACCAGCTGGACTCCGCGATCGATCTGCGGTCGGCCGAGCTCAACCGGTCCGTGGCCGACGCGGCGGCGGACACGGTGGACGTGCTCATGCGCCTGAGCGCGGCCACGGGCGGCGGCAACGCTCACCTGGCGCAGTACCGCGAGGAATTCCTCGAACGGTACGGCCAGGGCGTACGCGTCCCGGTGCTCGAACTGCTCAGCCCGGACCAGGGCCTGGACGCGCCACTGTCCTACACGGAGCCTCCCCGCACGGCCGGAGCGCCCGGCAACACCTCGCCCGAGGACACCTCTTCCTACGACCGGGCCGTCGTCGAGTTCGCGAGGCAGGCCTGGTCCGACGGGTCCCTCCAGGTGGAACTCACCGACTCCTGGCTCGACCGCCTCGCCCCCGATGCTTCGGTCGGCCCGCTGCTTCCCGTCATGGACGTCTACCTGCAGATCGAGGCCGCCGACCGGCAGGCCGTCGACCGGGGCGAGTGGCGCGCCGTCGTCCGCGCCGACGGACTCGCCCACGGCGGCCGCACCTTCGGGCGCTTCTTCGACCTGCTCGGCGACCGCCTAGTGGACCGGCTGCGCGAACTCGCCCGGCGCGAGGAGGAGCTCCAGCCGCACGTGGCGTACGCCGAGCTGGCCTACCTCCCCACCTACGGCAGGGCGGGGAACGTGGCCGCGCACCCGGGCCTGAGGTCGTACGAGATACCCGTCAACACCAGCCCCTCGGCGTCCGCCGACCACGTCCTGCCGTTGGACGACATCCTGGTGGGCGCCGACGAGGGGCGGTTCCACCTGTGGTCACGGCGGCTCGACCGCGAGGTCGTCGTGACGCAGCACCACATGCTCAGCCCACTGGCCGCCCCGAACGTCGCCCGGTTCCTCCTGGAAGCATCGCAGGACGGGTACGTGATGCCCGGCGGATTCCACTGGGGCCCCGTGAGCCACGCGACCTTCCTGCCCCGGGTGACCCGCGGCAAGGTGGTGCTCCGGCCTGCCGAATGGCGGCTGGACAGCCACGGGCTCGAAGACCTCGCGGCATGGCGCGAGCGGTGGAACGTACCCCGGCACGTGTACCTGGTGGAGCACGACAACCGGCTCCTGCTCGACCTCGACCACCCCCGGTGCGCCGACGAGCTGCGGGAGGAGACCCGCCGCAAGGGTGGCGCCGCGGTGCTGCTCCACGAGATGCTGCCGGACTTCGCGAACCACTGGCTGAGCGACGACTCCGGGCGGCGGTACACGGAGGAGATCGTGGTCCCCGTCATCGCGGCCCGCCCCGAGACCGTCGCGCGAAGCGGCGCCGGCCGGCAGGTGGAGATCCCCTCACGGCGGTACGTGCCGGGCAGCGAGTGGTCATACGTCAAGCTGTACGCCGCATTCGAGCGCCACGACGAGATCATCGCCGGTCCGCTCCGCGAACTCGTCGCCGAACTGCGCGCGGAGGACGCCGTGGACCGGTGGTTCTACATCCGGTACGCCGATCCGCGCCCGCACCTGCGCATCAGGGTGCGCAGCGACCGGCCCTGGATGCTCGGCCGGATCGGAACCTGGGGCAAGGGCGTGGTGGACTCCGGACTCGCCCAGGACCTCGCCATGGACAGCTACTGCCCGGAGACTATGCGCTACGGCGGCCCCGACACCTTCGACGCGGTCGAGCGCCTCTTCGAGGCCAACAGCGACGCCACCGCCCAACTGATCGCGCAGCGCCCGGAGATGACGGACATGGGGGATGAGCATCTGGCCGTGGCCGCGGTGGACACCCTCTACCGCCAATGGGGCATCCCGCTCGCCGAGCGCATGGACCTCCTTCCCGGCCACGCGGACGACAGCGGCACCCGTGACGACTTCAAGAAGGCGCGGGACTACCTCTGCGAACTCCTGCTGCCCTGGGACCGGTTCACCCACGAGACCGGCCGGGAACACCGCCTGCGGATCGCCGAGGCCCTCGCGCCGCAGGAGTCGATGGTCCGCGCGGCATCCGCGGCGGTCCGGCAGGCGGTCGAGCGTGATCGCCTCGCGGTGCCGTCGGCCCATGTCATCGGCAGCCTCGCCCACATGCAGGTCAACCGCCTCCTGTCGGTCGATCTGGCGCGCGAGGAACGCTGTTACGGGCTGCTGCGGCACACCCTGCGGACCCTGCGCGGCCGGCTGGCCGCCGAGGAGGGCAAGTGATCTGGCTCCGAGTACTGCGGCTCTTCTGGAAGTTGAGCCCCGCCAAAGTCACCGCCTTCGCCGTCGTCTCGGTGCTGTCGGCCGCGATCCCCGGAGCGCAGGTCGGGCTCACGGCGAGCGCGGTGCAGTCGGTGGCGCACGCGGCCGGTGGAAGCGAGGGGGCACAACGGCAGGCCCTGCAGGCCGGGTTAGCCCTGCTGATCCTCGCTGTGGCCGGACACCTGCTGGATGTGTGGGGACAGTACCTGGACTCCCTGCTCCGCCTGGAACTCACCACCAAGATCGGTGAGCAGGTGATGGTCAAGGGCACCCGGCTGGACCTGCAGCAGTACGAGGACGCCGAGGCGTACGACAAACTCCAGCGCGCCTTCCAGGAGAGCAACGGAGGCCGTATCTACCAGCTCTTCTCCGAGATGCTCAGCGTCAGCCGCGAACTGGTCACGGTGGCCTCGGTGAGCGTCGTGCTGTTCGCCTGGTCGCCGTGGGTCGCCCTGTTCATCCTGCTGTCACCGATCCCGTCGGTGATCGCGCACATGATCTACACCCACAAGGCGTTCGACGTCGAGTACGCGCGCGCGGCCGATCGCCGGCGCATGTACTACTACCAGTACCTCACCACGACGGATCACTCGTTCAAGGAAGTGCGTCTGTTCCAGCTCGGACCGTACTTCGTCGAGCGGTACCGCAAGCTCGTCCTGGAATTCTTCCGGATCGACCGGCAGCTCGCCCGCCGCCAGTCGGGCATCGTCGGCTCGCTGGGACTGCTGAGCGTCCTCGCCTCCTCCGGTGCGCTGCTGTGGGCCATCGGTTCGGCCGCGGACGACGGGCAGGTGGGCCGGCTCGCCGGTTACCTGCAGGCCATGGGAACCATCCAGGCATCGGCACACGGAATGCTCCTGGGGATCGCCACGCTCTACAAGGACACGCTCTTCCTCGGAAACCTGTTCGCGTTCCTGGATCTTCCGGAGCGCCGGATCACCGGCGGCACGCGGCCGTTCCCGGCGAAGCTGCGCAAGGGGATCGAGTTCCAGAACGTCAGCTTCGTGTATCCCGGCACCGACCGGGTCGTTCTGGACGGTCTCGACTTCGTCATCCCGGCCGGGAAGTGCGTGGCGCTCGTCGGCCAGAACGGTGCGGGGAAGACGAGCATCGTCAAACTGCTGACCCGGCTCTACGAGCCGACAGGAGGGCGAATACTGATCGACGACGTGCCGATCGAGGAGTACGACCTAGACGACCTCCAGCGCCATATCGGCGTGATCTTCCAGGACTTCATCCGTTACGAGATGCCCGTCCGGAGCAACATCGGATTCGGTCGGGTGGAGGCGATGGACGACGACGAGCGCGTACGAGCCGCCGCGATGGCCGGCGGTGTGGACACGATCGTCTCCGAACTCCCCGACAAGTACGACACGATGCTCGGCAGGCACTTCGAGGAAGGCCGGCAGTTGTCGGGCGGTCAGTGGCAGAAGGTGGCCCTGAGCCGGGCCTTCATGAGGAAGGCTCCGGTGGTCGTCCTCGACGAGCCGACGTCGGCGATCGACGCGGAGGCCGAGGCCGAGATCTTCGGCCGCCTCCGCGACATCGCGGGAGAGGCCACTTCACTGATCATCGCGCACCGTTTCTCCACCGTGCGCATCGCCGACAAGATCCTGGTGATGGACCAGGGCAGGGTCATCGAAGAAGGAACCCACGACGACCTGTTGAGAGCCGACGGAGTGTACGCCTACCTGTTCAACCTGCAGGCCGCGGGATACCTCGGCGAACCCGCCTCCCAGTAAAGGTCCGTCCATGGAAACGTCGGTCATCTTCCCCGTCATGCCCACGGACCCGTCGGACGTGATTCCCTTCGCGGAACTCGTCAGGGACGGGGAAATGCCACGCCTGTGGCAGGGCCAGTCCCTCACCATCGAAACCCATCAGCTGTTCGCCTACCTCGCGGGCCTGGGATTCCGGCTGCCGTTCGGCACCGCCGTAACGCTGATGCCGTTGCGGCACCCCATGGAAGCCGCGGCACACGCCCGGTCTCTCGCGCGCCTGACCGGCAAGCAGGTGACGCTCGGAATCGGCCCCGGAGCCCCTGACTTCGTGGCAAGTCTGCGAGGGCAGCCCTACGAAAGCCCGAAAGCCGCGTGCGCCGAATACCTCAGACAGGTGCGCGGATTCCTCGTGCGGCAGCAGGCGGAGGGTCCCGAGCGAGACCGGCCACGAAGAGGAGGGCTGCCGGACATCGCCGATCCAGGTGTGGAACTGGGCTTGGGGATCCTCCGTCCCACGCTCGCCCAGGTCGCCGGTGAAACCGCTGACGCCGCGATCAGCTGGATGACACCGCCCCCGTACATCGCGCGCGACCTCGTGCCCGCTCTCCATCGGGGTGCCCGGGCAGCCGACCGCCCGGTGCCGCGCCTGGTCACCGTCGTCCACGTCGCCGTCGCCCGGCGCGCACGCGATCCGTACCAACTCGCCTACACGGCCGCCCGCAACCACCTCGCCGCACCGCACTACACCGACATGCTGAAGCGCGCGGGGCTGCGCGTGCATGCCTCACAGCCCTATCTCAACGCACGTTCTCTGGTTGATTCGGGAACATTCGTCTACGGCACACCTCGGGAAGTGGCGACGGAATTGGCGGAATATGCCCGAGCAGGTGTGGACGAGGTCGTCCTCAATTCGTCAGGCGTGGGTCTCGTGCATGGATGGAATGCCGCGGTGGAAGACCTGATGGAACTCTCGGCCGAACTCCCTGCCCAACTTGGTGCCCAACTTCCCGCCGAACTCCCGGTGGTGATTTCATAGCCGCTACGATCACCTTGCCCGGCCTGTGCGGAACGGCCTCCCGCGGCGCCGCGGATCCAGAGGTGAAGCGAAGGGAAGATGCGATGACTGAAGAAGTGCAACGGTGGCTGAAACAGAACGCTTTACCGTTGAGGGGCCTTCAGGGCGAGGCATCGGACCACGATCACGACCATGACCTCGAGCCGTTGCGCGACGTACTGAAAGACGTACGCGTCCTGGGCATGGGCGAGGCCACGCACGGAACCGGTGAGTTCTTCCGGCTCAAACACCGATTACTGCGCTTCCTCGTCCGGGACATGGGCTTCACCACCCTTGCCATGGAGGCCAGCGCCTCGGCCGCGCAGGCGGTCGACGAGTATGTGCTGCACGGCACCGGGGACGCCTCCGACGCCCTCGTCGGCCTCGGGTTCTGGACCTGGCGGACCCGCGAAATGCTCGACGTCGTCGAGTGGATGCGCGACCACAACCGCACGGCACCGCCGGAACGTGCCGTGCGGTTCGTCGGCATCGACCCACAGCGATGTGGCCCCTCCCTCGCCGCGCTCGATGCACTGCTGCGGACGATGGCGCCCGAGCGGGCGGACATCATGAGCGGCCCCCTCGGCACCCTCGCGGACGCCAAGCCGGGATCCTTCACGGTGCAGGGCGAGCAGGTCCTCGACGAGGCGCGCGACCTCGTGCGGTTCCTCGAAGAACACGAGCCCCAACTCACCGGACGCGTGGGCGCCGAGACGGTCGGTCGTGCGCTCGGCCACGCACGCGTCGTCGTGGCGGCCGCCGATGTCGCCGCCCGGCCGCTGCACGGCGAGGCCGAGGAGGCGGGCGCCCTGGCCATCCGGGACCGCTACATGGCGCAGGACGTGATCTCCCTTGAGCAGCGGTCCGTCGGAAAGGTGGCCGTGTGGGCCCACAACGGCCATGTCTCCACCGATCACTACGCCTCGGACGTCCCCGCCATGGGGCAGCACCTCAGGAAGCACTACGGTGATTCCTACTACGCCCTCGGCCTGCTGTTCGGCGAGGGCGCCTTCCGCGCCCGACCGGGGAACTCCGCGACGCGACCGCCCCGGAGGCACAGGATCAGTTCGGCGGGTCCGAGGTCCGTCGAGGCCCAACTCGCCGCGGCCACACCCGAGGACCACCTGATCGACCTCCGCGCCGGCCGGGCGCTGCCCGCCGTCGGCCAGTGGCTGGACGGTCAGCAGTTCGTACGGTCCTTCGGCGCATCGGTCCCGCGCGTGACGTACCGCTTCCACATGACCCCCACGGTGCTGGGCCGGGAGTACGACGGGCTCGCCTACGTGGCCTCCTCGACGCCTTCGGCTCTGCTGTCCTGAGAGCAGGGCGCCGCGGACGTACCGGCAGCCGCCTGTCTCGCCGGGAGGCTTCCCCCTAGGGCAGATCGATCCGAGGCCCAGTTCGGTGATGACCCGTGTGACGCCCGCGCCTCGCGGCCGGATGCCATCCGCCTGCGCGCGGTCCGGGCCGGGGGACGAGGGCACCGCAGAGCCAGCGCGGGCCGTGCGGGCGGCCCATCCGGGCATCGAGCGCCCCGCCCAGCAACGGGTCGCCGATCACAGGAGCGGCGCTCCCGGGGCCAGGGTGCGTGCGGGCAGGACGTCACGCAGGGCGCCCTGCGGGTGGCGGCGGCGCCGCCACTCCCGCGGATGGCCGACGGACACCTCTTCGAAGCGCACGCCGTCGTGGAACGTCGTCCGCGGAATGTGCAGGTGGCCGTAGACGACGGCCGCCGCCCGGAAGCGCCGGTGCCAGTCGGCTGTCAGTTCGGTACCGCACCACAGCGCGAGCTCGCGGTACCAGAGGACTCGGGTCGGCTCTCGCAGCAGCGGCCAGTGGCTGACCAGCACGGTGGACAGGGCGGGATCGAGCGCGGTCAGGCGGCGTTCGGTCTCGGCCACCCGGGCGCGGCACCAGGATTCCCGGTCGGGGTAGGGATCCGGGAAGAGCCGGAATTCGTCGGCGCAGACGACACCGGCCTCGTACGCGCGCTGAAGGGCCTGCGCCTTGGTGGCCGTGCCTTCGGGGCGGTAGGTGTAGTCGTAGAGCAGGAACAAGGGAGCCACCACCAGAGGACCGCCCGGACCCTGCCAGACCGGGTAGGGGTCCTCCGGGGTGACGACCCCCATCGACCGGCACATCTCCACCAGGTGGCGGTAGCGGGCCTCTCCGCGCAGTCGGAGGGAGTCGTCGTCCACGGTCCGCAGTTCGTGGTTGCCCGGCACCCACACCACCTTGGCGAACCGCTGGGACAGGGTGCGCAGGACGAGTTCGATGTCCTCCGCCCTCTCGGACACGCCTCCGGCGAGCAGCAGCCAGTCCTCGTCGGTGGTCGGGCGGGCCTCGACCACGAACTGCCAGTTCTCCTGGGAGGAGACATGTAGATCGCTGATGGCCAGCAGCCTCGGTCGTGTCCCCATCCGTTCACTCACCTCCCGGCGCGGGCGGGCATGGTCATCTGCCGTGCTGTGGGGCCTGCGCGGAGGACGGCGGGCCGTCGGCGAAGATCTTGCGAAGGGTTCCGGTGCGGTACAGGGTGATCTGGGTGACGATCTGCAGCGCGAGCCATGTCACCGCGTACAACGCGCCGTCCAGCGCCGGAACGGTGTCGACGGGCAGCGTGTAGGCCATCACCACGCGAAGGGCCGCGTCCACGAGGAGCCCCCACCCCCACATCACCGTCAGTCCGCGCCACACGCGGACGAAGGACGGGTCCGTCGCCAGCAGGTGTTCCAGTGCCGCGCTCCGGCGCGGCAGCATCGCCTTCGCCGCCTGATAGGTGAAGGGCCGCTTCGTGAACAGGGTGATGAACAGCCAGACGGCGGCGAGGGCGGTGAAGGCGCCGTTGCGTGCCAGCGCGGCGCGAGGATTCGCGGTCACCAGTGTGGCCAGAGCGCTCACGGCCAGGATGGCGAGGGTGAACACGCCGATGGCGTTGATCGTCCGGTGCCTGACGGCCCCGTAGAGCGCGTGTGCGGCAGGGGCGGAACCGCTGATGAGGAGTGCCGACACCTCGCTGAACCCCGCGCCACGCAGGGTGTAGTAGAGACCGATCGGCAGGACGATGTCGCAGATGACGGTCATCAGGAACGCCCCGGCCGACGAGGAGGAACGCGCGGCGCCCTGCTCCTCTCCGTCGAGTGAAGAGCCGTCGGGGGAGTCATGGGCCGGGGCGGGTGTGCCGGCTGCGGGCCCGGACGAGGCGCGGGGCGGTTCTTCGGCGGGGCGGGAGGCGGCGGAGGGCGTCACGGGAACACCTTCTGGGCTTGTTCGGCGGGAGAGCGGGCGCCGGGGCGGTCGGCCGGTCGTGTGCAACGGTCGAAGATGTCCGTCAACTGCCGTGCGCAACGGTCGAGGTCGAGCTCGGTGCGGGAGAAGTGACGTTGAAAGAAGGCATCGATCGCCGTGCGGATCACCATCGCCATGGTGCGGGAGTCGAATGTCCCGAACTCCCCGGCGCTGCGGCCTTCTTCGAGGAGATCGACGAGTCGGTCCACGGACATGACCTGCCGCTCGACGCTGTCAATACCGTCTATTCCCCGGCAGTGCTTGAGCGCGACGATTTCCGCGAGAGCCTTGGCGTGTGCCGGGTACCTGGAGACGAAATCGAAGTTGGCCTGGATGTATGCCCCAACCTTTTCTCGGTATGTGTCTTTGTTGTTGATGTGGGATCGGGACACCTCTCCGGCGATTCCATGGATGGTGTTGATGATCTCCCCGAACAGCTCTGTTTTTCCGGAGAAATGATAGGAGATCATGCCGGTGCTACTCAGGCCCGCGTGTCTGGTGATCTTGTCGAATGATGCTTTCGAACATCCGAGCTCGGCGATCGTCTCGATTGCGGCCTGTACTATCTGGGCCCTCCTGGCCTCCTGCGTGAAGGTCCGAGAATTGCTGTGCTTGATCTGTGAATTCATGGTTCCAAAATTATGGTGACGATGCAGTCGGTTGCCCGCGTGTCCGACAAGTGGCATGCATTCCCCTACTGGCCGACGGTCACGCGTACCGCTTCCCGGCGGACCGCGTCGACCAACTCCATCGCTGCCACGGTGTCATGTCTCCGGCCTGCCTCCTCCCGCGCCGAGTCGGCACCCCGCGCTCTCACCGCCGCGGCGAACGAGGCGAGACAGGCGCCCAGTTGGTCGGCTGCCGGAAGCGAAAACCGCTCCTGGTGCCCCTGCTCCTCGAGCAGCACCACCGGTTCGTACGCCGGCGGGGGCGTGAAGGCCCGGTCCACGGTCACCCGCGCACGATCACCCCACAGGGCGTACGTGGACGCGTAGGCGTGTTCGAAGCCGAAGGCGATGTGGGCCAGGACGCCGGAGGGGGACACCAGCAGCGCCTGCCCCGACAGGTCCAGCCCGTCCGTAGCCCTGGTCCGAAGCGTCGCTCCCGCCACGCGAACCCCCGGCCCGAGAAGCAGTCCCGCCGCCCGCAGCGGGTACACCCCCACGTCCAGCAGGGCGCCACCGCCCATGTCGCTCGCGTACCGGATGTCGTCGGCGGGCAGCGGCGGGATGCAGAAGGCGGCATGGAAGGAACTGAGGGTGCCCAGGCGCCCCTTCTCCAACAAGTCCCGCACGAAAGAGTGCTGAGGATGGTGCAGGAACATGAAGTTCTCCCGCAGCACCACATCGTGCTCCTCGGCGAGGGCGCACAACTCCCGTGCCTCACGGGCGTCCACTCCGACCGGCTTCTCCACCAGTACGTGCTTGCCCGCCCGTATCGCCTTCGCCGCCCACGCGTGGTGGAGCGCGGTGGGCAGGGAGATGTACACCGCCTCGACGTCAGGGCGCTCCAGCAGCGCGTCGAAGCCGGACTCCGCCGCGCAGCCGAAGTGCGCGGCGAAACGCTCAGCCTTCTCGGTGGACCGCCCCGCGAGGGCCACCAGGTCCACCTCGGGCGCACGCACGGCGGTGGGCAGCGTACGGCGCCACGCGATGGACGAGGTGCCCAGCGCACCCAGCCGCAGCGGAGGATCTGCCCGGTCCGTCACGGCGTCCGCGCCCGGCACGGCGTCCGCGCCCGTCACAGCGTCCGCAGCGCCGCGACCAACGTCCTGGCCTGAACGTTCAGATGATGGCTGTACTTCAGAAGTGCGTCCAGTTGCCACGGTGTCACCCAACGGAAGTCCTCTGCGGCCGAGGTGGGGAAGTCCTCCTCCACCTCAATGATCATGTAGCGGCTCTGCGCGTTCCGGAAACGTCCGCCCTCCTCCGACAGCGCTGTGTCGTACAGCACGCCGGCCGAACGCCGGCGGAGGACCTCGGCGAGGTAGGGCGGCTGATCCGCGGGGGGTAGATGCGCGTAGTTCTCCGGAGCGCACTGTACGGTCGGGCCCAGTTCCACCACGTCGAGGAATCCGGGTTCGGCCCGGGCACGCAGCAGCGCGTGCCGCACCCCTCCGATATTCCTCACCAGCAGCGCGGCGATACCCGTGCCATGGGGCTGGAGCAGCGGCTGGGTCCAGGCAGGAACCTCACGCCGCCCGGAGGACACGTCGACCCCGACGATGCTGAAGAACAGCCCACGCGCATGCGACAGCGCGTCACTCGACCGGCGCCAGCCGTCGGCGTCCTTCAGGGGGATCAGCTCGACCGCGCCATCGTGTTCCGCCCGGCGCCGTGTGATCCAACTGCGGATCTCCAGGTCCTTGTGGAGCGCCGACGTGTGGTCCCGCGCCGAGTCGCCGCTTGCGTACCGCCAGTCGGGCAGGCAGGAAAGGACCGTTCGCGCATCCATGTTGACCAGGTTGTCGTGGTGCAGAAGGGCGTTGACCTGACCAAGTGTCAGCCAGCAGAAATCCCGCCCCGCCTCGACCTCGGGACCCACCTCGACGACCATGTTGCGATTGCGCTTGTGCAGGAACCACGATCCCTGCTCCGACTGCAGCACGTCCGCCACCACCTTGCGCGGATCGGGCATGCGGAACGAATCCAGGTACGGGACGGCCGACCCGCCGTGCAGCCGGGTGTAGTTGCTCTTGGTGGCCTGCACCGTCGGGGACAGCTGCACGCCGTTCACATTGCCCGGCTCCGATTTCGCCTGCATCAACAGGTGCAGGACGCCGTCGAATTCACGTACCGCGATACCCAGGATGCCGATCTCGGGCTGGAGGATGACGGGTTGCGACCATTCCCGCACCGGACCGAAGCCGGAACGCACCCGCAGCCCGCGGATGGAGAAGAAACCTCCGGTGGCATGCCGCAGATCCCCTGTGTGCGGATCGAAGTCCCAGCCGCGCAATGCTTCGAAGGGAACGCGCTCCACTCGCTGGGCCTGTTCTTCTCTGCGCTCGTCGAGCCAGCGAAAGAATTCCGCATGGGTCATCACGCCGCCATCGACGGCCGCCGCCGATTCCGCCAGCAGGGATGCCGCCCGGGAATCGGGGGTGCGCGGCGGGAGCACCGGGCTTGTCGCGGTCATCGGTATTGTCTCATCCCTTCCCTGGACACGGGGTTGTGCGGTGTGCGCCGTCTTCCGGGCCCACAGGGGTCCGCGGCGTCGACGGCCGGCTGCCCTGGCCCCAGCATGGCCTGCGGAATTCCGGCGTACTCCTAAAGTTTTGGCTGTTGCCTCGCACATCGGTCCTCGCTATATGACGCTGCCGGTGACCGCCGAAGGGGGCGGACGGAGACCGCTTAGAGATTCCCCTAGAGCACCTGGCGCGAGCGATGCCGGCGGGGTGGGGTCGTGCAACCGTGTTGGCGCCCCGACCCTGTCCTCTTGGTGTTTGGAGTGCCTTTCATGAACGAGCCGGTCTCCGCGGCCTCCTGGACCACCGCTTCGGAACACGAGCCCGTTGCCGTCGTCGGCCTCGCCTGCCGGCTGCCCGGCGCTCAGGGACCGGACGCCTACTGGAGCCTCCTCGAACAAGGCCGCAATGCCGTCACCGACACTCCCCAGGAGCGCCGGGACGAGGCACTGTCCGGTACGACGCCGGCCGGGCCCGACGGAAGCCCCATCCCCCTCAGGGGAGGCTTCCTCGACGCCCCGGCGGACTTCGACGCGGACTTCTTCGGAATCTCGCCGCGTGAGGCCGAGGCCATGGACCCGCAGGCGCGACTCGTGCTCGAACTCGGACAGGAAGCGCTGGAACACGCACGCACGCCCGCCGACCAAGTCCCGAAGGCCACCGGCATCTTCGTGGGCGCCGACGTCTCCGACTACGCCCAGCTCGTCCACCGCCAAGGCCCCGAGGGCATCGGACATCACACGATGACCGGCCTCAACCGCGGCCTCATCGCCAACCGCCTCTCGTACGCGCTGGGGGTGACCGGCCCGAGCCTGTCCGTCGACAGCGCCCAGTCCTCCTCCCTCGTCGCCGTCCAGCTCGCCTGCGACAGCCTGCGCAATGGCGACTGCGAACTCGCGCTCGCCGGAGGCGTGCACCTCAATCTCCTGCCGAGCGGCACACTCGCCGTCGCGCACCTGGGCGCCCTCAGCCCCGACGGGCAGTGCCACACCTTCGACGCCCGTGCCAACGGATTCGTCCGTGGCGAGGGCGCCGGCCTCGTCGTACTGAAGACCCTGTCCAAGGCCCTCACCGACGGCGACCGCATCCACGCCGTGATCCGCGGCGGCATGGTCAACAACGACGGCGCCGGCACCAGCCTGACCACCCCCGACGCGGAGGCTCAAGCCACCGTCCTGCGGCAGGCGTACGCCCGGGCACGCGTCGACCCCGGCCTCGTCGACTACGTCGAACTCCACGGCACCGGAACCCGGGCCGGCGACCCTGTCGAAGCCACGGCGCTGGGCGCGGTCCTCGGTACGGCGCCCACCCGCCGCACGCCCCTGCGTGTCGGCTCGGTCAAGACCAACATCGGCCACCTGGAGGGGACGGCCGGCATCGCGGGACTGATCAAGGTCGTCCTCTGCCTCGCCCACGGCCGCCTCGTGCCGAGCCTCAACTACGCCACCCCCAACCCCGCCATCGACATGGACGCGCTCGGTCTGCGCGTGCAGCAGGAGGCGGCGGACTGGACTCCGGCCGACGCCGCCCGCCCCCTCGTCGCGGGCGTCTCCTCCTTCGGCATGGGCGGCACCAACGCACACCTGGTCCTGGAGCAGGCGCCGGCACGGTCGTCTTCGGCAGGCGCCGAGCCGCGCCCCGCCGGCACCGACCGCCCGGTCGTGCCGTGGCTCGTGTCGGCTCGGACACCACAGGCCCTGCGCGCCCAGACGGACCGGCTCGCCGCCCACCCCACCGTGACCGGTGCCGCCGGCACCACGGTGACCGACGCCGCCGCCCCGGTGGACATCGCCTGGTCCCTGCTGACCACCCGCACCCACTTCGCCCACCGCGCGGTGGGCGTCGGCACCGACTCCGACGCCATCCTCACCGCCCTGGCCGCCTCCATGTCCCCCGGACCCGCCGGGGACGCCGTGAACAACGCCGTCTTCGTCTTCCCCGGGCAGGGCAGCCAGTGGCCCGGCATGGCAGCCGAACTGATGTGCACCTCCCCGGAGTTCGCCGCCCGGCTCGCCGAATGCGAGGCCGCCCTCGCCCCGCACCTCGACTGGTCCCCGACCGCCGTCCTGCGCGGCGACGCCGACGCACCCCCGATGGACCGCGCCGATGTCGTCCAGCCGGTCCTGTGGGCCGTCATGGTGTCGCTGGCCGAGCTCTGGCGCGCCCATGGTGTGGTGCCTGCCGCGGTGGCGGGACATTCGCAGGGTGAGATAGCGGCCGCCGTCGTCGCGGGCGCACTGAGCCTGGAGGACGGCGCCCTGGTCGTCGCCCTGCGCAGCAAGGCACTCGCCGCCATAGCGGGGCCCGGCGGGATGGCCTCCGTGGCCCTGCCCAGACAAGGGGCGGAGGAGTTGATCGCCCCCTGGGACGGTCGCATCACGGTCGCCGCTCTCAACGGCCCCTCCTCGACGGTGGTCTCCGGCGATGCGCAGGCACTGGACGAACTGGCCACCGCGGCCGGACCACAGGGCATCCGCGTCCGGCGCGTCGGCGTCGACTACGCCTCCCACTCGGCTCATGTGGAAGCCGTACGCCACGAACTGCTGCGGGTGCTCGCACCCGTTACCCCCCGTCGGCCGCACGTGCCGTTCTTCTCCACCGTCACCGGCGACTGGCTGGACGAGACCGGAACCGACGCCGCCTACTGGTACGCCAACCTGCGGCAGCCGGTCCTCCTCGAACCGGCCGTACGGGCCCTCGCCACCGCAGGGCATGGGGCGTTCGTCGAGGTCAGCCCGCACCCCGTGCTGACCGTCCCGCTCCAGGAGACCGCGGAGGCCACCACCCCGGACGCGCCCGCCGTCGTCACCGGCACCCTGCGGCGCGACGACGGAGGACTCGCCCGCTTCTACACCTCCCTCGGCGAGCTGTGGACGCGCGGCGCCGACGTCGACTGGACACCCGCCTTCGCGGGCCGCACACCCGCTGTCGTGGACCTGCCCACGTACGCCTTCCAGCGGCGGCGTCACTGGATCGGCGGGCCCGTGCATCCCCCGGCTGTCGCCGCCACCGAGGCGGCGTCCGGTTCCGTGCCCACGGCGGCGTCGGCCTCCGGGCCCGAGGTGGCGTCAGGCTCCGCGCCCGAGGCGCCCCACGCCCGCGGTGACAGCCTGCGCCTGGTACGGGAGAACGCGGCCGTCGTCCTCGGCCACGGTGACGCGAAGGCCGTCGACGTCACACGTTCGTTCAAGGAACTCGGCTTCGACTCGGTCACCGCCGTCGAACTGCGCGACCGCCTCAACCTGGCCACCGGGCTGAGGATGCCCAACACGGTGCTCTACGAGCACCCCTCCGTCGCCCGCCTGGCGCGCCACCTGGACCGCGAACTGAGCGGCACCGACGCGCCCGCCACCGGGCCCGCCACCGCGGCTCCGGCCGACCGTCCCTCCGACGAGCCTGTCGCCATCGTCTCCATGGCCTGCCGCCTCCCGGGAGGCGTCCAGTCGCCCGAGGACCTCTGGCGACTGGTGCGCGACGAGGTCGACGCGGTCTCCGCCTTCCCGGCCGACCGCGGCTGGGACCTGGACGCGCTCATCGACGGCGACGCCGAACGGCCCGGCACCAGCTATGTCCGTGAGGGCGGATTCCTTTACGACGCGGCGGAGTTCGATGCCGCGTTCTTCGGGATCTCGCCGCGCGAGGCACTGGCGATGGACCCGCAGCAGCGACTGCTCCTGGAGACTGCCTGGGAGGCGGTCGAGCGTACCGGACTCGATCCGCGCTCCCTCCAGTCCACCCCCACGGGCGTCTTCGTCGGTGCCACCGCGCAGGAGTACGGACCCCGTCTGTACGAGGGCGACGAGGACGTCGAAGGCCACGTACTCACGGGCACCACGGCGAGCGTGGCGTCCGGGCGCATCGCGTACACGCTGGGGCTCGAAGGTCCTGCGGTGACGGTCGACACGGCTTGTTCGTCGTCGCTGGTGGCCTTGCACATGGCGGTCCGGTCGCTGCGGTCCGGCGAGTGCTCACTCGCCCTCGCGGGCGGAGCCACGGTCATGGCCGGCCCCGGCATGTTCACGGAGTTCAGCCGGCAGCGCGGGCTGGCTCCGGACGGCCGGTGCAAGCCGTTCGCCGCCGGTGCCGACGGCACGGGCTGGGCCGAGGGCGTGGGTGTGCTGGTCCTGGAGCGGTTGTCGGATGCGCGGCGTCGTGGGCATCGGGTGTTGGCGGTGGTGCGGGGTTCGGCGGTGAACCAGGACGGTGCGTCGAATGGGTTGACGGCGCCGAACGGTCTGTCCCAGCAGCGGGTGATCCGGGCGGCGTTGGCGGACGCGGGGCTGTCGGCGGCGGATGTGGATGTGGTGGAGGCGCACGGTACGGGGACGAAGCTGGGTGATCCGATCGAGGCGCAGGCGCTGATCGCGACGTACGGGCAGGATCGGGCGGAGGAGCGTCCGTTGTGGCTGGGCTCCCTGAAGTCCAACATCGGACACGCCCAAGCGGCGGCCGGTGTCGCCGGTGTGATCAAGATGGTGATGGCGATGCGGCACGGTGTGCTGCCGAAGTCGCTGTGCGCCGGTGAGCCGACCCCGCACGTGGACTGGTCAGCGGGCGCGGTGGAGTTGCTGTCGGAGGCGCGGTCGTGGGAGGGGGAGGACCGTCCGCGGCGGGCTGGTGTGTCGTCCTTCGGTATCAGCGGTACGAACGCGCACGTCGTCCTCGAACAGCCCGAACCCGTGGAGGAGGAGCGCACCGCGTCCGCCGAACCGGCCGAACCGGCCAACGGTGTGGTGGTGCCGTGGCTCGTCTCGGCACGTACTCCACAGGCACTCGAGGCGCAGGTCGAACGGCTCGACGCCTGTGTGACCGCGACCGCTCCCGGCGCCGTTGAGGTGGGCTGGTCGCTCCTCTCGGGACGTACCGCATTCGAGTACCGCGCGATGGCGGTGGGCTCGGATCCCTCGGCCATGGTGACCGCGCTGCGGGCGCCGCACTGCTCCGGTTTCGCCCCGGACTCCGTGAACCGTCCGGTGTTTGTGTTTCCGGGTCAGGGGGCGCAGTGGGTGGGGATGGCGGTGGAGTTGCTGGATTCTTCGCCGGTGTTCGCTGCGCGGTTGGGTGAGTGTGAGGCGGCGTTGTCTGGGTTTGTGGACTGGTCGTTGGTGGATGTGGTGCGTTCCGGTGAGGGTCTGGAGCGGGTGGATGTGGTGCAGCCGGTGTTGTGGGCGGTGATGGTGTCGCTTGCGGAGCTGTGGCGTGCTCATGGTGTGGTGCCTGCTGCGGTGGTGGGGCATTCGCAGGGGGAGATTGCGGCTGCGGTGGTGGCGGGTGCGTTGAGTGTGGAGGACGGGGCGCGGGTGGTGGCGTTGCGTTCGCGTGCTCTGGTGCGGTTGGCGGGCCGTGGCGGGATGGTTTCCGTCGCTCTGCCGAGGGCCGAGGTTGAGGTGTTGCTGGCGTCGTGGGTGGGCCGGGTGTCGGTGGCGGCGGTGAATGGGCCGTCGTCGGTGGTGGTTTCCGGTGATGCGGACGCGTTGGATGAGTTGGTCGCGCACTGCGAGGAAGTGGGTGTGCGGGTGCGGCGGATCGAGGTGGACTATGCCTCGCATTCGGCGCATGTGGAGTTGATCGAAGAGGAGTTGGCTGAGGTTCTGGGTGGGTTGGAGCCTCGGGTGCCTGAGGTGCCGTTCTTCTCCACGGTGACGGGGGAGTGGATCGAGGAGCCGGTCACCGATGGCGGGTATTGGTATGCGAATTTGCGGCAGACGGTGAAGCTGGAGTCGGCGGTCCGCACGCTTGCGACTTCGGGGTTCGGTGCGTTTGTTGAGGTGAGTCCGCATCCGGTGTTGTCGGTGCCGGTGGCTGAGACGGTGGAGGCGGCCGGCTCGGAGGCGGTGGTGGCCGGGACGCTGCGGCGTGGTGACGGCGGTCTGGAGCGGTTCTATGCCTCCCTGGGTGAGGTGTGGGTCCGGGGTGTGGAGGTCGATTGGACGCCGGCCTTCGACGGGCATGCGCCGAAGCGTGTCGAGTTGCCGACGTATGCCTTCCAGCGGCAGCGCTACTGGCTGGAACCGTCCAGGCCCGCGGTGGCGGCGGATCCGGTGGAGGCGCGGTTCTGGGAGACGGTCGAGCGGGAGGATCTGGAGGGGCTGGCCGCGACCCTGGGGGTGGCGGATACCGGGTCGCTGGGTGAGGTGCTGCCCGCGCTGTCCTCCTGGCGCGAGGGGCGTCGGGAGCGGAGCAAGCTGGATGGCTGGCGGTATCGCATCGCGTGGCGGCCCCTGGCCCGGCCCGCTGCGGACGCCGGGCTGGACGGCACCTGGCTTCTGGTGATCCCCGAAGGCCACGAGGACGACACCCTCGTACAAGCCGTCGTGGGTGAGATGGGCGAACGGGCGTATCGCCTACGGGTGTTGACCCTGGGTGTGCGGGACGCGGAGCGAGAAGCGCTGGCCGGGCGACTTCGGGCCGAGGTCGCGCACGGGCCTCTCACCGGTGTGCTCTCCCTGGCAGGCATCGAGGAACAGCCGCACCCGGAGAACCCCTCCGTCCCCGTGGGCCTGGCGGTGAGCCTCGCGCTCGTGCAGGCGCTCGGTGATGCGGAGATCGACGCGCCGCTGTGGTGCGCCACGCGTGGCGCGGTGGCCACGGAGCAGGACTCTGCGCCGACCGCCCCTGTCCAGGCGGGCATCTGGGGGCTCGGCAGGGTCGCGGCTCTGGAACATCCGCGGCGCTGGGGCGGATTGGTCGATCTGCCGGACGCGGTGGACGCGCGTACCGTTGCGCTGCTCCTGGACGTGGCCGTCGGCGGGCAGGCCGAAGACCAGGTGGCGATTCGTGGCGCGGGCGTCTTCGGACGCAGGCTCGTGCACGCCCCGTGCAAGGACGTCACCGCGCCCAGGGGGTGGAAGCCGCGCGGCACCGTTCTGATCACCGGTGGCACCGGTGCCCTGGGGCGGCGTATGGCCCGCTGGCTCGCCCGCAACGGCGCCGAGCATCTCGTACTGACGGGACGTCGCGGCGCCGACACCCCGGGTATGGCGGAGCTGAGCGCGGAGCTGGAGCAACAGGGCACCCGGGTTACCGTCGCCTCCTGCGACGTCGCCGACCGGGACGCGCTCGGCGCGCTCCTGTGTGAGGTCCAGCAGGACGGCGCGACCCCCGTACGCGCGGTCGTGCACGCGGCGGGCGTCAGCCCACTCGGCACCTTGGCCACGGCCGGTGTCAGTGACCTGGCCGCCGCGCTGTCGGGCAAGGTGCTGGGCGCCGATCAACTCCACGCCCTGCTCGACCCGGCTCAACTCGACGCGGTCGTGTACTTCTCCTCCATCTCCGGCACCTGGGGCGTGGCCGACCACGGGGCGTACGCCGCCGCCAACGCCATCCTCGACGCGTGTGCCGAGCGGCGGCGCGCCGACGGCGTGCCCGTCCTCTCGGTGGCCTGGGGCCCCTGGGCAGGGGGCGGCATGATCGCCGAGTCCGTACAGGACACGCTCCGCCGCCGGGGGGTGCCCGTCATCGACCCGGACACCGCCGTCGCGGGCCTCCAACAGGCACTGGACCTCGGCGAGACCTTCGTCGCGATCGCCGACGTCGACTGGCGGCGCTTCGCCGGTGTGTTCACGTCCGTACGGCGCAGTCCCTTGCTCGCCGAGCTGCCGGAGGCCCGGGCGGACGGGGGCGAGGAGCCGGGTTCGGGTCGCGAGTCCGCCCTGGCCGAGCGGCTCTCCGGGCTCGACCCGACCGAGCGCCTGGCGGTGCTCCAGGAAGTCGTGCGCGAGCAGGTCGCCTCGGTGCTCGGCCATGACGACGCCGGCTCTCTTGAGGTCGAGCGCGCTTTCAAGGAGCTCGGGTTCGATTCCCTGACGGCCGTCGAACTGCGCAACCGGCTGGCCCGGGCCACCGAACTGAGCCTGCCCACCACCGTCGTGTTCGACCACCCCAGTATCGCGACGCTGGCCGCGTTCCTCGGTGAGCTGAGCGATTCCGGCGCGGCCGACGCGGCCACGGCGACGGACATCAGGGCGTCGGACAACGGGGAGTCGGACGACCGGGAGGGCGACGAGCCGATCGCGATCGTCTCGATGGGATGTCGCTTCCCCGGTGGGGTGCGTTCTCCCGAGGACCTGTGGCGGCTGGTCCGGGACGAGGCCGACGCGGTCTCCGCGTTGCCGGCGGACCGGGGCTGGGACCTGGAGGCGCTGTACGACCCGGACCCCGACCGGTCCGGCACCAGTTATGTCCGTGAGGGCGGATTCCTTTACGACGCAGCGGAGTTCGATGCCGCGTTCTTCGGGATCTCGCCGCGCGAGGCACTGGCGATGGACCCGCAGCAGCGGCTGCTCCTGGAGGCCACCTGGGAGGCCCTGGAGCGGGCCGGCCTCAACCCGAAGGCGCTGCGCGGGAGTACGACAGGTGTGTACGTCGGCATGGCCGACCAGGACTACGCCGCCCGGCTCCGCGCGGCGACCGGAGAAGCGGAGGGCTATCTGGCGACGGGGGCGGCGGCGAGTGTGGCGTCCGGGCGCATCGCGTACACGCTGGGGCTCGAAGGTCCTGCGGTGACGGTCGACACGGCGTGTTCGTCGTCGCTGGTGGCCTTGCACATGGCGGTCCGGTCGCTGCGGTCCGGCGAGTGCTCACTCGCCCTCGCGGGCGCCGTCACGGTGATGACCGGGCCCGGCCAGTTCGTTGCCTTCAGCCGTCAGAGGGCGCTCGCGGAGGATGGCCGGTGCAAGCCCTTCTCGGCAGCGGCCGACGGGTTCGCCCTCTCGGAGGGCGTGGGTGTGCTGGTCCTGGAGCGGTTGTCGGATGCGCGGCGTCGTGGGCATCGGGTGTTGGCGGTGGTGCGGGGTTCGGCGGTGAACCAGGACGGTGCGTCGAATGGGTTGACGGCGCCGAATGGTCCGTCTCAGCAGCGGGTGATCCGGGCGGCGTTGGCGGACGCGGGGTTGTCGGCGGCGGATGTGGATGTGGTGGAGGCGCACGGTACGGGGACGCGGTTGGGTGATCCGATCGAGGCGCAGGCGTTGATCGCGACGTACGGGCAGGAGCGGGCGGAGGGCCGTCCGTTGTGGCTGGGTTCGGTGAAGTCCAACATCGGCCATACGCAGGCCGCTTCGGGCATGGCCGGTGTGATCAAGATGGTGATGGCGATGCGGCAGGGTGTGCTGCCCAAGTCGTTGCACGCCGGCGAGGTGTCGCCGTTCGTGGACTGGTCCGCGGGCGCGGTGGAGTTGCTGGCGGAGGCGCGGTCGTGGGAGGGGGAGGACCGTCCGCGGCGGGCTGGTGTGTCGTCCTTCGGCATCAGCGGTACGAACGCGCACGTCGTCCTCGAACAGCCGGAACCCGCGGAGGAACCGTCAGCTGACACCTCCGGTGCGGAACAGCCGCCCGTCGTACCGCTCACGGTGTCCACCCGGTCCTCCGAAGCCCTTGAGGAGCAGGTGGAGCGCCTGTTGTCGCACATCCGTGCACATGACCTGAATCCGGTGGACGCCGGTTGGTCACTCCAGACCGACCGTCCTGTCTTTGAGCACCGTGCCGTGCTGATCGGGCCGAACGTCGTGGCGACAGGTGCCGCCTCGGGCGATGTGGCCAAGCCGGTGTTTGTGTTTCCGGGGCAGGGGGCGCAGTGGGTGGGGATGGCGGTGGAGTTGCTGGATTCTTCGCCGGTGTTCGCTGCGCGGTTGGGTGAGTGTGAGGCGGCGTTGTCTGGGTTTGTGGACTGGTCGTTGGTGGATGTGGTGCGGGGGGTGGAGGGTGCGCCGGGTCTGGAGCGGGTGGATGTGGTGCAGCCGGTGTTGTGGGCGGTGATGGTGTCGCTTGCGGAGCTGTGGCGTGCTCATGGTGTGGTGCCTGCTGCGGTGGTGGGGCATTCGCAGGGGGAGATTGCGGCTGCGGTGGTGGCGGGTGCGTTGAGTGTGGAGGACGGGGCGCGGGTGGTGGCGTTGCGTTCGCGTGCTCTGGTGCGGTTGGCGGGCCGTGGCGGGATGGTGTCGGTGGCTCTGTCGCGGGCCGGGGTTGAGGTGTTGCTGGCGCGGTGGGAGGGCCGGGTGTCGGTGGCGGCGGTGAATGGGCCGTCGTCGGTGGTGGTTTCCGGTGATGCGGACGCGTTGGATGAGCTGGTCGCGCACTGCGAGGTGGAGGGTGTGCGGGTGCGGCGGATCGAGGTGGACTATGCCTCGCATTCGGCGCATGTGGAGTTGATCGAAGAGGAGTTGGCTGAGGTTCTGGGTGGGTTGGAGCCTCGGGTGCCTGAGGTGCCGTTCTTCTCCACGGTGACGGGGGAGTGGATCGAGGAGCCGGTCACCGATGGCGGGTATTGGTATGCGAATCTGCGGCAGACGGTGAAGCTGGAGCCTGCCGTTCGCACGCTTGCGACTTCGGGGTTCGGTGCGTTTGTTGAGGTGAGTCCGCATCCGGTGTTGTCGGTGCCGGTGGCTGAGACGGTGGAGGCGGCCGACTCGGAGGCTGTGGTGGCCGGGACATTGCGGCGTGGCGATGGCGGGCTGCAGCGGTTCTACGCCTCGTTGGGTGAGCTGTGGACCCGTGGCGTGGAGGTCGACTGGACGCCGGCCTTCGACGGGCATGCGCCGAAGCGTGTCGAGTTGCCGACGTATGCCTTCCAGCGGCAGCACTACTGGCTGGAACCGAGCCGTGAGGTCGTCCCGACGTCGGTGGGGACCGATGCTGTTGACAAGGCGTTCTGGGAGACGGTCGAGGGCGAGGACCTCGAAGGCCTTGCCGAGACGCTGGGCCTGGCGGATCAAGAGGCGCTGGGTGAGGTGCTGCCCGCGCTGTCGTCCTGGCGCAAGGGCCGTCAGCAGCGGTCCATGCTCGACAGCTGGCGCTACCGCGTCGTATGGCGGCCCCAGGCCCCGCCTGCTGCGGACGCCGGCCTGGACGGCACCTGGCTTGTCGTGATCCCCGAAGGCCACGAAGACGACGGCTTCGTACAGAACGCCATCGGTGTGCTGCAGGCATCGGGCGCCCGGATCAGCGAATTCTCCGTGCCCGCCGGTGCCGACCGTGCCGAGTTGGCCGGACGACTCGTCGCCGAACTGGACACGGACGAGCCTCTGGGCGGGATCCTCTCCCTGCTCGCGCTGAACGACCGGGACAGCGACCGCAGCCCGGGCGTCTCCTGCGGCCTGCTCGGCACGGTGACGCTGGCACAGGCTCTGGACGACACCGGGCTGCACGGGCGGCTGTGGTGTGTCACCCGGGGGGCCGTTTCCACGGGCCCCGAGGACATCGTCACGCATCCCGCGCGGGCGGCGGTCTGGGGGCTGGCACGCGTGATCGGCCTCGACACCCCCGACCGCTGGGGCGGCCTGGTCGACCTTCCGGCCACCGACGGAGCGTCCGGCCTGAAGCAACTGCCCGGTCTGCTCGCGGGCGTCGGGGCGGTGGACGCGGACGGCGGCGGCAGGGAAACGGAGTTCGCGGTGCGAGCGGCCGGGATTCTTGGGCGACGCATGGTGCGCTTCCCGCTCAAGCTCTCCGGCAATCTCGCCGACAAGCCCGCCGACAAGCCCGCCGACAAGCCCGCCGACAAGCCCTCCGACATGTCATCCACCGAAGCCGCTGCGGCCGAGCCCTCCTCCGCCGCGGGCGAGTTGTGGCAGCCGCGTGGCACCGTACTGATCACCGGTGGGACCGGTGCGCTCGGATCGCACGTCGCCCGCGCCCTGGCCCGCGACGGTGCCGAACACCTGCTGCTGACCAGCCGGCAGGGGAGCGACGCCCCAGGCGCGGAGGAACTGCGGTGCGAACTCACCGAAATGGGCTGCCGCGTCACCATCGCGCCCTGCGACGTGGCCGACCGTGCCGCACTCGCCGCGGTGATCGACGCCGTTCCCGGTGACCTTCCGCTGACGGCCGTCGTACACACGGCGGGTGCGGTCGACGCGGCACGGCCGCTGGCCGACCTGTCCATGGACGACGTCGTCGCCCTTCTGCGCGCCAAGGTCACCGGTGCCCTGAACCTGGACGAACTGCTCGCCGACCACCCGCTGGAGGCCTTTGTCCTCTTCTCCTCCGGAGCCGGCGTGTGGGGCAACGGCGGGCAGGCTCCGTACGCGGCGGCCAATGCCCACCTCGACGCGCTGGCCGAGCGCCGGCAGGCGCAGGGACTGCCGGCGACCTCGATCGCCTGGGGGGCCTGGGCAGGCGGCGGCATGGTGGACGTGACGGTCGCCGAGCAGCTGAGCCGTCGGGGAGTCTCGCCGATGGAACCGGAACCGGCGGTGCGCGCACTGCGGGAGGCGGTGGCGGGGCGGGAGACCACGCTCGTCGTCGCTGACATCCGATGGGACCGCTTCGTGCCCGCCTACTGTGCCCACGGGCATCGCCCCCTCCTGGACGAGGTGCCCGAGGTGCGGCAGCTGATCGACCGGCAGCGAGCGGAGCAGACCGAGGGGGCCGGGGAACGGAGCGACGCGCCGCCCGCACTGCTGCGGGAGCTCGCGGAGCTGCCGGAGGCCAAGCGTGTGCGTCGGCTCGTCGGCCTGGTCCGCACCCACGCCCGAGCGGTGCTGGGGCACGCCACGGCGGACACGGTCAAGGCCGGCCAGGCCTTCCGGGAGATGGGCTTCGATTCCCTGACCGCCGTGGAACTGCGCAACCGGCTCGGCGCCGAATTCGGCACCAAACTCTCGGCAACCGTCGTGTTCGACCATCCGACACCGAAGGCGTTGGCCGAGCACCTGAACGCAGAGCTCCTGCGGCCCGCCGGCGGACCTGTCGGCCCCGTACCCGCAGGGCTGGAACAGGTGGAGGCCGCGCTGCGGCAGGCGACGGATCCCGCCGCCCGCCAGGCCTTCGCCGAAGGGCTGCGCGCCCTGCTGGACACGTGGGCGGACACCGGCGACAGCCCGCAGGAACCGACTGTGGACGAAGAACTGACCACTGCTTCCGACCAGGACATGTTCGACCTGATCGACAGGGAACTCGGGATTTCCTGAACCGACACCCCGTCACGACATTTCGTCACGACGTCCCGTCATGACACCTCGTCACGACATCTCGTCACGACATCCCGATTCTCGAAGGGTTGGCTCCCCCATGCACAACGAGGACAAGCTCCGCGACTACCTCAAGCGCGTCACCACGGAGCTGCGGCAGACCCGCAACAAGCTCGCGGAGGTCGAGGCGCGCGAACAGGAGCCGATCGCCATCGTGGCGATGGCCTGCCGCATGCCCGGGGCAGTGGACACCCCCGAGAAGCTGTGGCAACTCGTCGCCGAGGGCACCGACACCGTCTCGGCCATGCCCACCGACCGTGGCTGGGACGTGGAGTCGCTGTACGACCCGGACCCCGACCGGTCCGGCACCAGCTACGTGCGTGACGGCGCCTTTCTCCACGGCGCGGCCGAATTCGACGCGGGCTTCTTCGAGATCTCCCCCCGTGAGGCGATCGCGACCGACCCACAGCAGCGCCTCCTCCTGGAGACGACATGGGAGGTCTTCGAGCGGGCGGGCATCAACCCGGATTCCCTGCGCGGCAGCAAGACGGGCGTCTTCATCGGGGCGAGCAACCAGGGCTACGCGGCAGACGGCAGCAACGCGCCCGACGGCGTCGAGGGCCACCTGCTGACCGGCGGGTCCGCCGCCGTGCTCTCGGGCCGCATCGCGTACAGCTTCGGCCTGGAAGGACCTGCGGTCAGCATCGACACGATGTGCTCGTCGTCGTTGGTGGCCCTGCACCTGGCAGTCCAGTCGCTGCGCATGGACGACTGCTCGATGGCCCTGGCCGGCGGTGCCACCGTCATGGCGACCCCGCGCAACTTCGTGGAGTTCAGCCGGCAGCGCGGGCTGGCTCCGGACGGCCGGTGCAAGCCGTTCGCCGCCGGTGCCGACGGCACCGGCTGGGGCGAGAGTGTCGGTGTCCTGCTGCTGGAGCGGTTGTCGGATGCGCGGCGTCGTGGGCATCGGGTGTTGGCGGTGGTGCGGGGTTCGGCGGTGAACCAGGACGGTGCGTCGAATGGGTTGACGGCGCCGAACGGTCCATCTCAGCAGCGGGTGATCCGGGCGGCGTTGGCGAACGCGGGTCTGTCGGCCGCTGATGTGGATGTGGTGGAGGCGCACGGTACGGGGACGAAGCTGGGTGACCCGATCGAGGCGCAGGCGCTGATCGCGACGTACGGGCAGGAGCGGGCCGAAGGTCGTCCGCTGTGGCTGGGTTCGGTGAAGTCCAACATCGGTCATACGCAGGCCGCTTCGGGCATCGCCGGTGTGATCAAGACAGTCGGGTCACTCCGGCAGGGCGTCCTCCCGAAGACCCTGCACCTCGACGAGCCCTCGCCGCACGTGGACTGGTCGGCAGGCACCGTCCGGCTGCTGACCGACACCGTCGACTGGCCGGATACCGGCCGCCCGCGGCGGGCGGGTGTGTCGTCGTTCGGCGGCAGCGGTACGAATGTGCACGTCGTCCTCGAACAGCCGGAACCGGTGGAGGAAGCGTCCTCGTCGGCTGAACCGGTTGGTGATGTGGCGGCTCCGTGGGTGGTCTCGGCGCGTTCGGCGGCGGCGCTGCGGGAGCAGGCCGGGCGGCTCGTGGAGCGCGTGGAAGAGAACGATCTCGACCCGCTGGATGTCGCACATGCCCTGGCCACCACGCGAGCGGCCCTGCAGGAGCGCGCCGTGGTGGTCGGCGACGACCGTGACCAACTGCTTGACGGGCTGCGGGCGGTGGCTGCGGGGGAGATCCCGCGTGGCGGGGCGCGCGGGGTCGCCGAGGGTTCCGAGGGCGACATCGAAACGGTGTTTGTGTTTCCGGGGCAGGGGGCGCAGTGGGTGGGGATGGCGGTGGAGTTGCTGGATTCCTCGCCGGTGTTCGCTGCCCGGTTGGGTGAGTGTGAGGCGGCGTTGTCTGCGTTTGTGGACTGGTCGTTGGTGGATGTGGTGCGTTCCGGTGAGGGCCTGGACCGCGTCGATGTCGTCCAGCCGGTGTTGTGGGCGGTGATGGTGTCGCTTGCGGAGCTGTGGCGTGCTCATGGTGTGGTGCCTGCTGCGGTGGTGGGGCATTCGCAGGGGGAGATCGCTGCTGCGGTGGTGGCGGGTGCGTTGAGTGTGGAGGACGGGGCGCGGGTGGTGGCGTTGCGTTCGCGTGCTCTGGTGCGGTTGGCGGGCCGTGGCGGGATGGTGTCGGTGGCTCTGCCGAGGGCCGAGGTTGAGGTGTTGCTGGCGTCGTGGGTGGGCCGGGTGTCGGTGGCGGCGGTGAATGGGCCGTCGTCGGTGGTGGTTTCCGGTGATGCGGACGCGTTGGATGAGTTGGTCGCGCACTGCGAGGTGGAGGGTGTGCGGGTGCGGCGGATCGAGGTGGACTATGCCTCGCATTCGGCGCATGTGGAGTTGATCGAGGAGGAGTTGGCTGAGGTTCTGGGTGGGTTGGAGCCTCGGGTGCCTGAGGTGCCGTTCTTCTCCACGGTGACGGGGGAGTGGATCGAGGAGCCGGTCACCGATGGCGGGTATTGGTATGCGAATTTGCGGCAGACGGTGAAGCTGGAGCCTGCCGTGCGCACGCTCGCAACGTCTGGCTATGGTGCGTTTGTTGAGGTGAGTCCGCATCCGGTGTTGTCGGTGCCGGTGGCTGAGACGGTGGAGGCGGCCGGCTCGGAGGCGGTGGTGGCCGGGACGCTGCGGCGTGGTGAGGGGGGCCTGGAGCGGTTCTATGCCTCGTTGGGTGAGGTGTGGGTCCGGGGTGTGGAGGTCGACTGGACGCCGGCCTTCGCGGGGCAGGTCCCCAGGCCGGTGGACTTGCCGACGTATGCCTTCCAGCGGCAGCGGTACTGGCTGGAACCGTCCAGGCCCGCGGTGGCGGCGGATCCGGTGGAGGCGCGGTTCTGGGAGACGGTCGAGCGGGAGGATCTGGAGGGGCTCGCCGCGACCCTGGGGGTGGCGGATACCGGGTCGCTGGGTGAGGTGCTGCCCGCGCTGTCCTCCTGGCGCAAGGGTCGTCAGCAGCGGTCCACAGTCGACAGCTGGCGCTACCGCGTCGTATGGCGGCCGCAGGCCCAACCCGCCCCTGCCCCCGCCCATCCGGACGGCACTTGGCTCGTCGTGATCCCCGAAGGACACGAGAACGACACCCTCGTACGAGCCGTCACACGCCACCTTGAAGGAGCCCGAGCAGGAGACGGAGCCGGAGCAGGAGACGAAGCCGGAGCCGCAGTCGTCACGTTCGTCATGAGCGCGACGGACCTTGACCGCGCGGCCGCGGAGGAACGACTGAGGGAGGTCGTAGCGACCCACGAGGACTCCGTTCCCGTACGCGGAGTGGTGTCGCTGCTCGCTCTCGACGAACGTATGGCGCCTGCCCATTCCGGGGTCACTGTCGGACTCACTCAGTCGGTGGCTCTCGTCCAGGGGCTGCTGGATGCGGGTGTCAACGCCCCCACTTGGCTGCTCACCACGGAGTCCGTCACCACCGGCCTCGCGGATGACGAGGTACGGAATCCACTGCAGGCCGCGATGTGGGGCCTCGGCCGCGTCATCGCGCTGGAGCAGCCCAAGCTGTGGGGCGGTCTCGTCGACCTCCCCGCCGACCTGGACGAGCACACCGGGACCGCACTCACCGGGATCCTGTCGGCGGGCGGCGACGAGGACCAGGTCGCGCTGCGCTCATCGGGAACGTATCTCCGTCGCCTGGTGCGCGCCCCGCTGAACGGCCGTCCGGCCTCTCGGCCGTGGACCACCAGTGGTGCGGCTCTGATCACCGGGGGCACCGGGGGGCTCGGTGCGCACACCGCACGCTTCCTCGCCGGCAAGGGCGCGGAGCACCTGGTGCTGACGAGCCGCCACGGCGTCGACGCACCGAGGGCCGCCGAACTGCGTGACGAACTCACCGCGATGGGGTGCCGGGTCACCGTCGCCGCCTGTGACGTGGCTGATCGGGAAGCACTGACCCGGCTGGTGGAGCAGGTCGAGGCCGACGGGCCGGCCATCCGCACGGTCGTGCACACGGCGGGCGTCGGCATGCTGGCGCCTCTCGCCGAGACCAGCATGGACTTCTTCGCGGAGGGCGCCCGCGCGAAGCTGCTCGGCGCGGTCAACCTCGACGCCGTCTTCGACCGCGAGGGACTCGACGCGTTCGTGCTGTACTCCTCGGTCGCTGGTACCTGGGGCAGCGGTGACCACGGTGCGTACTCCGCCTCCAACGCCTACGTCGACTCGCTCGCGGAGAGCCGGCGCGCCAGGGGCCTCGCCGGCACGTCGGTCGCTTGGGGGATCTGGAGCCCGGAGGACGGCGGGATGGCCGTCAACGTGGTGCGGGAGCAGCTGCGTTGGCGCGGCATCCCCTTCATGGACGCCCAACTGGCCGTCACCGGACTGGAGCAGGCCCTCGACCACGGCGACACCTTCCTCGCCGTCGCCGACATCGACTGGGAGCGGTTCGTCCCCGTCTTCACCGCGGCGCACCCCCGCCCCCTGCTTCACGAGGTGCCCGAGGTCGCCGAGTTGATGAACGCGGGCGAGGCGGAGACCGACGGCACGAGTACCGAGTCCGCCACCCTGCGCGCCACACTGGCCGCCCTGCCGCCCGCCGAGCGTGACCGGGCACTGACCGACCTGGTGCGCACCCACGTGGCCGGCGTCCTCGGCCACGCCGACGCCGGTGAACTCGCGGCCGGTCGTGCCTTCCGCGAGATGGGCTTCGACTCCCTGACCGCCGTCGAACTGCGCAACCGGCTCACCTCGGCCACCGGCGTGAAAATCTCCGCGACGGTCGTCTTCGACCACCCCACCATCAAGGAACTCGTCGCCCATCTGCGTACCCACTTCGACGAGGTTCTGGACGAGGGCTCCTCGGCCGAGAGCGCCACGGCCGAGGCACACCCCGCCGCCATTCCCGCTGATGAGCCGATCGCGATCGTGGCGATGGGCTGCCGCTTCCCCGGGGACGTCCAGTCGCCGGAGGACCTGTGGCGGCTGGTCCGGGACGAGGTCGATGCGATCTCCGCGCTGCCGGCGGACCGGGGCTGGGATCTGGACGCGTTGTACGACCCGGACCCCGACAAGCCCGGCACCAGTTACGTGCGCGAGGGCGGATTCCTCGACGGGGCCGCGGAGTTCGACGCCGCGTTCTTCGGGATCTCGCCGCGTGAGGCCGTGGCCATGGACCCGCAGCAGCGGCTGCTCCTCGAGACCGCGTGGGAGGTCCTCGAACGTGCCGGCATCGCACCCGACAGCCTCCGCGGCAGCGCCACGGGCGTCTTCGTCGGTGCCTCGCACCAGGGCTACGGCAGCGGTTTCGAGGCTCCCGAAGGCATGGAGGGCCACCTCGTCACCGGAACGGTGACCAGCATCGCCTCCGGCCGCATCTCCTACACCCTCGGGCTCGAAGGGCCCGCCGTGACCATGGACACCGGCTGCTCGTCGTCGTTGGTGGCCCTGCACCAGGCGGTCCAGTCGCTGCGTACGGGCGAATGCTCACTCGCCCTCGCGGGCGGCGCGGCCGTCATGGGCGAGCCCATCGGACTCGTCGGCTTCAGCCGGCAGCGCGGCCTTGCCCTGGACGGCAGGTGCAAGGCGTTCGCCGCGGATGCCGACGGCATGGGCATGGCCGAGGGTGTCGGCATGCTCCTGCTGGAGCGGTTGTCGGATGCGCGGCGTCGTGGGCATCGGGTGTTGGCGGTGGTGCGGGGTTCGGCGGTGAACCAGGACGGTGCGTCGAATGGGTTGACGGCGCCGAACGGTCCGTCTCAACAGCGGGTGATCCGGGCGGCGTTGGCGAACGCTGGGCTGTCGGCCGCTGATGTGGATGTGGTGGAGGCGCACGGTACGGGGACGAAGCTGGGTGACCCGATCGAGGCGCAGGCGCTGATCGCGACGTACGGGCAGGAGCGGGCGGAGGGCCGTCCGCTGTGGCTGGGCTCGGTGAAGTCCAACATCGGTCATACGCAGGCCGCTTCGGGCATGGCCGGTGTGATCAAGATGGTGACGGCGATGCTGCACGGCACCCTGCCGAAGTCGTTGCACGCCGACGACGTCTCGCCGTTCGTGGACTGGTCGGCGGGCGCGGTGGAGTTGCTGGCCGAGGCCCGGGAGTGGGAGGCGGATGGTCGTCCCCGCCGGGCGGGCGTGTCATCCTTCGGCATCAGCGGTACGAACGTGCACGTCGTCCTCGAACAGCCGGAACTGGTGGAGGAAGCGTCCTCGTCGGCTGAACCGGCCGGTGGTGTGGTGGTGCCGTGGGTGGTGTCGGCGCGTTCGGCGGCGGCGCTGCGGGAGCAGGCCGGGCGGCTCGTGGAGCGCGTGGCAGTGAACGATCTCGACCCGCTGGATGTCGCACATGCCCTGGCCACCACACGAGCGGCCCTGGAAGAACGCGTCCTCGTAGCCGGGTCCGACCGGGACGAACTGCTGTCCGGCCTGAGCGCCGTGGCGCGCGGAGAACTGCCCGCGTATGGAGCGCGAGGCGCGACGGACGGTTCCGGGGACGCCGTGAAGCCGGTGTTTGTGTTTCCGGGGCAGGGGGCGCAGTGGGTGGGGATGGCGGTGGAGTTGCTGGATTCCTCGCCGGTGTTCGCTGCCCGGTTGGGTGAGTGTGAGGCGGCGTTGTCTGGGTTTGTGGACTGGTCGTTGGTGGATGTGGTGCGTTCCGGTGAGGGGCTGGACCGCGTCGATGTCGTGCAGCCGGTGTTGTGGGCGGTGATGGTGTCGCTTGCGGAGCTGTGGCGTGCTCATGGTGTGGTGCCTGCTGCGGTGGTGGGGCATTCGCAGGGGGAGATCGCGGCTGCGGTGGTGGCGGGTGCGTTGAGTGTGGAGGACGGGGCGCGGGTGGTGGCGTTGCGTTCGCGTGCTCTGGTGCGGTTGGCGGGCCGTGGCGGGATGGTTTCCGTCGCTCTGCCGCGGGCCGAGGTTGAGGTGTTGCTGGCGTCGTGGGTGGGCCGGGTGTCGGTGGCGGCGGTGAACGGGCCGTCGTCGGTGGTGGTTTCCGGTGATGCGGACGCGTTGGATGAGTTGGTCGCGCACTGCGAGGAAGTGGGTGTGCGGGTGCGGCGGATCGAGGTGGACTATGCCTCGCATTCGGCGCATGTGGAGTTGATCGAAGAGGAGTTGGCTGAGGTTCTGGGTGGGTTGGAGCCTCGGGTGCCTGAGGTGCCGTTCTTCTCCACGGTGACGGGGGAGTGGATCGAGGAGCCGGTCACCGATGGCGGGTACTGGTATGCGAATCTGCGGCAGACGGTGAAGCTGGAGTCGGCGGTCCACACGCTCGCGACTTCGGGGTTCGGTGCGTTTGTTGAGGTGAGTCCGCATCCGGTGTTGTCGGTGCCGGTGGCTGAGACGGTGGAGGCGGCCGGCTCGGAGGCTGTGGTGGCCGGGACATTGCGGCGTGGCGACGGCGGGCTGCAGCGGTTCTATGCCTCGTTGGGTGAGCTGTGGACCCGTGGCGTAGGGGTCGACTGGACACCGGCCTTCGACGGGCATGCGCCGAAGCGTGTCGACTTGCCGACGTATGCCTTCCAACGGCAGCACTACTGGCTGGAACCCTCCCGCAAGACGACCCCGACGGGCGCGATGTCCCTCGACGCCGTCGACGAGGCGTTCTGGCAGACCATCGAGGGCGGGGACGTGGAGAGCCTCGCCGAGGCGCTGGGGCTGGACGACGTGCGGTCGCTGGGGGCGGTGGTCCCGGCCCTGTCGTCCTGGCGCAAGGACCGTCAGCAGCGGTCCACGATGGAAGGGTGGCGGTACCGGATCATGTGGCGGCCGCGGGCCGAGTCCGCCCTGGCCACGCCGGACGGCAGCTGGCTCGTCGTGGTCCCCGAAGGCCACGAGGACGACACCCTCGTACAGGCCACGATCGGCGCGATACGCGAACGCGTGGACAACGTACGGGTGTTGACAGCCGATGCGCGGGACGCCGAACGCGAGGTGCTCGCCGAACGGCTGCGGGCCGAGGCCGAACACGGCCCCTACAGCGGCGTCCTCTCCCTGCTGGGGCTCGACGAACGGCCCTGGACGGCCGAGGCCGAAGGCACCCTGCCCACGGGCCTGGTACTGATGACCTCGCTTCTGCAGGCACTCGGTGACGCGGAGATCGAGGCGCCCCTGTGGTGCGCCACCCACGGCGCGGTCTCCGTCAGCCGCAACGACGTACTGGCGCACCCGGTGCAGGCCATGAGCTGGGGACTCGGCCGGATCGCCGCGATGGAGTACCCCCAGCGCTGGGGCGGCCTGGTCGACCTGCCGGAAACCATGGACCAGCGCGCCGGCCGGCGGCTCGCCGCGGCCCTGTCCGGAAGCCTCGTCGAGGACCACGTCGCCGTGCGGCCCTCCGGTCTCTTCACCCGCCGGCTGGTGAACGCGGGACAGGGGCCGCGCCCGGACGGACCGCCCTGGAGGCCGAGCGGCACCGTGCTGGTCACCGGGGGCACCGGCGGGCTCGGCGGGCATGTCGCCCGCTGGCTGGCGCGCGGCGGGGCCGAACATCTCGTCCTGGTCAGCCGACGCGGTCCCGAGGCCCCCGGTGCTGCCGAACTCGTGGCGGAACTCGCCGAGTCGGGCACTCCGGCCACCGTCGTCGCCTGCGACGTGTCCGACCGTGCCGCCGTACGGCGGCTGCTCGACGACCTGCCGGGCGGCGGACCGCTGACGGCCGTGGTGCACACGGCGGGTGTGATCGACGACGTCGTGATCGACGGGCTGACCCCGCAGCGTGCGGACGGGGTGCTGCGGCCGAAAGCGGACGCGGCGCTGATCCTGCATGAGGAGACCCGTCACCTGGAGCTGTCCGCGTTCGTCCTCTTCTCCTCGATGGCCGGCACCCTCGGCGCCGCCGGGCAGGGCAGTTACGCCGCCGCCAACGCCTACCTCGACGCGCTCGCCAGGCACCGCCGTGCCGACGGGCTGCCCGCGACATCGGTGGCCTGGGGCACCTGGGGCGGCGGCGGCATGGTCGGCGACGAACTCGCGGAGCGGCTGCGCCACGACGGCGTGCCGCCCATGGACCCGGAGCCGGCGCTCTCCGCCCTGCAACAGGCCCTCGACCAGGACGAGACGTTCCTGGTCGTCGCGGATGTCGACTGGAAGCTCATCACCGTCCGGGCCTTCGCCGCGCTGCGCGAGGTCGCCGAGGTACGCGCGGCTGTTTCCGCCCAGGAGACCATGAAGGAGACCGAGCCGCAGGACGGGCCGCCGCTGGTCCACCGGCTGCGAGGGCTGCCCCCCGGCGAGCGTCGGACGGCGCTGCTCATGGAGGTCCGCAGGGAGGCGGCGGCGGTACTCGGCCACGAGGACCCCGAGTCCGTACCCGAGAGCCGGGCGTTCCGGGACCTGGGCTTCGACTCGCTGACCGCCGTTCAGTTGCGCAACCGCTTCGCCGAGGCCACCGGCCTGCGGCTGCCGGTCACCATGGCGTTCGACCACCCGTCAGCGGCGGCCCTCGCCGCCCACCTGGACCATGAACTGTTCGGCGCGGAAGCCGAAGCGGCGATGGACGGTGCGGCGATGGACGGTGCTCCGGTGGATGGTGCGGTGGTGGCCGGTGCGGCCGTGCTCCCGACGGCCGCGGTGGACGACGACCCCGTCGTCATCGTCGGCATGGGCTGCCGGTTCCCCGGCGCGGTACGGTCGCCGGAGGAGCTGTGGCGGCTCGTCGCGGACGGCACGGACGCCGTCTCGGCGTTCCCCGACAACCGCGGCTGGGACGTGGAGACGCTCTACGACCCGGACCCCGACAAGCCCGGCCGCTCGTACGCGCGCC
Organism: Streptomyces montanus; assembly: GCF_005786655.1. Taxonomy (NCBI): domain Bacteria; kingdom Bacillati; phylum Actinomycetota; class Actinomycetes; order Kitasatosporales; family Streptomycetaceae; genus Streptomyces; species Streptomyces montanus. The sequence goes on from NZ_VBZC01000027.1 coordinate 120,904, forward strand.
ACGGAGGATTCCTCTACGACGCCGACCACTTCGACCCGGCGTTCTTCGGGATCTCGCCGCGCGAGGCGGTGGCCATCGACCCCCAGCACCGGCTGCTCCTCGAGACCTCCTGGGAGGCGTTCGAGCGTGCCGGCATCGATCCGTCGGAGGTCAGGGGATCGCAGGCGGGCGTCTTCGTCGGGTCCAACTACAACGACTACGGCAGCCGGGCCCGTCAGGCCCCCGACGGGCTGGAGGGCTACCTCGCCACGGGCAGCGCGAGCAGCGTCGCCTCCGGCCGTATCGCCTACACCTTCGGACTGGAGGGGCCGGCCGTCACCGTCGACACCGCCTGCTCGTCCTCGCTGGTCGCTCTGCACCTGGCGGCGCAGGCGCTGAGGGCGGGGGAGTGCGATCTGGCCCTCGCGGGCGGTGTCACCGTGATCTCCACGCCGGACACGTTCATCGAGTTCAGCCGCCAGCGCGCGTTGTCCCCCGACGGCCGCTGCAAGCCGTTCGCCGCCGAGGCGGACGGCGCGGGGTGGGGCGAGGGCGTCGGCATCCTGCTCCTCGAACGACTCTCCGACGCGCGCAGCAAGGGGCACCCCGTGCTTGCCGTGGTCGCCGGTTCCGCCGTCAACCAGGACGGCGCGTCCAACGGTCTGACCGCTCCCAACGGGCCCTCCCAGCAGCGCGTCATACGTCAGGCACTGGCCGGGGCGGGGCTGTCCCCCGCGGACGTGGACGCCGTCGAGGCGCACGGCACCGGCACACCGCTCGGCGACCCGATCGAGGCGCAGGCGCTGCTGGCCGTGTACGGGCAGGACCGGCCCGAGGACCGGCCGCTGTGGCTCGGCGCGCTGAAGTCCAACATCGGCCACACCCAGGCCGCCTCGGGTGTCGCGGGCGTCATCAAGATGGTGATGGCGATGCGCCAGGGGGAGTTGCCGCGCACCCTGCACGCCGAGAACCCCTCGCCGCACATCGACTGGTCCTCCGGCGCGGTACGCCTCCTCCACGAGGGGCGCCCGTGGACCCCGGGCGACGGACGGCGCCGCGCGGGCGTGTCGTCCTTCGGCATCAGCGGCACCAACGCCCATGTGATCCTCCAGGAGCCGGAGCCAGTGGTCCTCCGGGAGCCGGAGGACGAGGACCTGCCGGGCCTGCCTGGCCCGGTGCCGGATCCCGTGGCCCCGCACGAGCAGGATGCCGAACGGCTGCCCGCCCCGGGGGACATGGGCCTGCCCGCCCCGGATGCTGAACGCGTGCCCGCCCAGGAGGACTTGGGCCTGAACGCGCCCGAGGCCGCGTCGGCTCATGCCCGAGCCTCGGCCGAGACCCCGGCCGCGGCCCCGGCTCAGGCCCCGTCCCAGCCCCAGGCCTCGGTCCCGGCCGAGCCCCAGGCCCCGGCGCAGCCCCAGGCCCCAGCCCAGGATCAAGCCCTCGCTCCCGACGAGGGCCCAGTCACCGCCCCGCCCATCCCCTGGCTGCTGTCGGCCCGTGGCACCGACGCCCTGCGACAGCAGGCGGCACGGCTGCGCGACCACCTTGGCCGGCATCCCGGTACGAACCCGGCGGACGTCGCCCTGTCCCTGGCCACCACCCGGGCCCGTTTCGAGGACCGTGCCGCGCTCGTCGCCTCCGACGGCGGCACCCTCACCGAGGCCCTGGCGGCGCTCGCGGAAGGCCGTGAGCACCCCCGTGTGACGGTCGGTCGCGTACGCCCGGGCAGGACCGCGTTCCTCTTCTCGGGCCAGGGCGCCCAGCGGCCGGAGGCCGGACGGCGGCTCTACGCCGCGTACGAGACCTTCGCCGACGCCCTGGACGCGGTGTGCGCCCACATGGACGACCATCTCGAACGCCCCCTGCGGGACGTCCTGTTCGCCGCGCCCGGGACACCGGAGGCGGCGCTGCTCGACCGCACCGCGTTCACTCAGGCGGGCCTGTTCGCCGTCGAGGTGGCGCTCTACCGGCTCGTGGAGAGCGTCGGCCTGAAGCCCGACATCCTCCTCGGCCACTCCGTCGGCGAGATCGCCGCCGCCCATGTCGCGGGAGTGCTCTCGCTGGAGGACGCCTGCACCCTGGTCGCGGCGCGGGGCCGCCTGATGCAGGCGCTGCCCTCCGACGGCGCCATGGTCTCCGTCCAAGCGTCGGAGGACGAGGTGCTGCCGCTGCTGGAGCCCTACGAGGGCCGGGCCGTGATCGCCGCACTCAACGGCCCCGCCGCCACCGTCGTCTCCGGCGACGAGGACGCGGTCACGGCCGTCGCCGAACGACTGGCGGCCGAAGGGCGCAAGACCCGGCGGCTGAACGTCAGCCACGCCTTCCACTCACCGCACATGGACCCCATGCTCGACGAGTTCGCGGCGGTCGCCGACGGGATCGAGCTACGTGCCCCCGAGGTGCCCGTCGTCTCCGCCGTCACCGGCAGGCCGGCAGACGGGAGCGAACTGAGCGACCCCGCCTACTGGGTGCGCCAGGCACGCGAGGCCGTCCGCTTCCACGACGGTGTCCGCACCCTGGAGGAGGAAGGAGTCACCGCCTACGTCGAGATCGGCCCGGAGGGCGTCCTCACCGCCATGGCCGGGGACTGCCTGACCGGCGACGACGCCGTCCTCGTACCGCTGCTGCGCCGCGACGGCGACGAGGCCGACGCACTGGTGACCGCCCTGGCCCGACTGCACGTCAGCGGCCACGAAGCCGACTGGGCCGCCCTGCTCGCACCGCTCGGTGCCGGCCGCGTCGACCTGCCGACGTACGCCTTCCAGCGACGGCGGTACTGGCTCGCGGCCAGCGGGGACCCCAAGGACGTCGCAGGCGCCGGTCTGGAGACGGCCGGGCATCCGCTGCTGGCCACCGCCGTGCCGCTGGCCGGCTCCGACGGCGTCCTGCTGACCGGGATCCTGTCGGCGCAGCGCCACCCGTGGCTGGCCGACCACGCGCTCGACGGCCGGGTGCTGTTCCCGGGCACCGCGTTCCTCGAACTCGCCCTGCACGCATGCCAACGCGTCGGCGCGGCGCAGATCGCCGACCTCACCCTGGAAGCCCCTCTGGTCCTGCCCGCCACCGGAGCCGTCCAGCTCCAGGTCGCCGTGGGCGGCGCCGACGACTCCGGCGCACGGACGCTCACCGTCCACTCGCGGCCGGTCACCGGAGAGGAGACGGAGGCCGCACCCTGGGTTCGCCATGCCGAGGGCACCCTCACCGACCAGCCGACCGCGACACCCGACCCCTCCGGCTCCGGCCTGTCCGACCCGGCGGCCTGGCCCCCGCACGGCGCCGAGCCCCTGGACGTGTCCGGCCTGTACCAGCACATCGCGGACAACGGCTTCGCCTACGGCCCCGCCTTCCGCGGCCTGCGCGCCGCCTGGCGACTGGGCGAGGAGATCTACGCCGAGATCGCCCCGGAGGACGGCGAACCCCATGAGGCGGCCGGTGACTTCGCCGTTCACCCGGCGCTCCTGGACGCCGCCCTGCACACGGTGGCCCTTGCCGCCGAGGACGGCGGAGGAACCGTCGTCCCGTTCACGTTCACCGGCATCTCGGCGACCGCCGCGGGCCCGGCGGCACTGCGCGTACGGCTCACGCCCCAGGAGGCGACGCGTACGTACGCCGTCCAGGTCGCCGACGAGGCGGGCACGCCCGTCGTCGGCGTCGGCGGACTCGTCCTGCGCCCGGTGGACACCGTTCGCCCCGCCCTCGGCGGGACGCCCGGCAGCCTGTACCGGCTGCAGTGGGTGCCGGGCCCGGAGAACGACGACGATGCCCCGGCACCCCTGACGGTCGTCGGTGCCGACGACACCCTCGCCGCCTGGGCGGAGGTGGACGACCGGCCCGGCCGGGTGACGCGCCACGACGACCTGGAGGCGCTGCGCGTCGCCGTCGCGGCGGGCGCGCCCGTGCCGGAGACGGTGCTGGTCTGCCTGCCGGGGACAGCCGACGCCGGTGACCCGGCGGAGGCCGCCCGGCAGGTGACCCACCGGGCCCTGGAACTGGCGCAGGCGTGGCTGGGCGACGAGACCTTCGCCGAGGCGCGGCTCGTGTTCGCCACCCGCCAGGCCGTGACGGCCGCTGCCACCGACACTCCGGGCACCGACGCTCCCGATACCGACGCTCCGGCCACCGACCCGGCACAGGCCGCCGCCTCGGGCCTGATCCGCACGGCGATGTCGGAGAACCCCGGCCGCTTCGCCCTCCTCGACCACGACGGCACCGCCGCGTCCCTGGACCTGGTGCCCGCCGTACTCGCCGGGGGCGAACCCGAGACGGCCCTGCGCGACGGCACTGCCCTCACCCCGCGCCTGGCCCGTGCCGAGATCTCCGCGGCCGGTGACCCGACGGGGCACCTCCCGGGCTTCGACGCGTCTGGCACGCTGCTGGTGACCGGCGCCTCCGGAGTGCTCGGCCGGCAGGTGGCCCGCCATCTGGCCGTCGCGCACGGCGTCCGGTCCCTGCTGTTGGCCAGCCGGCGCGGCGCGGCGGCGGAGGGCATGGGCGAGCTGTACGACGACCTGCGCGGCCTCGGCGTCGATGTCACCGTCGCGGCGTGCGACGTGGCCGACCCCGACGCCGTCGCGCGCCTCCTGGCCCAGGTCCCGGCCGACCGGCCGCTGAGCGCGGTCGTGCACACGGCGGGCGTACTGGACGACGGCGTCGTCGACGCGCTCACGCCCGAGCGTGTGGACACGGTGCTGCGTGCCAAGGCTGACGCGGTGGTCCACCTGGACGCGCTCACCCGCGACCTGGACCTGTCCGCGTTCGTGGTGTTCTCCTCACTGGCCGGCACGGTCGGCGGTGTCGGACAGGGCAACTACGCGGCGGCCAACGCCTTCCTGGACGCCTTCGCCGCCCGGCGCAGTGCCGCAGGACGGCGGACGCTGTCCCTCGCCTGGGGGCTGTGGGCCGAGCGCAGCGGCATGACCGGCAAGCTCGACGAGGCCGACCTGCGACGCGTGGCGCGCGGCGGCCTGCGGCCGCTGGAGACCGCCGACGCCCTGGCCCTGCTGGACGCCGCCCTCGGCGCACCGGACGCCTTCCTCGTCCCGGCCGCGCTGGACACGGCGGCCGCACGCACGGCCGACGGAACCGTCCCGCACCTGCTGCGCGACCTGGTGCCCGCCGGTACTCCGCGCGTGTCCCCGGCGGGCCCGGGCCGGCCCCACGCCGGTCCGACCGCATCGAGCGCGGGCGGTCTGCGCGAGCGGCTCGCGGCTCTGCCGGAGAAGGAGAGGCCGGCCGCCGTCCTGGACACGGTCCTCGCGCAGGCGGCGCTGGTCCTCGGCTACGACTCGCGCGACGCCCTCGACCCCGAACGGGGCTTCCTGGAACTGGGCTTCGACTCCCTCACCGCCGTCGAACTGCGCAACCGGCTCGGCACGGCCACCGGTGTCCGGCTCCCCGCCACTCTCCTGTTCGACTATCCCACCCCCGTCGGCCTGACCGGCCACCTGCTGACCAGGATGGCGCCGGCGTCCGCCGATGAGCGGGCGCTGGAGCAACTCGACCGTTGGGAGGCCGAGTTCCAGGACGTCCTGGCGGGCGCGGGCTCCCACGACGGCCTGCGCGGCCGGCTCCAGCGGCTGCTGAGCCGACTCGACACCGCCACGGCCCCTGAAGAGCCACTCGCTCCGGACTATCTGGAGGAGGTGTCGGACCGCGAGCTGCGCGACTTCCTGGAGAACGAACTCGGAGAGTCGTGAACACCGGGGCGTCCGGCCGCCGCGCGCGCCGGGCGCCCGCCAGGCACCCGCCGGGCGCCCTTCCGACGGAGCGAACGCATACCCAGCCAGTTGAGGGGTGCTCAGGCCGTCGGCCGCCGATCCTGCGACGCCGCAGGTTCCGCGGCCCACGGCCCACCACCCGTAAAACCCCAAGCACTTGGATGGAACAGTGAAGGCACTCGTGCTCGCGGGAGGGACCGGTACGCGCTTGCGGCCGATCACCCACACTTCCAGCAAACAGCTGGTCCCGGTCGCCAACAAACCGATCCTCTTCTACGGTCTGGAGGCCATCGCCGACGCGGGCATCACCGACGTCGGCGTCATCGTCGGCAGCACCGCCGCAGAGATCCAGGCAGCCGTGGGCGACGGCTCCGCCTTCGGCCTCGACATCACCTACATCCCGCAGAGCGAGCCCCTCGGCCTCGCCCACGCCGTCCTCATCAGCCGCGACTTCCTCGGCGACGACGACTTCGTCATGTACCTGGGCGACAACTTCGTCCTCGACGGCATTACCGACGCCGTCGAGGGGTTCCGCAAGGAGCGCTGCGACGCGCAGGTCCTGCTCACCCGCGTGGCCGACCCCACGGCGTTCGGAGTGGCCGTCGTCGACGACGGCGGCGCCATCACGGCCCTGGAGGAGAAACCCCAGCACCCCAGGAGCGACCTCGCGATCGCTGGTGTCTATCTCTTCAGCCCGCTCGTCCACGAGGCGGTCCGGGCCATCCGGCCTTCCCGCCGGGGTGAACTGGAGATCACGGACGCTCTGCAATGGATGATCGAGCGGCGGTCCGACGTCCGCTCCACCATCATCACCGGCTACTGGAAGGACACCGGGAGCGTCGCCGACATGCTGGAGGTCAACCGCACCCTCCTCGATCGCCTGGAGACCCGTGTCGACGGGTTCGTCGACCCCGACAGCGAGATCATCGGCCGGGTCCGTATCGAGGCCGGCGCGGAGGTCCGCGGCTCCCGCATCGTCGGGCCCGCCGTCATCGGCGCGGGCAGCGCCGTCACCGGGTCCTACATCGGACCCTGGACGTCCGTCGCGGAGAACTGCAAGATCACCGACAGCGAGATCGAGTTCTCCATCGTCCTGGGCGACTCCTCCTTCGAGGGCATCCGGCGAGTGGAGGCGTCCCTGGTCGGCCGCAACGTCCAGGTGACCCTGGCACCCCGGCTGCCGGCCACCCACAGTTTCGTGATCGGGGACCACGGCCGACTGCAGATCTCGTCATGACCCCGGGCCGGCCGCCGCTTCCTTCGAGCCGAGCGGCGGACCGGGCACTGACGGGGCCGTCCTGATGGGGCTCAAGCTCTCCGAGCGGGATGTCGCGCAGTCCGCGCAACGGTGAGAAGAACAGCCACAGTCCCGCACAGCAGCCGCCGGCGACGGCGATCCACATTGTGGTCTGCACGCCGAGGGCGGTGGCGAGGGCGCCGCCCGCCAGACCGCCCAGGGGGAACGTGCCCCAGGTGATCCAGCGGGCGGCGGCGCTGACCCGGCCGATCATGTCCGGTGGGCAGACGGCCTGGCGGTAACTGGTCAGCGAGGTACCCGCGACGGTGGAGGCGTAGGTCCAGGAGATCCAGCCGAAGCCGAACAGCAGCACCCACCAGCCGGGCCCGGCCGGCAGGATGAGCAGGCCGGGCAGCGACAGCACGTGCGAGAACGGTGATCTGCGACCCCATCTCGCTGACTGTCTGGCTGCCCCATAACAGCAGGAACTCGCGATGACGCCATATCGAGGGGCGTCTTCCCTGAACATCAGTCACCGGCCCGATGGTGTCATCAGCCATCGCTCCTGGACAGATGACCACACGAGGCCCTGCTGTCGCGCCACTCCTGCCCGGCGAAGGTCAGGAATCAGATGATGTGGACCTTCGGTACGTAAAGGATCCAGCGGCCGCCGGCCTCCTTGAACTCCTTCTCCTTGGCCATGATTTCCTCCGCGTGATTCCACGCGAAGAGCAGCGCGTAGTCCGGGTACGGCTCCCGGAACGCCTCGGAGGGCCGGATCGGGATGTGCGACCCGGGGGTCACCCGGCTCTGCTTCTCCACCGTGGAGTCGGAGATGAACGAGATCGACTCCGGGCCTATTCCGCAGTAGTTGAGGACCGTGGCGCTCTTGCACGTGGCGCCGTATCCCACGACCCTCTTGCCCTCGTCACGGAGCCTGGTGAGCATCTCCTTGAGCCCTTCGCAGTTCTCCTGCACCCGGTTCGCGAACGACTCGTAGGTCGCCCACTCCCACAGGCGCTGTGCGCGCTCCCGCTCCAGCCACTGTCCTACCGCCTCGGTAGGAGTGCGCTCCCCGGTGCGGGCGGTCGTGTAACGCATGGTGCCGCCGTGCACCGGCAGATGTTCCACGTCGATGAGTTCGAAGCCGAACCGCTGGGCCAGGGCCTGCACCGAGCGCACGGAGAACAGGTAGAAGTGCTCGTCGTAGATCTGGTCGAAGTAGGTGTGCTCGACGATGTCGCCCAGGTAGCGGTCCTCGAAGACGAAGACGCCGCCCTCGTCGAGCAGGGCGCCGGCGCCGGCGAAGACCGAGTCGATGTAGGCGATGTGGCTGATGGTGTTCGCCGAGAAGATGAGCTGGGCCGGTCCCTCCGCCGCGTGGATCTTGCGCGCGGTCGGCTCCTCGAAGAAGCCGACGTACACGCGGCTGCCACCGGCGCCGGCCACCTTCGCGGCTTCCTCGGCGGGGTCGACGCCCAGGTGCCTGACTCCGGCGGCACGGATCGAGTTGAGCATGATGCCGTCGTTGCAGCCGATCTCGACGTAGAAGGCGTCGGGGCCGGAGAGCTCGGTCGCCAGGTAGTGTTCGGCGACTCCTTCGAAGTGCTGCCGCATCAGGGCGGATCCGGATGAACGGTAGGGGTAGTCGGCCGGGAACATCCGGTCCCGCGATACCTCCTCCAACTGCTGCACCATGGTGCAGTTCTCGCAGAACGCGACAGCGAGCCGGTAGAAGTGTTCGGTGCCGATCTCGCTGGGTGCGGGGAACACATCGGATACCGGCTGACGGCCGAAATCGAAGAATTCCTGGACCGGGCCTTCGCATATACGGCACTTCGGCATGTGCTGCGGCCTGCTATCACGGGAGTACACGGTCAACTCCTAGAAAAATCCGGGGGTTACTTGGGGGGCGCGAGAATCACCGAAACGACAGCGACGGGGACGGGGTTCAGCTGGTCGGCATGCGATGGCGTCGGTACCACTCCGCGGTCTTTCGCAGTCCCTCCCGCAGCCTGCACGGTTCGAATTCGATGATCTCGCTCAGCTTCCCGAGATCGAGTGTTCTGCTGCGCCGTCCACCGGACTTGGTGCGGTCGAAGGTGATGTGCTCGGGTTGTCCCAGTGCGGCACACACCTCGCGGGCGAGCTCCAGCAGCGTGACCGTCTCAGCGGTACCCATGTTCAGGACCTTGTGTTTGTTCTTCTCGACCATCTGCAGAGTGGCGTCCACCAGGTCGGTCACATACATATAGGTGCGGGTCTGACTTCCGTCACCCCAGATCTCTATCGGCCGGCCGGACGCGACCCTGGCGAACATGCTCGGCACCACCCGGTCGGTGTCCTTCTCGAAATTGTCGCGAGGTCCGTAGATGCTGGTCAGACGGGGACGGAAGATACTCATCCCGTATTCGTGGGCGTACGACTCGGCCAGCATCTCCCCGTAGTTCTTCGACAGGTAATAGCCGTCCGGGGCGTACGGCATACCCGCTCTGAAGTCGTCCTCCTCCCGGGTCGGGCGGGACGTGGGTGATCGGTAGATCTCGCTGGATCCGAGCAGGACCACGTCCTGGATGCCATGCCGCCGGGCGCAGCCGAGGACGTTCGACACGGCGCGCACATTGGCGTCCAGGATCTGGGCCGGGTGGTCGCGCCGGAACCGCGCGCTGCCCGTGAGCGCCGCGCAGTGGATGAACACGTCGACACCACGGGCCTCTTGGCCGACGGCCGCTTCCAGCCCGGCCTCGTCCAGCAGGTCGAGCCGTATCGTGCGCAGCCTGTCGGTGGCGGGAAGCTGAGCGAGGACCCCTCGGTTGTCCCTGCGGAAGAGGCAGATCACCTCCGCACCGCGGGCGAGCAGCTCTTCGACGAACTGCGAGCCGATGAACCCCGTCCCGCCGGTCACCATGACCGTCCGGCCGGCCCAGTACGCAGTAGCCATGGTCCTCCATCCTCGGCCGGGCCGACCGGCGAGCACGCGGCCCTTGCGGGTCGCTGTTGAGCAGGTGCGGCCGCCAACACCCCCGCTCCACCCGGTGGGTGTGCCGCTGGGCGAGGCGGCGAGGCAGGGGGTGGGCAGGGAGGGACGACTTTGAAGCACGGGCCCCCAGGAGCCGCCTTCAAGCCGGGCGTAAAGAAAAACTCCTCGCGCTGCGGCGTCTGACGCCACATACGAGTCGGAATCACAACGGCCTCACCGTAGCGGCGGGCCGTTTAGGGAGATTGCTAGTGCTGTGACCGGAAGACCGCGATGGTTCGCCGGTCTGTCTCCTTCCACCACGGTCGCGCACAGTAACTTCCGGGGGCCCGATGAAGTCCGATGGTGATTTCCAAGGTTTTCCCCAGAGAACCGCCCCAGGGCCGTAAAACCGCACGTCGACCGTAGATGCTGTCCAAGCCGACGAGCTGAGAGGCAGCACTCCGGCACCGCCGGTCCGCCCGGTGTCTCCGGACGACACCCTCACGGCGTATCCGTTCCGTCACCACAACAGCATGGGGCCAGTCCATGACGAATGAAGCGCGGCTTCGGGACTACCTCAAGCGGGTCACCGTCGACCTGCACGAAACCCGGCGCAAGCTCCAGGAAATGCGGTCCAAGGACCAGGAGCCGATCGCGATCGTCGGCATGAGCTGCCGGCTCCCCGGAGGCGTGCGATCGCCCGAGGACTTCTGGGACATGCTGGCGTCCGGCACCGACGCCGTGAGCGACTGGCCCACCGACCGGGGCTGGGACCTCGACGGGGCGGACACCGCCACCGCCGGTGACCGCCGCGCGGGCGGCTTCGTCTACGACGCCGACCGGTTCGACCCCGCCTTCTTCGGCATCTCGCCCCGCGAGGCCCTCGCCATGGACCCCCAGCAGCGCCAGCTGCTCGAAGCGTCCTGGGAAGCCCTCGAACGCGCCGGAATCGAGCCGACCACCCTGCGCGGCAGCCGCAGTGGTGTGTTCGTCGGCTGCAGCGACCAGGGCTACAGCTCAGGACTGCGCGAGGTCCCCGACGACGTACGCGGACACCTGCTCACCGGCAACTCCATGTCGGTGGTCTCCGGTCGCGTCGCCTACACGCTCGGGCTCGAAGGCCCGGCCGTGACCGTGGACACGGCCTGCTCCTCGTCCCTGGTCGCCCTGCACTTCGCCGCGCAGTCGCTGCGCTCCGGAGAGTGCTCCCTCGCCCTCGTGGGCGGTGTGACCGTCATGTCCGGCCCCGGCGCGTTCATCGAGTTCGGGCAGCAGGGCGGCCTGGCCGCGGACGGCCGGTGCAAGGCCTTCTCGGAGGACGCCGACGGCACCGGCTGGGCCGAGGGTGTCGGCATCATCGTGGTCGAGCGCCTCTCCGACGCACGGCGCAACGGACACCACGTGCTGGCGGTGGTGCGCGGCTCGGCGGTCAACCAGGACGGCGCCTCGAACGGCCTGACGGCGCCCAACGGCCCCTCGCAGCAGCGGGTCATCCTCGACGCTCTCGCCAACGCGGGCGTCTCCACGACCGACGTCGACGCGGTGGAGGCCCACGGCACCGGCACCCCGCTCGGCGACCCGATCGAAGCACAAGCCCTGCTGGCCACCTACGGACTGGGCCGCGCCGACGGCCACCCCCTGTGGCTCGGCTCCGCCAAGTCCAACATCGGCCACACCCAGGCCGCGGCCGGCGTCGTCGGGGTCATCAAGACGGTTCTGGCACTGTGCAACGGGGCACTGCCGCCCACGCTCCACGCCGAACGGGCCTCCACCCACGTCGACTGGACGGCGGGCGATGTCAGGCTGCTCACCCAGTCCGTGGACTGGCCGCGGACCGACCGTCCGCGGCGGGCCGCCGTGTCTGCGTTCGGCGTCTCCGGTACGAACGCGCATGCCGTCATCGAGGAGGCCCCGGCCCTGACTGCCGAGGCCCCTGCCCCGACCGCCGAGGCCGCAGACCCGGCCACCGGGGCAGGAGAGTCTGCCACCGAGGCCGGGGAACCCGCCGCCGAGTCACCCGGCAGGGCCGAGCTTCCCGTCCTGCCCTGGGTGGTCTCCGGCCGCGACGAAGACACCCTGCGCGAACAAGCCGCACGACTCGTCAGCCATGTCACCGCCTGCCCCGAGACCGACCTCTACGACCTGGCCTGGTCCCTCGCGGCCACACGCGCCGCCCTGCCGCAACGCGCCGCCCTGCTCGGCACCAACCGCGAAGACCTGTTGAACGGTCTCACCGCGCTCAGCGAGGGACGGCCCGCGGAGGGTGTCCTTACGGGGGCGGCGCGAGGGGCTCAGGCCGAGGGCAAGACGGCGTTCCTGTTGTCGGGCCAAGGGGCTCAACGCCTGGGTATGGGGCGTGAGTTGTACGAGGCGTTCCCGGTTTTCGCTGACGCGTTCGATGCCGTCTGTGTCCATGTGGGTGGGCTGCGGGACGTGGTCTTCGGTGGGGATGCGGAGGTGTTGGGTCGTACGGAGTGGGCGCAGCCTGCGTTGTTCGCGGTGGAGGTGGCGCTGTTCCGGCTGCTGGAGTCGTGGGGGGTACGGCCGGACTTCGTGGTGGGGCATTCCATCGGTGAGTTGGCGGCTGCGCATGTGGCGGGTGTGTTCTCGCTGGAGGATGCGTGCCGTTTGGTGGTGGCGCGGGGGCGGTTGATGCAGCGACTGCCTGATGGCGGGGCGATGTTCGCGGTGGAGGCGTCTGAGGACGAGGTCGGGGCGCTGCTGGAGGGCCGGGAGACCGACGTGTCGGTCGCGGCGGTCAACGGTCCGCGGTCGGTGGTGATTTCTGGTGTGGACGCGGTGGTGGCGCAGGTCGCGAAGGAGTTCGCCGAGCGGGGACGCCGTACGTCGCGTCTGCGGGTGAGTCATGCGTTCCACTCGCCGTTGATGGAGCCGATGCTGGAGGACTTCCGTACGGTCGCCGAGAGCGTCACCTACCACCCGCCGCAGTTGGCGGTGGTGTCGAACGTGACCGGTCAGGCCGCTGGTGTGGGGGAGTTGGAGTCGGCGGAGTACTGGGTGCGGCATGTGCGCCAGGCGGTCCGGTTCGCGGAGGGTGTGAGCTGGCTGGCCGAGCACGGGGTGACCCGGTTTGTGGAGTTGGGCCCGGACGGCACGTTGACTGCCATGGCCCAGGCCTGCCTTGCCGACGACGGTGCTGACTGCGTCTTCGTCCCCGCCCTGCGCAAGGACCGCGACGAGCCGACGGCCCTCCTCACCGCCGTCAGCCGACTGCACGTGAACGGTCACCGCCCCGACTGGTCGGCCGTTCTTCCCGGCGCCCACCGTGTCGATCTACCGACGTACGCCTTCCGCCGGGACCGTCTCTGGCTGGAGCGGACATACCGGGCCGACGGCTCCACCGCTCCCGCCGCCGAGGGCGCTCACCACTACGGGGCGACGTGGCAGCCCGTCGTCGACCTGCCCGACGAGGCCGCTCTGAACGGCCGATGGCTGATCGTCGCTCCTGAGGGAGCGCAGGGCGGTGACGGTTGGGACGGCGCGTTGACCGCCGCGCTGGTCTCGCGTGGTGCCGAAGTCGTCGACGTGAGCTGTGTTCCCGCCCTCGACCGGGCGACGCTGGCCGACCGCCTTGTGTCCGCCGTCGGCGATGGCCACGTCAGCGGCGTCGTCTCGGCGCTCGCCCTGGATCCGGGTGAGCGCGAGGGAACACCGGTAGGCGTTCTGGCCACCACCCTGCTGCTCCAAGCGCTTGGAGACGCGGGCATCACCGCGCCGCTGTGGACCGTCACGCGCGGCGCGGTCGCCGTCGACCGAGATGACGCACCGCCTCTCCTCGACCAGGCCGCCGTGTGGGGCCTCGGGCGGGTGGCGGCCCTCGAGTACCCGGACCGCTGGGGCGGCCTGATCGACATACCCGAAGAGGTGGACCAACGCGTCGGCGCACGGCTGGCCTTGGTGCTGTCGGGGAGCTGCAACAGTGAGGATCAGGTCGCCGTACGGGCCCGTGGCGTGCTGGCCCGCCGACTGGTCCCCCGACGGGGCAGTGCCGCGAACGGTTCTGGGAATGAGTGGACGCCGCGCGGCACGCTGCTCATCACCGGCGGTACCGGAGCGCTCGGCGCCCGTGTGGCGCGCTGGGCCGTCGAACGCGGTGCCGAGCATGTCGTGCTCGCGAGCCGGCGCGGGGCCGGGGCTCCGGGCGCGGCGGATCTGGAGTCCGAGCTCTCCGCCGCCGGAGCGCGGGTCACGACCGTTGCCTGCGACACGACCGACCGTGCGGCCGTCCGGCACTTGCTCGAGACCCACCCCGTGGACGCCGTGGTCCACACGGCGGGCGTTCTCGACGACGGCGTACTCGATACCCTCACCCCCGAACGCTTCGACACGGTCGTCCGGGCGAAGGCCGCCGCCGCGCTCCACCTGGACGAGCTGACCCGCGAACTGTGCCCGGACCTGTCGGCGTTCGTCCTCTTCTCCTCCCTCGCCGGCACCGTCGGCTCCGCCGGGCAGGCCAACTACGCCGCGGCCAACGCCATGCTGGACGCCCTGGCAGAGCGGCGCCGTGCCCTCGGCCTGCCTGGTACGTCCATCGCCTGGGGACCTTGGGCGGGCGGCGGCATGGCCTCCGACGCGGGCGCCGAGAACCGGCAGCGCAGCGGCGGTGTGAATCCTCTGGACCCGACGACAGCACTCGCTGCGCTCGGCGCGTGCGTCGCGGGGACGGACCCTGCCCCGTTCGTCGCCGACATCGACTGGGACCGGTTCGGCCCGGCCTTCACCGCCATCCGCACCAGCCCGCTCCTCGACGAGGTGTACGAGGCCGCGATCACGGCGATCGACCGTCGTACGCCGACCACTCCGCTTCGCGAACGGCTCTCGAAGCTGTCGGCCGAGGACCGGCGCCGCGACCTGCTGCAGACCGTGCGTGCCCGCACCGCTGCCGCACTCGGTCATCGGGATGTGGGGGCGGTGGCTGTCGATGTGGCGTTTCGTGAGTTGGGTGTCGATTCTCTGATCGCGGTGGAGTTGCGGAACGTGCTCGGTGCGGAGTGCGGGGTGGTGTTGCCGGCGGCGGTGGTGTTCGACTGTCCGACTCCGGTGGCGCTGGCTGAATTCCTGTATGGGGAGATGTTCGGCGTGGTGGGGGAGGAGGCGTCGGCTGGGCCGGTGGTCGGGGCGGTCGTTTCCGAGGATCCGGTCGTGATCGTGGGGATGGGGTGTCGTTTCCCGGGGGGTGTGGATTCTCCGGAGGGGTTGTGGCGGCTGCTGTCGGAGGGTGGGGACGGCATCGTCGACTTCCCCGACGACCGGGGCTGGGATCTCGACGCTCTCTGCGGTCCTGACGCCAACGGCCCGTACGTCAGTAGCACTCGGGCCGGTGGCTTTCTGGCTGGTGTGGGTGGTTTTGATGCGAGGTTTTTCGGGGTGTCGCCGCGTGAGGCGTTGGCGATGGATCCGCAGCAGCGGTTGTTGTTGGAGACGTCGTGGGAGGCGGTGGAGCGGGCGGGGATTGATCCGCGGTCGTTGCGGGGC
>NZ_VBZC01000028.1:0-134060 GCF_005786655.1 Streptomyces montanus
GGCGCGCGAGGCCGAGGCCGAGGAGCGCCGGGTCCGCGACCGGCAGCGCGACAGCGACCGCGCGGCGCGCCAGGCCCAGCGCCGCGCCGACGCCGCGGCCGCACGCCTGAAGCGCCTGTCCGGCGACATGTAGTCGTCCCGCCCCCAACTCCCCCGTCCCCACGTCGTCGACCGGCCGGCGAGAGGAAAACGCCCTACGGCGCCCAGAGTTCACCAGGGGTCACCAGGGATGGGACAACCGGCCCGGATCAGGCCAGGGGGTCGATGAAGGTCAGTACCGAGGCGTCCTCTTCGATCAGCGGGGCGAGCGCGATGTTGAACGGCCCGCCGTACGGGGCGTTCAGGTGCGCCTGGAAGGCGTCTTCGTCCCGGTACACCTCGAAGATCCAGTAGGCGCGTGGGTTGGACGCCTTGGTGTAGACGTCGAAGGCGAGGTTGCCGTCTTCCTCGCGCACCTTCCGGGCGTAGTCCCGCATCAGGCGGGCGACGTCGTCCTCCTCCCCTTTGCGGGCGGTGAATTCGGCGAACAGGGTCTTCGTCACGGTGTCGCGTCCTCGCGTTGTGGGGTGCGGACGGTTGTCCACGGCGCTCGACCGAGCCATGTCATCGTTGACTTATGTCAGCGATGACATCGAACGGGAACCGATGATGAGCGAAGCCTCGTCGCCGCGTCAACCGTTCGAACGTGACTGCTCCTGAAGGTCCCGCACGAGAAGCCCCCGCGGGTCCCCCGACCGCCGTGTCCGCGCGCCTGCGATGGCCGTCGGCAGCCGCGACGACCTGCGCCCGTTCGCCGTCCCGCGACTTCGGGACGTTGCCGAATTGTGACGGGTGCAAGGCATTGACGTTCCCGGGAGCCGGGTCCATCATCCTCGGCAAGTGTCAACGATGACATAAGTCAACGATGACACCAGGGGACGGCATGCATCGATGCCGGCCGCCTCATCCGCAACCCAGCAGGAGCCCCTCCATGTTGCGCACCACTCGTTCGACCGCCTTCCTCCTCAGATCTGCCGCATGCCTGGGCGTCGCGGCCCTCTCCCTGACGGCTTGTGGGCCCGGCTCCGGGTCGGATTCCACCGGCTCCGGCTCGGGGAAGGATGTCAAGGTCGGTCTGATCACCAAGACCGACACCAACCCGTTCTTCGTGAAGATGAAGGAAGGCGCGGAGAAGTCCGCCAAGGAAAACGGCGTAAAGCTGGTCAGCGCGGCGGGCAAGTTCGACGGGGACAATGCCGGGCAGGTCACCGCCATCGAGAACATGGTCGCCTCCGGGGTGAAGGGCATCCTGATCACCCCGAGTGACTCCAAGGCCATCCTGCCCGCGATCGAGAAGGCCCGGGCCAAGGGAATCCTGGTCATCGCCCTGGACAGCCCGACCGAGCCGCAGGACGCGGTCGACGCCCTCTTCGCCACCAACAACTTCAAGGCCGGCCAGCTGATCGGCGAGTACGCCAAGGCGGCCATGAAGGGCAAGAAGGCCACGATAGCCACGCTCGACCTGGCGCCGGGTGTCGCCGTCGGGGTCCAGCGGCACGACGGCTTCTTGAAGGGGTTCGGCATCGGCGCGAAGGACCCGGCGGTCGTCTGTTCCCAGGACACCGCGGGCGACCAGTCCAAGGGGCAGACCGCCATGGAGAACTGCCTTCAGAAGTCGCCCGGCATCAACGTCGTATACACCATCAACGAGCCTGCCGCGCTGGGTGCGTACACCGCGCTGAAGGCCAAGGGCCGGGAGAAGGACGTTCTGATCGTCTCCGTCGACGGCGGCTGCACCGGCACCCAGGCCGTCAAGGACGGCAAGATCGCCGCGACGTCGCAGCAGTACCCGCTGAAGATGGCCGCCGAGGGCGTCAAGGCCGTCGCGACGTTCGCCAAGGACGGCAAGAAGGCGTCCGGTTACACCGACACCGGCGTCACCCTGATCAGCGACAAGCCGCAGGACGGGGTCACGTCCAAGGACACCGCCTACGGCCTGGACAACTGCTGGGGCTAAAACCGCGTTTCCGAGGCCCGTTCGACGCCGCCTCTCCCCCTAAGCGGGGCGGCCGGTCCCAACCCCTCCCCGGCCTGGGACGGCCGCCCCCTCGTCTGCTTGTCCTCCGGCAAGGAGTGACAAGGGCTTCTGTCTTCCGACAAGGACTTCGCATGACTGCCACGTCCACGCCGTACGCCGACCTCAAGGCGCCGACCACGGCCCGCAGGCTGCTCACGGCGCCGACCGCCGGCCCGCTGGCCGCCCTCCTGATTGCCTGTCTGTTCTTCTCCCTGACGACCGACCAGTTCCTCACCGGCGGGAACTTCTCCCTGATCGTGCAGCAGGTCATGGTCGTCGGCACCCTCGCCATCGGACAGACCCTGATCATCCTCA
Source organism: Streptomyces montanus (assembly GCF_005786655.1). Classification (NCBI taxonomy): domain Bacteria; kingdom Bacillati; phylum Actinomycetota; class Actinomycetes; order Kitasatosporales; family Streptomycetaceae; genus Streptomyces; species Streptomyces montanus. Next base: position 2,372 of record NZ_VBZC01000028.1, read on the forward strand.
CCGCGGGCATCGACCTGTCGTGCGGGACCGTGATGGCGTTCGGCAGCATCGTGATCGCCAAGATGGCGGCCGAGGGCTCCGTGCCGCCCCTCGTCGCCATCGCTCTGGGGCTGGCCGTCTGCGGCGGCTTCGGCCTGGCCAACGGGCTGCTGGTGCAGAAGATCCCGCTGCCCCCGTTCATCGTCACCCTCGGCATGCTCAACGTGGCGTTCGCGCTGACGCACATCTATTCCGAAGAGCAGACGATCAGCAACCTACCCGGGCCGGTGACCGCACTGGGGGAGACCTTCCCGCTCGGCTACACGGACATCACCTACGGGTCCCTGTTCACCATCGCCCTCTTCCTCCTCTTCGCGTACGCGCTGAGCAACACCTCCTGGGGCCGGCACGTCTACGCCCTGGGCAACAACAAGGAAGCGGCGCGGCTGAACGGCCTGCGCACCTCCCCGCTGACCATCGGCATCTACACCACGGCCGGCGTCCTGTACGGAATCGCCGCGCTGCTGCTCATCTCCCGCACCGGAGTCGGCGACCCCCAGGCAGGCCAGACCGACAACCTCGACAGCATCACCGCCGTGGTCCTCGGCGGCACCAGCCTCTTCGGCGGACGCGGATCGGTCCTGGGCACCTTCATCGGTGTCCTCATCGTGGGCGTTTTCCGCAACGGCCTGCAGCTGATGGGCGTCGCCTCCATCTACCAGACCCTGATCACCGGAGTACTGGTGATCCTGGCGGTGACCGTCGACCAGATCTCCCGGAAGAAGGCCCGATGACCGCCACCGCTCCCTCCCCCGTTCTGCAGGCCCGCGGTCTGGTCAAGCACTACGGCCACGTCACCGCCATCGACGGCGCCGACTTCGACCTCCTGCCCGGCGAGGTCCTCGCCGTCATCGGCGACAACGGAGCCGGCAAGACCAGCCTCATCAAGGCCCTCACCGGCGCTCTGGTCCCCGACGCGGGCGAGATACGTCTCAACGGCGAACCCATCCAGTTCTCCGGGCCGCAGAGTGCGCGCAGCCACGGCATCGAAACGGTCTACCAGGACCTCGCGGTGGCCGCCTCCATGGACATCGCCTCCAACATGTTCCTCGGCCGCGAACTGCGCCGCCCCGGCCTCCTCGGCAGCGCCTTCCGCATGCTCGACAAGAAGCGCATGCGGAAGGAGGCGGCCGAGCACATGGCCGACCTGAAGATCGGCCTGCGCTCGCTCACCCAGGCGGTCGAGACGCTCTCCGGCGGCCAGCGCCAGGCCGTCGCGGTCGCCCGCGCCGTGGCATGGGCCCGCAGCGTCGTCGTCATGGACGAACCCACCGCCGCCCTCGGCGTCAAGGAGTCCGGCCAGGTCCTGGACCTCATCCGCCGCGTCCGCGACAAGGGCATGCCGGTCGTCCTGATCAGCCACAACATGCCTCATGTCTTCGAGATCGCCGACCGGATCCACGTCCACCGGCTGGGCCGCCGCGCCGCCGTGATCAGGCCCTCCGACTACTCGATGGCGGAGGTCGTCGCCATCATGACCGGCGCGCTCACGGTCGACGAGGCCGGAGGTACTGTCGTCGCGGACTCGGATGCCGCGAAGGCCGCGGGAGTCCAGGCCAACTGACCATCACTCAGCACTTATCGGTTCCGGCCGGCGCAGCGGCCGGAACCGATGAGCACACAGGAAACGGCTCTACATGGCAGCGAACCGCCGCCCCACCCTGGCCGACGTCGCCCGAGAAGTAGGCGTCAGCGCCAAGACGGTCTCTCGTGTTCTCAACGGGGACGGACCCGTTTCACCCCGGACCAGGGAACAGGTTCTCGCGGCCGTGGCCGAACTCGGCTTCCAGCCGAACCTCATGGCACGCAACATCCGGGTCGGCGGACCCGACACCACCATAGGACTGGTCGTCCCCGACCTCGGCAACCCCTTCTTCGGAGCCGTGGCCGGCGGTATCGAGGACACCGTCCGCGACCGCGGCCTGACCCTGCTCATGGGCTCCTCCGCCGAGGACCCCGACCGTGAACGTGACCTGACGGAGAAGTTCCTGGCCCGCCGAGTCAGCATCCTGATGGTCGTGCCGTCCGCCGGCGCCGACCACTCCCACCTCAGGACCCATCGCGCCACGGGCCTGCCCGTGGTCTTCATCGACCGGCCGGCTGTCGGCATTTCCGCGGACAGCGTTGTCAGCTCCAACCGTGCGGGCGCGCACGACGGTGTCGCCCACCTGATCGCCCACGGTCACCGGCGTATCGGTTTCGTCGGCGATCTTCCCGCCAAGCTCTACACACGCCGCGAACGTCTGAGCGGATACCGCTCGGCGCTGCGGGAAGCCGGCATTGCCCATGACCGCTCCCTGGTCACCAGTGCCCACGACCAGCATGGGGCGGCCGACGCGACCTCCCAGCTCCTCGCCCTGGCGGATCCCCCGACAGCCCTGTTCGCCGGAAACAACATGGTCGCGCTGGGAATCGTCGCCGAACTCTCCCGCAGCAAACGGAAGGACATCGCCGTCGTCGCCTTCGACGACCTGCCGCTCGCCGAGGCACTTGAACCGGCCCTGACCGTCGTCGCGCAGGACCCCGAAGAAATCGGCAGGACAGCCGCGGCCACCGCCCTGGCACGGCTGGACGGCGACCGCTCCCGCACTCGCTCCCGCACGATCACCGTCCCCACCCGGCTGATCGTCCGAGGCTCGGGCGAGCGCCCTGCCCCCGCGATGCAGGGTGCTGCCTCCAACTGACGTGCGGCGGCGGGTGGATCGACGCACTCACTGGATGGTGATCGCGAGTTCCTCGTCCGTGAACGTGCGGTGCTGCGGGTTGATGTCGCTCTCGCCGCCCCTGCCGTCGCAACCGCGGTCGGGATGGAACATCAGGTACGTGCCGGACGAGCAGGTGATCCACATCTCGGCGTCTCCGCCGAGCACGGTGCTGCCCGAGAGGTCGGCGCCTCCCTGAACGATGGCGTTGTCCTTGACGACTGCGTTGCCGCTGATCCGGGCGCCGGAGTTGACCCAGGCCAGGCCTTCGATACGGGCGTTGCCGGTCACGGTCGAGCTGCCGAACACCGCGGCGCGTGGGCCGACGTACACGGTGGAGGCGACACTGGCCCGGTTGTCGACCCAGCCGCCGCCGTTGGAGTGCCAGTGGCCGCCGCCCGTCGCGGCCGGTTTCTGGTGGCCGGGTTCGTGGCCGGAGGGGGTGGCGCCGCTGATACGGAACTCGTACGGATAGCGGTGGTTCTTGGGATAGCCGTCGAGGAAGCCGTAGTGGTGCACGGTGTTCGGGGTGCCGGTGACGACCAGGTAGACCTCCTTCTCGCCTGGTTGGGTCTGGAAGCTGATCTGGCCGTCGGAGCTGCTGGAGACGGTCCCGTAGCGGGGAGTGCCGTTCCTGACGGCCACGAAACCGTACGACCAGCCGGAGCCCCCAGCCGCGTTGACGTGCCCCTTGAGGTGCAGCTTGATCAGGGCTCCGTCACTGGCGGGCACCAGCTTGATCTTGTTGTAGCCGTAGTCGGAGGGCGCGAGGGCGTCCGGGATCGCGTAGTGGCCGGCCGACTGGTTCACGGCGTTCACGGGGACGCCGTTGTAGGCGTTGACGAAGCCCGCGCCGTACACGTTGTTGATGAACGGCATGATGTGACTGCGGTTGGAGTAGTCGTACGTGACCTGGCGTTGGGTGTACTCGGCGACTCTTGTGTTGAGCTGAGCCTGTGTCAGGTCGTTGATGCGGCGGTACGTCTCCAGCGGGTGCTCGGTGTTTCTCGCCTGGTTCCAGATGTCGTTGAAGGTCTTGATGCCGCCGTACTTGTCGACGAGGTACTGGATCAGCATCCAGTTGCCGTAGTGGTGGCGGCTGGAGGAGTACGCCAGGCTCTCGGTGCGCAGGAACCGGGTCAGGTCGCCCGCGCCGCCGTCCGGGTACACCTGCATCGCCATGAACTCGGCGCTGCTCTCCCAGAACGTGCCGGCCGACGGGTCGGTGAGGCCCGCGCCCCCGCCCTTGCCGAGGAACGTGTAGTTCTGGAAGACGTGGCCGAGTTCATGGGCCAGTCCCCAGGAACCGGGCGCGGCCGCGGCGGGCGCGATGTTGATGACGCCGACCCTGCCGTCTGCCGAGCCGCCGGTGGCCCAGGCATCGAGTTCCGTGCGGTTCCAGGTTCGCGTGACGATCACATTGATCTTGTGCTGGGCCAGCAGACCAGTCTCGGGGGTGAACTTCATGGTGTTCACGTAGAAGGAGTACAGGTTTTCCAGCTGGCTGAGAATGTTGTCCGGGTCGAACCGGTAGTCCGAGGGGGCGTTCTTCGGGTTGGTACCCGACTTCTCGCCCCACAGCAGGATGAAGTTGGCCGATTCCTTGGTGCGCTCCTGCTTCCACGGGACCTCACCCGTCGCGGCCCAACTGGGCGGGATGTAGACGCTCTTCGCCGCCGCCGCGGTCCGCGCCTCCGCGGGCGGCGCGGCGTCCGGGTGGGCCGACACGGGGGTGACCGCCAGGGCGGCGCCCAGCGCCCATACCGCCAGTACGACGCCGGAGCGTCGCGTACATGTCAATAAGCCTCGCGCAGTGATCGTCATGTGGGGACCCTCTGTTCGACGAATCGACTCGGCTCCGCTTCCCTCACGAAGCCGCGACATGGTGCCATGGGAGCGCTCCCGTGACCAGTCAACTGCGGCCGCCGGAAACGCCGTTGACCCCTGGGACAGGGCGAGGACCGAGCGCCTCGCCGACTGCCGCCGCGACCCGGGTCACCCAGCGACGCCCGGCCAGATCGCCGAGGCGTCGTCGCGGTGCGGGCTCGGCAGGCGTACGGGGCACACCGGAACGGAGCGGGCGGCCCCTTCCCCGGTCGCCGTCCAGGTCACGGGGTGACCCGAGTAGCACATGGTCATCAGCACGAACACGCCGTCCGCGTACACCTCGACGTACTCACCGACGGTCAGGATGCGCAGTCGCCGTACGGGCCGGGCGAGCACCGTCGCCTGGAGCACGGATCCGCCGGGTCCGGTCACCCGGACGCGTTTCTCGTCGCAGTGAACCGCGAGCGCGGGGCCGCCGGTGTCCCTGCGCAGGACCACCTCGGTCCGTCCGGTGATGTCGATGTCCCCGACCGCATGCGGAACCGATTGGTCCGTGGGCTCCTCCAGCCAGTCGTCCAGGCCGCTCCACCACTCCAGCCGGGCCACGGCACCGGCCGGGCCACCAGGTGCCACGCTCAGCACCTTGGGCTGGGCCAGCATGCCCCGGCACAGATCACCGGAGTCCCGCAGACCGACCCGGCGGGGGGCGGTGTGCAGTACGACCCTGGCACCGTCCGGCGCCGTGATCACCCGGGGGGCGTAGGCGCCCGGCGGAGCGACCGGGCCCAGGCGCTCCCACGGCCCCTCCAGCCGTGGCGCCGACCAGGCATCGAACCAGCCGGCGGAGCCCACACCGCCGAACAGCAGCCAGCCGTCTGCCGTCCGCTCCAGCACCGGACATTCCAACTCGTCGACGTCGCCGGGTGAGAGGAGCGGCGGGTGCACCTGCCAGTGCGTCAGATCGGGCGACGTGGCGAACCCGACGCAGCCACTGACCTCCAGTGGCAGGGAGGCGTCACTGGCGCAGACGACCATGGCCCAGCCGGTTCCCTCGTCGTCGCGGACGACGAACGGATCGCGCCAGCCCATCGCCTCGCCCGTCCGGTACCAGCGCGGGTCGGCCCGTACCACCGGGCCGGTTCCGTGGCGGCGCCAGGCGGTCCCGTCCCGGCGGTCGGAGAACGCCAGCCCCACGGACTGGAGCGGCCAACCGGCGGCCGTCAGCCCCTCGACGCCCGTGTAGAACATCGCCAGCCCGTCCCCGTACGGAAACGGATGCATCGTCCATACGGCCTGCTGGTCGAACCGACCCGGCAGTCCGACGCCGAAGGCGGTGTCCCGCGTCTCCCAGGCCACCAGATCGGTGGACGTGGCTCTGCCGAACGAGGTCTCCATGTGCAGATGGTCGAAGCGGTCCGTCCAGGGGCCCTGCAGGTGGAGCACCGTGTAGCGGCCGCCGTCGGACATGACGGCGAAGTCGTTCACGCAGAGGCCGGGCGGGGCGTAGCGCATGCGCGGTTCCTCTCGCCGTGGTGCCGCCCACGCACTGACGCGCGCCAGCGGCTGCCGTCGGAGACTCACAGACATAGCATGACATTTCCTTACAAGTTCCTGGGAGGCCCATCGTGATCGGACCGAGTCGACATCGGATCGTCCGCTGGAGTGCGGCGCTGGTTCTGCCCCTCACAGCTCTCACCGCGTGCGGCGGTGACACTGAGGCTGAAAGCTCGACGCAGAGCGAAGCCGGCAGCGGCAAGGGCGACATCACCATTTGGGCGCACCAGGGCCAGGCGAGTGAGGACAAGGCCCTCCAGGACGCCGTCGCGTCCTTCAACAGCTCGCAGACCGACGTCCAGGCGAGCCTGAGGCTGATCCCCGCCGACGACTACACCAGGACCATCACGGCCACCGACGCATCGGACCTGCCCGACGTGCTGGAGTTCGACGGTCCGACCATGGCGAACTTCATCTACAACCGGAAGCTCACGCCCATCTCCTCGTACGTCTCGTCCAAGACGGTCGACAACGCCACCGACGCCATCAAGGACCAGGGCACGGCGGACGGGCAGCTCTACGGGCTCGGCATGTTCGACTCCGCCCTCGGGCTGTACGGAAACAAGCAACTGCTGGACGCCGCCGGCGTGGACTACCCGAAGGGCCTGTCCGACGCGTGGACCGACGAGCAGTTCACCGACGCCCTCAAGAAGCTCGCCACCAAGGACTCCGACGGCAAGGTCCTGGACATCCAGGAGGCCGAGGGCCTCGGCACCGAATGGGGGACGTACGGCTTCTCCCCCATCCTCTGGTCGGCCGGAGGCAAGCTCATCCAGGACGACAAGGCCACCGGGGTGATGAACACACCCGAAGCGGTCGACGCGTTCAAGACCTTCCAGTCCTGGAAGCCGTACGTCGACCCGAACACCGACGCCAACGCGATGACGGCCAGGCGGGTCGCACTGAGCTGGGTCGGCCACTGGCTCTACCCGGCGTACAGCAAGGCCCTCGGTTCCGACCTGGTCATCATGCCGTTGCCGGACTTCGGCAACGGGCCGAAGACAGGTCAGGGCTCGTGGGCCTGGGGTCTCGGCGCCGAGACCAAGAACGGCAAGGCGGCCGGGAAGTTCCTGGACTTTCTGCTGAACGACCAGAGCGTCACCGCGATGACCAACGCCAACGGCGCGCCGCCCGGAACCAAATCGGTGCTCGCGACGAGCCCGCTGTACAAGCGTGGTGGACCGCTGCAGCTGTTCGCCGAACAACTCGACAAACCCTGCGGCGACGTGGACATCACCAAGTCCTGTGTGGCCGTCACCCGGCCCATCACCGCCGGTTACCCGGTGATCACCTCCGAGTTCAGCTCGGCGGTGAACTCCATCTTCGGGGGCACGGACCCGGAGTCCGCGCTGTCCGAGGCGGCCCGGGCGATCGACCGGGACTACGCGGACAACGACGACTACAAGCTGAACTGAGCGGGTGAGGAAGGGCGGTGGTGGCGCACCGGGGCCGCCGGTCCGGCCCTCGGACAGGCGGCCGGACCGGCGGCCGGACCAGGGGCAGGATCGGGGGCCGGACCAGGGGCCGGACCAGGGGCCGGGGCGCGGGCCGGGACGGGGTGCACGGTCTGCTGATGTCAGTACCCACCCTGTTCGGGCTGATCGCCTTCGTCGGCGTGCCCTTCGGCTACGCGGTCGTGCTGTCCTTCTACAACGTGCGGCTCGGTTCCCCCCGGCCGCCGGAGTTCTTCGGGCTGGAGCAGTACCGGCGGCTGTTCACCGACCCCGACCTGTCGGAGCCGTTCCTGCGGTCGCTGCTGAACAATCTCACCTTCGCCGCCGCCGTCGTCCCGCTGCAGACCGGCATCGCCCTCGCGCTGGCCGTGCTGCTCAACCGCCGGTTGAAGGGGATCGGCTTCTTCCGGTCCCTCTTCTTCCTGCCGGTGATCTTCCCGATGGCGCTGGTCGCCGTCATCTGGCGGCTGATCCTCGCCCGCAGTGAACAGGGCATGCTCAACACCGTTCTGTCGTACGTCACCTTCGACCACTGGACCGCGTACGACTGGCTGGGCTCGGCCGAGACCGCGATGGCCTCCGTGGTGGTGCTGTCGGTGTGGCAGGGCGTCGGATTCCAGATGGTCATCCTGCTGGCCGGGCTGCAACAGATCCCTGAGGAGCTGTACGAGGCGGCGAAGATCGACCGGGCCGGCCGCTGGCAGCAGTTCCGCCATGTGACGCTGCCGGGCATCCGGGGCACGCTGGTCTTCGTCGCGCTGCTGACGTCGGTGCTGGCCTTCCGTGTCTTCGACCAGGTCTACATTCTGATCCGGGGCGGCGGAGGGCTCGACGAGGAAGCCACTCGAACCGTCATGTACGAGGCCGTCACGACCGCCTTCGACCAGGGCAACATCGGGATGGCGTCGGCGATCACGGTGGTCTTCTTCGTCATCGTCGTCGCCCTGACGCTCCTGCAGCGCCATGTCGTACGCACCGAGAGCGAGCCGGGGTGAGCCCCCAGGGCCCGTACGGCCGACTGCGCCGCGCCGGCGGTTACCTCGCGCTGAGCGTTCTCGCCGTCCTCTTCGTCCTGCCCGCGATCTATCTGATCATCGGGAGCTTCAAGCCCCCGGACGAGGTGCTCGACGGCCTGTCCGGCTTTGTCCCGACCCATCTGACGCTGCGCAACTACCAAGGGGTGTTCGAGAGCCTTTCCTCCGAAAGCACCGGCTACTTCTGGCAGTTCATGGCCGTGTCGCTCACCGTGGCGGCCGTGGTGGTCGTGGGCGGGCTGCTGGTCAACTCGATGGCGGGGTACGCACTGTCCCGGCTGCGCTGGCGAGGACGCGACGGAGTGTTCACCATCGTGCTGCTGTTGATGCTGGTGCCGTTCGAGTCGGTGGCCGTGCCGCTGTTCTACATGTTCAACGACCATCGGAACACGCTGCACATCCTGGCCCTGCCGTTCATCGCCAACGCCTTCTCGGTGTACCAGTTCCACGCGTTCTTCAGCGGCATTCCGCGCAGTATCGAGGAAGCGGCCCGGATCGACGGCGCGGGGCCGTGGCGCACCCTCTTCTGGATCGTCGTCCCGATGTCCGCACCCGTCTTCGCCTCCGTCGCCGTCCTGACCTTCCTGATCCAGTGGGGTTCCTTCCTCTGGCCGGTGCTCATGATCTCCGACCCCGCGGTACGGCCGCTGCCGCTGGAGATGAGCGTCTTCCAGAGCCAGGAGCCACCCGACTGGGGCCGGATCCTGGCCTTCGGAGTGCTGCTCGTCGCCCCGGTCCTGGTGATGTTCGCGGTCTTCCAGCGCTGGTTCGTGCAGGGCGTGGCGAGTGCGGCCGTCAGAGAGTGAGCGAGCAGGGTGAGTGAGGAGGCGATCAGGCCTCGCGGAGGGACTGTTCGGCCCAGATGATCTTGCCCGTGGGGGTCTGTCGAGTGCCCCAGCGGTCGGTGAGCTGGGCGACGAGCAGGAGGCCACGGCCGCTCTCGTCGTACGTGCGGGCCCGGCGCAGGTGCGGTGTGGCGCTACTGCCGTCGGCGACCTCACAGATCAGGGACTGGTCCTGGATCAGCCGAAGCCGGATCGGGGCCTCGGCGTGCCGGATGGCATTGGTCACGAGCTCGCTGACCACCAGTTCCGTGGTGAAGGTGAGGTCTTCGAGCCCCCAGTGCATCAGCTGGTCGGACGCCACCTTTCGGGCTTCGGCGACGACGGAGGGATCCGCGGCCAGATCCCAGCTGCTGACCTGACCGGGACCGAGGGAACGGGTCCTGGCGATGAGCAGGGCGACATCATCGGTGGGGACCGTGGGAAGCAGTCGCTCGAGAACGGTGCCGCAGGTGCTGTCCAGGGAGTGCCCGGAACGGCGGGCCAGCACACGGCAGAGTTCGTCGAGGTTGCCGGGCCGGGCGTCGATCAGGCCGTCGGTGTAGAGGGCGAGCAGGCTGCCTTCGGGCAGCTCCAGCTCGGTGGCCTCGAAGGGCAGGCCGCCCACGCCGAGCCTGGGGCCGGCCGGGATGTTGAGCAGCTCGACCGTGCCGTCGCTCCTGACAAGAGCGGGCTCCGGGCCACCGGCACGGGCGATGGTGCATTGGCGGGAGATCGGGTCGTACACCGCGTACAGACAGGTGGCGCCCATGTCGTCGGCGGTCTCGGTGCGCTCGGCCCCCTCGTCGGTGCCGGCCCCGTCCGTGCTGCCCCCGTAGCGGCCGGTGCCGTCGGCACGGCTGCCGTCCGCGGCCAGTCGGATGACCAGGTCGTCCAGCTGGGTGAGGAGTTCGTCGGGGGCCAGGTCGACGTCGGCCAGGGTCCGTACGGCGATACGCAGCCGCCCCATGGCTGCCGACGCGTGGATCCCATGACCGATGACATCTCCGACGACCAGGGCGACCCGGGCACCGGACAGCGGGATCACGTCGAACCAGTCGCCGCCCAGGCCTACCTGCGAGCTGCCCGGCAGATAGCGCGTGGCGACCTCCACGGCATGCTGCTGCGGCAGTTGCCTCGGCAGCAGGCTGCGCTGCAGGGTCAGGACGGAGTGCCGCTCGCGGGTGTAGCGGCGGGCGTTGTCGACGCAGACCGCCGCCCTGGCCACCATTTCGCCGGCCAGGGCCAGGTCGTCCGCCGCGAAGGGCGCCGGGCGCCGACGGACGAAGACCGCCACGCCGAGGGTGGTGCCGCGGGCACGCACCGGTATCGACATCACCGAGTGGAAGCCGTAGTCGCGTACCCGGGCGGCCCGAGCGGGATCCGACAGGGCCCACCGGTCGAAGTCGCTGTCTCCCAGCGCGCTCACGACGGGCCGGCCGGAGGCCAGGGCGCGGGCAGGCGGCGAGTAGTCCGGGTAGGTGTCCACCGCGCCCAGCGCGACCACGGCCTCGGGGACGCCCTCGAGCACGGACTGATGCGCGACACGGCGCAGGGCGATGGTGCCGTCGACCGGACCCGACAGCGGTTCGCCGCCGTGCAGTACGGAATCCAGCAGATCGACGCTGACGAAGTCGGCGAACCGCGGGACGGCCATGCCCGCCAGTTCGTCGGCTGTACGCCTGACGTCCAGTGTGGTGCCGATCCGGGCGCCCGCCTCGTTGAGCAAGGCCAGTCGCTGCCGCGCTTCGAACTGCTCGGTGATGTCACATCCCGCGGTGAATACTCCGTACACCCTGCCCGACGGATCCGCCACGGGCGACATGTTGACGGCCCAGGTCAGCTCCCGGGCCCCGGGCGCCATCGGAGCGGAGACCTCATAGCGGATCCCCTGGCCGGTCGCCGCCACGCGGCGCATCGTCTCGGTCACATGCTCGGAGAACGCGGGGGCGGACGGCACCCCCTGCTCCCGGGCGTCCCCGTACAGATCCTCGACGACACGGCCGAGCGCCTGATCGTCCGCTTCGAGGCCGAGCAGGCGGCGGTTCGCGGCGTTGATCCGCACGGTCCGTCCGTCGGCGTCGTAGATCGCGAGGGTGAGCGGGGACAGCTCGAACGCCCACTTCATCAGCTGCGCCTCGTCCGGCGAGTGCATCAGGAACCACTGGGGCTGACCGTCGGCGTCCAGCGTCGACCATGCCCGCAGGTCCGCGTCCAGTCGGCGGCCGTCCTGGTGCCGCAGCGCGATCCTGCCGCTCCAGCTCTGCGACGCGGCCGCGTGCCGCAGGTCGGCCGCGGGCGGATCGTCCGCCAGCAGGAGGGAGGCGGGGTGGCCGATCACATCGGAGGGTCCGTAACCGAGCAACCTCCAGGCACCCGGGCTCCACGCGGTGACCAGGCCCCGTGCGTCGACGGCTGCCACCGCCTCCGTCGTTTCGACGAGACCCTCGCCCCCGCCCCGAGGGGTTTCATCGAACGGATCCATCGTCACTCACCTCGTCGCGGAGCGCCGGCGACCATGCTCCCCGTACGAAGCCGGTCGTCTCCGGAGCCCCACACCTTCCAGCCTATTGCTCGGGTGGGAAGCACCACTGGTGGCCGCGGCAGCAGGGGCATCACCCCTCTGCCTCCGCGGCCGTGGGGGGCGGGACGGGGACGGTGGCCGTGGAGGGCGGGAGGGGAACGGTCAGGGCTGCGCCCAGAGCCGGGGCCCATAGACCGAGGGATGCGGACAGCAGGTCCGGTTCGCAGGTCGAGCTCGGACGCTCGGCGAGCGAGGCCCTGATCTCGTCCGCCATCCAGGGGAGCACGGCGGACGCGATCTCGCCGCCCACCACCGCCGCCTGAGTGGGAAAGGCCGCGGCCAGGCTGTTCAGAATGATGCCGACGGCATGCCCGCTTTCGGCGAGCACATCCACGGCGACCTGGTCGCCGTCCTCGGCGGCCCGGGCCACCGCCGTCACTCCGGACGGATTCCAACTGGCGCGGGCCCGAAAGCGGCGCACGATGGCCTGTCCGCTGGCGAAGGTCTCCAGACATCCCCGTCCGCCGCAGCCCGGACAGTGGGCGCCACCGGGCTCCACGGTCAGGTGGCCGAACTCGCCGAGGCGGTCGTCCGCACTCGCCAGGATCCGCCCCCCGAAAGCGTAGGCACCGCCCACGCCGCCCCTGTGCAGCATGATGAAGAGCACGTTCTCCAGCCCTTTCGCCGCGCCCAGCACAAGCTCGCCGTGCCCGAACGCGCGGGCGTCATTGAGAATCTCGGTCGGGCACCCGACCCGGTACGCCAGTTCGTCCCGAAGCGGGTAGCCGGCCCATGGGCCGACAAGGTTCATGCTGCCCGCCCCGACGACACCCGTCGTGCGGTTCAGGTCCCCGGGGACCGCCACGCCCAGCCGGTCCGCACGGTGTTCCCGGGTCGTCCGGGCCACCGCGTCGATCGCGTGCAACAGCCCCGCGCGAGGAGTCCTGGCGCTGCCCCTGGTCTCGATCGAGTCCCCGACGATCAGCGCCCACCTCAGCTCGTCGACGCCCATCTCGACGCCGAGCAGACGCTCCACCACGGGCTCCCCCTTCGGGAGGCGTCCATAATGTTCGCAAGTCGAATATTTTTATCATTACCCTGCATATGGGCTGATAATCGAAACTTGAGCCCGGGAATCCTCGCGGAGGGAGGTGGCGGGTGACCTTTCCACCCCCTCCCTCCGGCGTTCCAGCGCGTGACATGGGCCGCTCTCGCGGCTTGCCGGAGCCTCCGGTTCCCGGGCCGGGTGGCGTGGTCATCGTGCTGGACGCCGGCGGCCACATCACGCTGTGGAACCGATCGGTCGAGGACATGCTGGGCTGGACGGGCGAGTACGTCCTGGGCCGCCGCTTCGACCACCTGATGGACACCGGCGACACGGCACCGGAGAGGCCGGCGGACACCCTCGCCGAGTTGCTGAGCTCCGAATGCTGGAGCGGCCCTCTGTGCCTGCGTCACCGCGACGGCCACCGCGTCCACGTCCACGTACAGGCGTCCCTCCTCGTCGACGGCGACGGCAGAGATTTCGTCCACGCCGCGCTCACCGAGACGAGCGGGCCGAACACCGGGCCGGCCGGCCTGGCGGCCCTGGAATCGCACTTCGACTCGTCCCCGCTGGGTGTCGCGATCTTCGACACCGACCTGAGATGCCTCAGGGCCAACGAGGCCCTGGCACGGCTCGACGGTCGTCCGCTGGTGAACCACCTGGGCCGCACCGTGGACGAGCTGATCGGCGAGCCGGTCGGCCGCCGGCTCGCCGAGGTACAGCGGCAGGTGCTCAGGACCGGCAGACCAGTGCTGGACATGACCTTGCCGGGGCCGGACGGGCACCGTTCGGTGTCCTGCAGCCGCCTGGAGGACACGGATCACAGGGTGATCGGCGTCGGCTGCACGGTCATGGACATAACGGAACGACGCCGCCTCGCCCGGCAGAACGAGATCGCCCGCGAACGGCTCTCCCTCCTCAACGATCTCGGCTCACGCCTCGCCGACCTGCTCGAGATCCCCCGGATCGCCGAACGGCTGGCCGACACCCTGGTCCCCAGGTTCAGCGACTACGCCGGAGTCATCGTCCTCGAATCCGTGGTCACCGAAAGTGAACTCCCCCGGCATCCGCCCACCCACCGCACCCCACTGATCCAGTTGGGCGTCGCCGCGAGACAGTACAAACCGCCGGTGAAACGGATGCTGCGGCTCGGTCAGTCGGTCGGCGTCGCGGAGCACTCGGCCGCCGGCGAGGCGCTCAGCACCGGCCTCCCTCAACTCATCGACTCGCCCGAGCAGTTGCGGTCCGCCACCTACCCGGGCGATCCCAAGACCCGCGCCGCCCTGGAACTGGGCGTCCACTCGATGATGATGCTGCCGCTGCGCGTCGGAGGCATCGTGCTCGGCCTGCTGGTGGTCTATCGCGCCGACGACAGCCCGCCGTTCGACCCTGACGACCTGGCCTTCGCCATGAGGCTGGCCGGCCGTGCCAGCACCTCACTGGACAACGCCCGGCTCTACGCACGCGAGCGTGAGGGCGCGCTCATGCTGCAGCGTGCCCTCATGCCCCAGCACGTGCCCGAACCGCCCGGGGTGCACATCGCGTTCCGGTACGTCCCGGGCACCGCCCGCAACGAGGCGGGCGGCGACTGGTTCGACGTCACACAGCTCGCCGGGGGCCAGGTGGCCCTGGTCATCGGTGATGTCACGGGCCACGGACTGCGCGCCGCCGCCACGATGGGCCTGCTGCGTACCGCCGTACGCACCCTCTCCATCCTCGATCTCCCACCGGCCGAGCTGCTGCAGCACATCGACGCCATCGCCGCCGACCTGGCCCACGGTCCGGACGAGTCCCTCATGGCGACCTGCATATACGCCGTGTACGACCCCTCGCGCAGGCGCTGTGTCATCGCGCGAGCGGGGCATGTGCCGCCGATGATCGTCGATCCCGAACCCATCGCCGGGGGCGTCCGCAGGGTCCGGGTCCTGGACGTGCCGGCCGGGGCACCGCTCGGCGTCGGCGGTGTGAAGTTCGAGGAGGTGGCCTTCGACGTGCCGGACGACTCGGTGCTCGCTCTCTACACCGACGGTCTCATCGAGGCCCGAGGCGAGGACATCGGCGAGGGACTCAAGCGCCTCGGCTCACAACTGGCCCAGCCGCACGCCTCGTTGGAGGCGGCCTGCGACAGCGTGCTCAGCCTCGTCGAGCCCGGTACCGAGCGCGACGACGTGGCACTGCTCCTGGCCCAACTCGTGGGTCTCCCAGACAACCCGCCGCCTCCGTGAACGCCGAACCGGCGCCACGGCTGGCGCAACCACGGCAACCGCCCCGGAGCCGGGCAGGTCCTCGCCTTCGGGCAGCAGCACCACGGTGGAGCACTGCGAGACCGCGCCCCGCTACGCCAGGAAACAGCCGATCCGCGTCGCCGTCGATCTGCTCAAGGATCGCCCGAAGCTGACGGGGAAGGTCATGAACACCGACCTGGCCCCCACCCAGGGCTGACCGGGCGGCCGCGGGACGCGGGCAGCGGCGGTGGCACCCGCGCCCTGCCGGCCCACGTCCTCGGCCGGGCGCATCAGTCGCGGGAAGGCGTGCTTCCTTGCCGCTCTCGGGCGCGTCACTTTTTTACAGATATGATGCGTTTTGTGCTTGTCCTGAGGCGACTGCGGCGCCGTCGTCGTCCGTACGGCGGCCGGTGGGAAGCTGTCCGGCTGTCACCGGTGATCCTCACCATCCTCATCGCCGCGCTGGCGTTCTCCACACCGAGGGAGATCGCCATAAGCCGCCTCCTGCCTGCCGCGCCCGCCCTGGCCGCCTCGATGTGGCCCGTGCTCCCCACGATCTTGCTGGGGACGTTCTGCCTGCTGGTCATGGTGGGACTGAGCTTCGTCTACACCGACCTGGGGACGCCCTACACGGCGGCTGCGATCGTCGCGGTCACCTTGGCGGCCGCCTACGCAAGCCACGTCCGGCTCCGACGGGAGGAGGCGCTCTTCCAGATCCGGCTCGTCGCCGACACAGCGCAGAAGGTGCTGATGCGCCCCCTGCCCAGCCGCCTCGAGGGCATCGAGATCGAGTCTCTGTACGTGGCGGCCCAGGCGCAGGCTCGAATCGGCGGCGACTTCTACGAAGCAGCCGTCACCCCGTACGGGGTCCGGCTGCTCCTCGGTGACGTGCGCGGCAAGGGCCTCTCCGCCGTGGGAACGGCGTCAGCGGTGATCAGCTCCTTCCGGGAGGCCGCGCACGACGAGCCCGATCTGCGGGGCGTCATCCATCGCCTGGAGACCAGCATGGCGCGCCATGGTGCCGCGTTCCCCTCCCCGGACCTGCCGGAGCGATTCGCCACCGCTCTGATCGCCGAGATCCCGCACGGCGGCAGCCACCTCAGACTTCTCAACTGCGGGCACCCCCCGCCGCTGCTCGTACACCACGGGAAAATGTGCGTTCTGGAGCCCACCGCCCCCTCGCCGCCCCTCAACCTCGCGGCGCTCATCGGAGACCGCTACTACATCGACACCGTGGCCTTCGCCCCGGGAGACCAGCTGCTGCTCTACACCGACGGTGTAACGGAGACCCGGGACCGCGCCGGCGACTTCTTCCCGCTGCCGGACTGGATGCGCCGACAAGGTCCGGCAGCGCCCCCGGGACTGCTCGACCGGCTTCACCGGGACCTGCTCGTTTTCAGCGGCGGAAGGCTCGACGACGACATCGCCGCGCTCGCCGTGCGATGCCCGGAGCACCGGGCACTGGAGCATCCGGCGTAACCGGCGAGCATTTGCTCCGGCTCGGCCACCGGCGGATCGCGCTTTGAGAGCGGCGGCCAAGCGCTCGGCACCACGGTGCTGCTTGTTCCCCGGGCATGGAGTTTCACCTGTTGTCCATGTTTTCTGTTATCCGCGCGCCCGGCGGGATCCCCTAATCGGGGGCACGGTTCGAATGGAACGGACGGGAGCGGCGAGTGCGGACGTACGGCAATGTGGACAGCGCGACGGTGGTGGCGGCCCAGGCCGGGGACCAGCACGCCCGCGACCTGCTGGTCGAGACGTATCTGCCGCTACAACATCGTGGGCCATGCCCTGAACGGTCACGCCGACGTCGACGACGTGGTCCAGGACACCATGGTCGCGATGGTGCGCGGGCTGCCCGGTGTGCGCGAACCCGAGCGGTTCCGGTCCTGGGTGGTGGCGATCGCCGTGAACGAGATGAGCGGGGCACGCCGTCACCGGGCGGGGACGTCCGTCGTGCCGGGCACGATGGACGAGCTGGCCGAGGCCCCCGACCCGGCGGCGGACTTCGTCGGACTGGCCATCCTCCGGCTGGGCCTGTCCGGCCAGCGCCGTGAGACGGCCGAGGCCACCCGCTGGCTCGGGCCCGGGGACCGGGAGCTGCTGGCGCTGTGGTGGCTGGAGGCCGGGGGCGAGCTGACCCGCGAAGAGCTGGCCACGGCGGCCGGGCTCACGCCGGAGCATGCCGCCGTGCGGGTGCAGCGGGTCAAGGAGCGACTGCAGACGGCCCGGACCGTGGTCCGCGCGTTGCGCACCGAGCCATGCTGCCCGCAGCTGTCGGAGGCGGCCTCCGGCTGGGACGGGCAGCCGAGCGCACTGTGGCGCAAGCGGCTGGCCCGGCACGTGCGCGAGTGCGCCCACTGCGGCTCGGTCACATCCCAGCTGGTGCCCGCCGAGCGGCTCCTGGTGGGCTTGGGCCTGGTGCCGTCGGCGGCGGGGTTGGGACGTTGGGCGTCGTCGGCTTCCTCGGTGCCCTCGGCGCACGCCGCGCAGCAGCCGTACCGGGCGCACATGACCCAGCCGACCCAGCCCGCTCCGCACACGACGGCCGGGACCGGGAAGGGGGCCCTGAGCCCCGCCCGTCACCGGGCCGGGAGCACCGAGGCCCGCTGCGCGAACGGCACCTGCACCGGCCGCTTCACCGGCACCCATCTCGTCCTGATCGACACCGCCGGCCACCGGCTCACCCCGGACACCGTGGTTCCGGCCCATATATCCGGTGACATCACCGTCCTCCCGGGCGGCGACCTGTCCTGGGCCTTCGTCGCGGCCACTCCCAACTACCGCTCCCCCCTCGCCGGTTCGCCGACGACCACGACCCTCTCGCTGGCCCGCCTGCGCCTGACCGGCGGGTGACGGGCCTCGCCGGGCGTACCCCTGCCGGGTCCCGGTCAGTGTGGGAGCGAGCATGAAACGGTCAGCCCGAGCCGCCTGCTCAATCGGCGCCGTCGTCGCGGAGGAGCAGGTGGAGCAGCCCGGGGAAGCGCGCGTCGAACTCCTCGCGGCGCAGTCGGTTGACCCGTTTGGGCCCCTGGTCGCGTTGTTCGACCAGGCCGGCGCCGCGCAGGACCGAGAAGTGGTGGCTGAGTGCTGCTTTGCCGACGGGTACGTCGAAGCTGCCACAGCTGCGCGTCCAGTCGGCGGAGCCCGCGAGCTCGCGGATCAACTGAATGCGCACAGGATCGGCGAGCGCGGACAGCGCGGTCAGGACGGAAACCTCCTCGGGATCCGTGTGCACCGGCGCCGCACGGTGACTACCGCCCGCAGCCTGGTTCGACATGCCCCTCCCGTCGCCACGCGCATCCTCGACGGGCCACCGCGCGGAGTCTTCCGGCCACTTGCTGAGTGTTCGACGAATACCTTACAGTCCGAGTGTTCGCTTTCCATTGAACACTTGCGAAGGATGCGTTCCGCTTATGCGTGCAGTCGAGATCCGGGAGTACGGCGATCCCGAGGTGCTGAAGGTCGTGCAGGTCGAGACCCCCGAGCCGGGGGCGGGCCAGGTCACCATCGACGCCGCCTATGTAGGCGTGAACTTCGCCGACCTCAAGGCGCGCGCCGAGGGCTACCGGGTGGAATCGCTGCCCTTCCGCCCCGGCCTGGAGGTCTCCGGACGTATCCGGGCCGTCGGCCCCGGTGTCGAGGGGCTGCGCCCGGGGCAGGAAGTCGCCGCGCTCGTCAACAGCGGCGCGTACGCGGAGGTGGTCGTCGCCGAGACCGCCACCGTGTTCCCGCTCCCCGCGGGCCTGGACCTGCGGACCGCGGCCACCCTCCCCACCGTGCTGCCGACCGCGCACGCCCTGCTCCACGAGGTGGGGCGACTGCGCGCCGGAGAGAGCGTGCTGGTGCACGGCGCCGCGGGAGGCATCGGCACGGTGGCCGGGCAACTGGCCCGGGCGGCGGACGCCGGCGCGGTGTACGGCGTGGTCTCCTCCACGGCCAAGGCCGGGCACGCCCTCAAGCACGGCTACGACGAGGTGTTCACCAGCGACACCTTCGCCGACGACGTCCGCCGCGCCACCGGCGGCAGGGGGGTCGACCTGGTGCTCGACCCGGTGGGCGGCGACACCCTTCGCCGCGGCCTCGACACACTGGCCGTCTTCGGACGCCTGGTGTCCTTCGGCAACGCCGGCGGGGCCGAGCCCTGGCACGTCGGGCCGCCCGAGCTCTACGCGCAGGGCCGTTCGGTCGCGGGCTTCTCCATCCTGGCTCTCGCACAGTCGGCGCCCGAGGCACTGCGCTCGCTCACCGAACGCGCCTTCCGCAAGGTCACCGACGGCACCGTGAACCTTCCGGTCACCGCGGAATTCCCGCTCTCGGACGCCTCCGAAGCCCACCGGCTGATGGGCGGACGCACATCCACGGGCAAGCTGCTGCTGCGCGTCGCCGACTGAACACAGCCGCTCCGGAGCCAACGGCGGATGCGCCGGTGCCATCGCACCGACTCTGTGCAACGTCGCCGGAAAGGTTTGCTGCCCTAAAACCCCTGGCAGAGCGCGAGCCACTCCCTCTCATTGACGGGAATGAAACGGGATGCAAACCTCGGGGCGTGCAGGTCACCATTCGAGAGGTCGCGAAAGCGGCCGGCGTCTCCCCCTCCACCGTGTCCCGGGCGCTGGCGCCGGGCGGGACGGTGAGCGCAGCCACCCGGGACCGCGTGGTGGCGGCGGCCGACCGTCTCGGCTACCAGCCGAACCGCGCCGCCCGGGGACTGATCACCGGGCGTACCGGAGCCGTGGGCCTGATCGTGCCGGATCTGCTCAACCCGTTCTTCGCGGAGGCCTGCAAGGGGGCGCAGGCCCGTGCCCGGGGTCTGGGCCACTCACTGATCGTGAGCGACGCCGAGCGCGACGAGGGCCTCGAAATGGACGCGATCCGCACGCTCGCCCCCGAGGTGGACGGCATCGTGCTGGCCTCGTCCCAGCTGAGCGGCGAGGAACTGGGGTCGCTGGGCGCGCTCAC
This sequence comes from Streptomyces montanus, assembly GCF_005786655.1. Lineage (NCBI taxonomy): Bacteria > Bacillati > Actinomycetota > Actinomycetes > Kitasatosporales > Streptomycetaceae > Streptomyces > Streptomyces montanus. Next base: position 22,559 of record NZ_VBZC01000028.1, read on the forward strand.
CACCAAGCCGGTGGTGCTGCTGCACCGCAGGGAGCCCGGTTTCCCGAGCGTCACGGCCGACCTGGCCGAGGGGATGACGGACGCCCTGACCCATCTGCACGCACTCGGCCATCGCCGGATCGCCTATGTGGGCGGCCCCCGCAGCACCTGGGAGGCGCGGGAACGGGCGGCCGGCATCGAGGCGATGGCACAGTCCGGCACGATCGACCTTGTGCGGGTGGGCAGCGTGGCCCCTCACTTCGACGGCGGCATCACGGGAGCGGCGGACGTGGTACTGGCCAGCGGGGCGACCGCGGTGGTCGCCTTCAACGACATCGTGGCCTTCGGACTGATCAGCCGCTTCACCGCGCGCGGGGTCCGGGTCCCGGACGACATGAGCGTGGTGGGCTGCGACGACATCGCCCTGTCCGGGATGGCCGCCCCTCCGCTGACCACGGTGTCGGTGCCCAAGGCGCACGCCGCGCGGGCCGCCGTGGACCTGCTGTTCCGCACGCTCAGGACTCCCGAGGTCGAAGGAGAGGAGCCCCTGCAGCGGGTGCTGCCGACGCACCTCGTCGTCCGCGGCTCGACAGCGGCGCTCGCGGCGCGCTGACCCGGGCGCCGCCGCCCAGACCTGCGGGACGGTCGAGCCACTGAGCGAGGACGCCGTGACGCCCAGCGGCGTGAAGATGCCTGTCGGATCACCGTGGCGGACAACGCCGGCGTCGACCGCACCCTCGCCGTGCCCCCGAAGGCGCCCGGCGGTGCGACGGTCGGCGTGCGCGTGGCGGTCGGCCCATTGACGAGCGCCGGCTACGGCAAGGGCGGTGACCGGCCGGGCACCGCTGACAAGGCAGAACGCTCAGTCGCCTGTCTTCACCACATCAAGCCCGTTGTCACCGCGCCCCGTTGTCACCGCGCCCCGCGGACATCGCGCACCGCGGACAGCAGGCTTCCGCCGAACCCGGCCAGCCCGCCGACGAGCAATCCGAAGAGGACCGTCCGCAGCACGCTGCCGCTCAGCTCGGCCCGCATGCCACCCATCTCGCTGCCGAACATACTGATGCCGAAGTGCCCGGACGCCCCCACCAGCCAGGCCGCCCCGCCCAGGACGACGGCCGTGACGACACCGAACCGCTCCGCCATGCCGAAGTGCCCAGCCAGCGGGCCCCGGTAGGGCAGGAGCGGAAGCTTGTGGCCGGGGTGTGTGGCCCGGGCAGCCCGATAGGCACAGGCCAGCAGGATCAGGACGGTCACCGTGAGGGCCGCGAACCACAGCGGCCAGCCGCCCGCCGACGGAGACCTCAGGTGTTCGGTACGGTCGAGCTGCCGGCCGCCACCCATCGCACCCGTACCGTCCATGCCACCCATGCCGCCCATGAGAGAGGCGAGCGGGTTGCTGCCGCCTTCGCTCCGCACCGGATACGCCGCGGCCGTCCACGAGGAACCGACGCCCAGTGTCAGAAACACGGCCAGGAAGTTCGGGGCGAGCAACAGAGCGGCCCCAGCCGCCGAGCCGGCCCGGCCGCCGACCACCGCCCCGACGACCGCCAGGACCACCAGCGGTACGGCCGCCAGGACGAGAACCGTACGTACGACAGCCGACAGACTCCGGCCCCAGCCGGTGCGAAGCCCGTCCAGGGCGCCGCCCAGCGGCAGCCGCACCCGGCGGCTGATCAGGACTCCCACGCCGAGTACGACGGCCACCCACAACACCGCGCCGAAGCCGGCCGAGCCCGCGCCCACGTGGTACGTCATCGTCGGCTGGGCCCCTGTACCGCCGCCCATCAGACCGCCCAGACCACCACTCCCGCCGCCGAAGAGTTCAGCCAGTCCACCACCACCGCCGCCGCCCCCGGCAGACCGGCCCCCACCGGTTCCGCCCATCCCGGTCATCGCCGACGCGGGCATGTCGGCCGATCCCTTCGCGAGGCCGGCCACGATCATGAGCGTGAACAGCGCCGCGGTCCCCGCTCCGGCGGCCCGCACGGCCAGTTCACCTGCGGTGAACCGCCGCCGCTGCGCCTGACGCAGCCGCCACGAGAACGCGATCCACAGGACGACGGCGCCGACCAGCGTGACTCCGAGCGGTACGACATCGGCCGCGCCGCTCATCGACGGGCTGATGCCACCACCACCGCCGAACAGGGAGGCCGGCCCGCCCATCGACCCGGTGTCCCCGGAGACATCCGAACCCGCGTTGACCGAGCCGCCGACGGCCATGGCCGTCAACGCCATCGTCAACGACCACAGCGACCCGAAGGACCCAGCGTCGAGCAGGGCCAGCGCCGGCGCGGACACGGTCGCCATGGCGACCACCGCGCACAGCGTGGCCGCAGCCCCTTCCAGAGCGTTCTGCCACGGGCCGATCAACTGCACGGGCACGGTGCTGTGTTGGGGTCGCGGACTCGTACCAGCGGACTGGAATCGGGCCTGGCCTGGCCTGGCGACGAGGTGTGGTGGCAACCATGCAGGAAACGCTCCGCTTCGCTCGCGGGGAAGCACGCGGCACCAACGGGGAGCTCACGGCGCCGCGTGCCAGGAGACCCGCACACACTGGCGGTCACGGTTACGACGTTCCCGAGAGGTTCTGGGAGGTTTCTGAGAGTCGACGGGAGAACGCCGCAGGTCACGGGCGCGCACGACCAAAAGGCCACCCCGTTTCCAAGGAAGCTCCCAGAACCTCGGAAGTGGTCTCAGTGACCGACGTCGTGGTCGCCCGCTTCGACGAGTCCGCTCTCGTAGGCGAAGATCACGATCTGGATGCGGTCACGCAGACCGAGTTTGGTGAGGATGCTCGACACATGCGATTTGACGGTGGCGGGCCCGATGAAGAGCTGGGCGGCGATCTCCGAGTTGCTCGCACCCCGCGCGACGGCGACCACGATCTCGCGTTCGCGGTCGGTGAGCCGCTGCAGGCGGCCCGCCACGGTCGTGTTGACGACACGTCGCTCCGCGAACTGGTCGATCAGGCGCCGGGTGATCGACGGTGCCAGCAGTGCACCGCCCTCGGCCACGGTGCGCACGGCGGTGGCGAGTTGCTCGGGGGGAATGTCCTTGAGCACGAAGGCGCTGGCACCGGCACGCAGCGCCTTGTAGACGTATTCGTCCGGATCGAACGTGGTCAGGATCAGCACCCGCACGTCCCAGTCCGCCTCCCGCAGGATCCGGGAGGTGGCCTCGATGCCGTCCATGCCGGGCATGCGGATGTCCATGAGGATCACGTCCGGACGATGCCTGCGTGCCGCGTCGACTGCCTCGAGTCCGGTCCCGGCCTCGGCCATGACCTCGATGTCGTCATGGACCCGCAGAATCATGACGAAGCCCCGGCGGACCAGCGCCTGGTCATCCACCACGACGACACGGATGCTCACGCGGGCTCTCCTCCCGTAGGCAGATGGGCGGCCAGCCGGAATCCACCGCCGGGACGCGGCCCCGCATCGAGACTGCCGCCGAGGAGGAGTGCTCTCTCCCGCATGCCGACGATCCCATGGCCGGGCAGACCGCCGTGGGCGCCGGCCGACACGGACTGGACGGCGGCTCCACGACCGTCGTCGAGCACCTCGATGGTGAGGCCGCCGCTCTCGAAGCTCAGGCGCACCTCGGCGCGGGTCCGCGGTCCGCTGTGTTTGAGCACGTTGGTCAATGCCTCTTGGACGATGCGGTACGCCGACAGCTCCACGCGGGCCGGGAGAGCGGCCTGGACATCGCCGGTGACCGACACGTCCAGTCCGGCCTCGCGGACCTGCTCGACGAGCTGGTGAAGGTCGGCCAGCCGGGGCTGGGGGCCCAGCCGGTCGCGGTCGGCGTCCGGCCGGAGTACTCCCAGCAGGTGCCGCAGTTCGTCCAGCGCCTGGCGCCCGGCCTGCTCCACCGCCGCCATCGCTTCGAGGGCCTCCTGGGGATCCTCGGCGGCCACCATCCGGGCCGCGCCCGCCTGCACCGTCATCATGCTCACCCGGTGGGCGACCACGTCGTGCAGTTCGCGGGCGATGTGAGTGCGCTCCTCGGCGACGATCCGGCGCGCCTCGGCGGCCTGTTCCTCGCGGAGTCGGGCGGCACGCTCCGCACGCAGCCGCAGCCGCCGGCCGATGTACCAGGCCACGAACATGACCACGGCGCCGAAGCCGACGTCCCCCCAGGGGGAGGAGTGCAGCAGGCCGTCGATCACGAGCGCGATGATGGCCGCGGCGAAGCCCGCGGCGGTGCCGAGGCGGCTCCGCCGCGTGTCCGCGGCGTACCGCCCAACGCTGTACAGCGCGACGATCACGAACCCGCCCCCGGCGGAGTAGCTGCTCCCCAGCGTCGGGCCCCAGGCGACGAGTGCCACGGACAGGACCGCGAGAGGTTCGCGGCGACGCCGGTAGAGCGCCCCACCGGCCACGGCGTACAGCAGCACGACCGGGACGGGCACCTCGGTGATCGGGCGGACGCCGAGCGCGTCTCCGGGTGCCTCCTCCAAGAACACCGTGGCCAGGAACATGGCGGCGGCGAGGACGGCGTCCGCGCCCCGCGGCCACCGGGCGAAGGGCCCGCGGAACCTGCCCGGCACGCCGGAGACCGGCGTCTTTGAGGACAGCGCCGTGCGCTTCATCATCGCTCCGTCAAAAGGCTTCCGGTGCCCTGGCGTTGGTCATCAGGGTGCACCGGGCAGGCCATCGTAGGCCCAGGTCGCAGGTGCAGTCACCCGTCTGTGGGCGGATCCCGGGTTCCCCCGTCAGGGGGAGGTGCCGCCGCGTTGTCCCCGTCCCGCGCGGGAGCCCCGTACCCGTCCGGTGGCGGGGGACAGCACCGGCGCCCGAACCCACGATGGAACCGCTCAAGACTCCTGCCGCCGGCGCGCCACGGACCGGCGGCGGACGGCGGCCATCTCACGGGGAGCCCACACAGCCATGAACCGATTCACCCGTCGCATCGGCAGCTCGAGCGCGCGCCGACCATGGGTCACCATCGCCACCTGGGCGGTTGCCCTCCTCCTGGTACTGCCTCTGGCCGCAACGCTGGGCGGCTCGTTCGTCGACGACCTGGTCGCTCCCGGCAGCCAGAGCGAGGAGGCGATGGAACTGCTCGAAGAGCGCTTCCCGGAAGCGTCCGGCGGCGAGGCCATGGCGGTCTTCGCCGCACCGGAAGGGCAGCGCCTGGAGCGCCACCGGTCCGCCGTCGACGCCGCGGTCGCCCGCATCGCCGACGTGGAGCACGTCGCCACCGCGGCCGACCCCTTCACCGCCGGCACGCTCTCACCCGACGGACGTATCGGCTTCGCCCGGATCACGTTCGACGTACCCGCGATGGACGTGGACCCCGGGGAGATCGAGGCCCTGACCGAGGCGATCGAGCCCGCACGCGCGGGCGGTGTCGTCGCCGAACTGGGTGGCGACGCCGTCTTCATCAACGCCGAGACGGAGACATCGGGTGCGGAGGCGGCGGGCCTGCTGACCGCACTCGTCATCCTGGTCGTGGCGTTCGGCACGATCGTCGCCGCACTGGTGCCGATCGCGCTCGCCCTGGTGGCCGTCGCCGCGGGCCTGGGCAGCGTCATGCTGCTGGCCAACGCGATGGACGTCTCCACCGCCGCCCCCACGATCGGCGCGATGATCGGCCTGGGCATCGGCATCGACTACGCCCTGTTCATCGTGGCCCGTCACCGTGAGAACCACGCCGCCGGCCAGGACAACGCCACCGCACTGTCGAACGCCATGGGATCCGCGGGCGCGGCCGTCCTGTTCGCCGGCGGCGCCGTCATCATGGCGATGGCCGCTCTCGCGCTGACCGGCCTGGGCTTCCTGACATCGATCGGCCTGAGCACCTCCCTGGTCGTTCTCTTCGCCGTGGCGGCCGCCCTGACGTTGCTGCCCGCGCTGCTGTCGCTCCTCGGCGACCGAGTCCACCAAGGACGCACAGCACGCCGCCGGGGAGCACCCCGCCGGGGCCGCAAGCGCACTCTCAAGAAGCCCGAGGACACGGCATGGTGGCGCTTCGCCCACCGGGTGTCCGGCCGGCCGTGGCGCCACCTGCTCGCCGCATCCGCCGTCCTGCTCGCACTGGCCGCCCCCGCGCTGCGCATGGAGACCGGCTTCCCCGACGCCGGCGACGACTCCACGAGCACCACCCACCGCCGCGCCTACGACCTGCTCGCCGAGGGCTTCGGCCCGGGCTTCAACGCCCCCCTGCTGATCGTCGCCGACCTGACCCGCCCCGGCGTGGGCGCCGAGGACATCCCCGCACTGTCCCGGCGCGTCGCCGCCGTCCCCGGCATCGCCACGGTCGGCGAGCCACAGACCTCGGCGGCCGGGGACACCGTCGTGCTGCCCGTGCTCCCCACCACCGCCCCCGCGGACGCCGAGACCTCCCGGACCCTTGAGCGCGTCCGTGACCTCGCCCCAGACAACGTCGCCATATCCGGCCTGACCGCCATGACCGACGACCTCACCGAACAACTCGCCCACACCCTGCCCGTCTTCATCGCCGCGATCCTGGCGGCGTCGTTCCTGCTGCTGATGGTGGTGTTCCGCTCCGTCGCACTGCCGCTGAAGGCCGCTGTGGTCAACCTCCTGTCCATCGGCGGGGCATACGGCGTGGTGGTCGCCGTCTTCCAGTGGGGCTGGCTCGGGGCCCTGTTCAACCTGGAGGGCACCTTCCAGATCGCCTCGCCCATGCCGACGATCTTCTTCGCTGTCCTGTTCGCCCTGTCCATGGACTACGAGGTGTTCCTGCTCTCGCGCGTCCGCGAGGAGTACGACGCCACGGGCGACCCGAGCGAATCGGTGGCCCGCGGCATGGCGGCCACGGGCCGGGTGATCACCTCTGCCGCACTGATCATGACGGTGGTGTTCCTCAGCTTCGTCGCCAACCCGTCACCGCTCGTCAAGATGATGGGCCTGGGCCTGGCGACCGCGATCGTGCTCGACGCGACCATCGTCCGCATGGTGCTCGTGCCCGCGACCATGGCGCTGCTGGGACGCGCGACCTGGTGGCTGCCCCGCTGGCTCGACCACCGGCTGCCCCGCATCGGCGTCGAGGACACCGCCCGGCAGCCTCACCCCGAGCCAGTGCTCGCTCCCGCGGCCGGAACGTAGGTCAGCGGGGCAAGAGCCGCATGGTCGTGGATGCCGCCTCGGGGCTGGTGATCCGCCGGGTGGTGTTCGCCGAGTACCGGCCGTACTTGGCGCGGTAGGCCGCGTCGACCCGGTCGTTGATCGCACCGTCCACGTCGACGAAGGCGACGTCCCGGTCGACGCCTCCGGCCCGGATGCGGCCCTCGTGGCGGGACCGGGTGGCGCGGAACCAGTCGGAGGTCGGGCCGTTCACGGAACGGACGTAGACGCGCCCTGGTTCACTTCTGCGGGGCCGGCTTCAGGGACAGGGCGGCTCAGCGACGGCCAGCGCGGTCAGCCCCACCGCCATGAGGAACAGGCCGAACGCGATGGGCACCCGTGCCGGGCCCCAGGCCAGGCCCAGTTCATGTGCCACGGCCGCTACGGCTCCGGCGGTGCCGATGACCAGCAGGGTGCTCATCAGGACGATGCCCCGCAGGTCCCGGCGAATCTCCCGCAGCGAGGTGGAAGTTCGAGACCGAGCATGGTGTGTCTCCCGGCCCGTTCAGGAGTCGAGGTCGTCGGCGAAGTGGCGGAAGCCTTGCCGGTCCCGGTGCATTCCCCACAGGGTCTCCGCCAGGACGGCCGGGTCCTTGCGGTGGTGGCCGGGGACGATCGCGCCGGGGATGATCAGCTGTGCGACGTGGATGCCCTCGTCCGCGACGGTGTCATGCAGCAGCCGGGCGTAGGCGCTCTCGGCGGCGAAGGCGATCGAGGTGCCCGCGCGGTCGGGGTGCGGAACCACGGCCGTGCCGCCGTTCACGAAGAGGATCGTGCCGCGGCCGAGCGCCCGCATGTCCGGCAGCACCTGCTGTACGGCTGCGACCGGGCCGTAGACGGAGAACTCGACGGGGCCGGCGAGGTCCGCCGGGGTCGTCTCCAGGACCGGCCGCATGAAGTCCCGGTGCGGGACCGGGCTGTACTGGAGGATCCCGATCGGGCCCAGGGTGGCGTGCGCCGCGTCCAGGGCGGTCTGCAGGGCTTTCGGGTCGCGTACGTCGGCGGTGAAGCCGCGTGCCGTGACGCCGTCGCCCGCGAGGTCGGCGGCCAGGGTGTCCAGCCTGGCCTGGTCGCGGGCGATGAGCGCGACGGCGTGGCCCTCGCGGCCGAATCGGCGGGCGACCGCGGTCCCGAGACCTGGTCCGGCTCCAATGACGGCGATCGTGGTCATGATGTGGTCCCGAGGGTGGAGGTGTCGATCACGAAGCGGTAGCGCATGTCGGAGGTGAGGAGGCGGTCATACGCCTCGTTGATCCTCTCGGCCGAGATGATTTCCACCTCGGTGCCTACCCCGTGTGCGGCGCAGAAGTCGAGCATCTCCTGCGTGGTGCGGATGCCGCCGATCTGGAAGCCGGCGAAGGCGCGCTGGTCGCGCACCGGACTGGAGCGGTTGAGGGAGAACTTCGGGGTGGCGCGACGCGAGGTCCAGCCTGCTGCCCGGGCGGGCGAGGTGGGCCGACCCGCTCAGGCTGATGCGCCTGTTCGGCATCACCGAGCAGACCGCCATGCGCTACGTCACCGCCGCCCACCCCGAGCGCACGGCCAAGCTGCCCCGGTAGTCGGAGTGGCGAGCCGTGTCAGCAGCAGTTGCAGTCGGGCCAGCAGCCGCAGGCGTCCGCCTCTACGGCGGACGGGATGGCCGGCGCACAGCAACCCTTGCCTTGCCAGGCGTCGAGACCTTCCTTGATGGCGATGGGGTCGGCCCAGGACCAGGCCGAGCAAGAGGACGGCGGCGAGGTAGGTGCGCTGAGCTCCGCGGGAACGGGCTGCGCGTCAGGCGACCGTTCTTCACGCTTCGAGATGTCGAGTCATGAAGCACGAAAAACGGTCGCCGACTGTGCCACGCAGACCCCAGATCCCGTGACCTGCGACATCGAACGCCAGGCTCAGGCCCCGACGGAGGCCGAGTCCTTTGAGGATCTTGGCGGTCCTTGCCGATCAACGCTCATCCTTGACGTTTTCGCAGGTCAGAGAGGTTGAGTAATGTCGAAGCCTTTCAGCTCTTGGCAGTCTGTTCCTGTCCTCGTGTCCCGAACGCCGCATGACCTGCCCGGGTGATCGAGGCCGCTCGTTGGTGGTCGGCCACTGCGGGAATCGCGCTTCTTGCGGTTGGCGAGGTCGCGCTTCCTCAGATGCGTCTCATTGAACGCGCCGGGCCATCTCGGTCGCCCGGCCCATCAGCCATTCGAGCGGCCCTCGCTGGAAGAAGCGGGACCAGATGGTGGCGAGGACGGTGACGGACGCGATGAAGCCGAGCAGGATGTACAGGCGCTGGACGGTCGCTTCCTCGGTGTTCAGGAGCCAGATGGCGACGATGTGGTAGACGTACGCCGTCAGCGACATCGAGCCGACCGCGATGACGGGTTTGGCCAGGCGGCGCAGCCGGGGGAAGGTGTCCATCGCGGCCAGGCACGCGGTGATCACCAGGATCGCCACACCGGTGGCGCCCACGATGGACGGCGTCGCCTCGCTGTGCGGGGCCGCGGCCAGCATCCCGGCCGGGCTGTCGCCGAAGATGCCGATGCTGTCGGGCGATACGGACGGCATGGACGACATTGACGACATGCCCGATCCTTGTTCGGCTTTCCGGACGGCCTCGGCGGCACCTGGTACGAGACGCAGCGCCAGCCAGGAGCCGCCGTAGCCGGTGACGGCGAGGGCGACGCCGGTGAGGGCGAGGCGTATCCGGACAGCCGTGACAGCCAGATCGCAGCGGGCGACAGCCATACCGGCGATGACGAACGGGACCCAGGTCAGGGCCGGATAGCCGCCGGTGAAGAGCAGCGAGACGATGCCGTCGGCCTGGCCGAAGGTGGGGAATACGCGGTCGCCGACCACCGGCTTCAGCACGTACAGCAACTGCGGGCCCACTAGGGCCCAGCCCGCCGCGATCAGCGCCAGCGGCTTGGCGCCCAGCCGGTACAGCGGCAGCACGAGCAGGAAGAACAGACCGTAGAAGGCGAGGATCGGCACCACCGGAGTACCGGTCAAGGTCAGGGCGGTGCCCAGGGCAATCAGGATCACGGCCCGGATGATCACCTTGGCGACGGCCTGGCGGCCGGCCAGGCCGGTCTTGGGTGTGCGGCGCCCGGTGATGAGGGCGACCGCGAAGCCGGCCAGGACGGCGAACAGGGCGGAGGAGCGGCCCTGCGCCAGCTCCATCAGGAAGCCGATGACACCGTCCTGGCCCGGGGCGGGGCCGACATGGACCGCATACATGCCGAAGACGGCCAGGCCCCGGGCCAGGTCCAGTCCGACCAGCCGGCCCACGCCGGGCGCGCCCGGCGTGGGCGCACCGCGCTCGTGTTCAGGCGATGGTGCGTCGGTCGGCGGGGAGTCTGCGTGCTGTGTCATGGCTCTCAGGCTGGAGACCGGGCGAGCCGCGGAGTATCCGGCAGAAGGCTGCCGTGCCCCTGCCGACTGGAGGGTGATACCCCGCCGGGTGGCTGGAGCTGGCACCCGAGACGCTGCAGGGACGCTCTGGGGCTTTAGGGTCGAGGCGGTATGAGCCGGGCGGTAGGGACGAAGGTGAGGCGGAGCGCACGTGATCCGGGTAGTGGTGGTGGACGACGAGGCCTTGGTGCGGTCGGGGTTCGGGCTCATCCTGGGCGCGGCCGAGGACATCGAGGTCGTCGCGACCGCAAGCGGCGGCGACGCCGTGGAGACCGTCCGCCGCGAGCGGCCCGACGTGGTCTTGCTGGACATCCGGATGCCGGACGTCGACGGCCTCACCGTCCTGCGCGAGCTGCGGACGATGCCGGACGCTCCCGTGGTGGCGATGCTGACCACGTTCGACGCCGACGAGTACATCCTGACCGCGCTGCACTCCGGCGCGGCCGGTTTCCTCCTCAAGGACACCGAGCCGGACCAACTCGCCCACTTGGTGCGCACCCTGGCCGCGGGCGGCGTGGTGCTCTCCCCCAAGGCGTCGCGGACCCTGCTGCACAGCCACCCCGGCACCGAGGCGGCCGTCGACGAGGAGGCGGCCCGCGTCCGGCTGCTCACCGCCCGCGAGCGGGACGTCCTCCTCCTGGTGGCGGAGGGCCTGTCGAACGCCGACATCGGGTCCCGCATCCACCTGGGTGCCGGCACAGTCAAGGACCACGTCAGCGCGATCCTCACCAAGCTGCGGGTGACCAGCCGGGTGCAGGCCGCGCTGCTGGCGCAGCGGGCCGGGCTGCTCGACGAGCGCCCGCAGCCGGAGGCCACACGATGAATCGCGCACGTGTCCTGTGGGAGCGGGTTCCCGCGCCGGTCGTCGACATCGTCCTGGTGGCGGTGGCCGCCCTGGACGTATGGCCGAGCCTGTGGGACGACACGCGTCCCGGCGTCGCGCCGGCCACGTTCGGCTGCGCCGCGCTGGCCTTCCGGCGCAGGTTCCCGCTCTGCGTCTTCCTGCTCACCTTGCCCATCGCGCTGACGCAGCCGATCGCCCTCGCCCCGCTCGTGGCGCTGTTCACCCTGGCCGAACGCTCCCGCAACCGTCCTCTCCTCGCGGGATGCGTCGCCCTGGCCGCAGTCGCGGGCAGTATTCCGTGGCCCCTGGCCAGTTTCGCCGAGGTCGGCCGGACCATGACGCTGATCGACTTCGTGTACAGCCTGGCCACCGCCGCGGCCCCGGTCCTCTTCGGACAACTCCTCCAGGCGCACCGGGACTTGGCGCGGCGGCTGACGGAGATCGAGGAGGCCAGGGAGCACGAGCGGGCCCTGCACGCCCAGGCCGTGCTCGCCCGCGAACGCGCCCAGCTGGCCCGCGAGATGCACGACGTGGTCTCCCACCAGGTCAGCCTGATCGCCGTACAGGCCGGAGCCATGCAGGTAGCCGCCAAGGACCCGAACGCCAAAGAGGCCGCCCGCACGATCCGTTCGCTGGGCGTCACCACACTCGACGAACTGCGCACCATGGTCACGCTGCTGCGCGCCTCCGGCGGCCAAGCCACCGAGCTGACGCCTCAGCCCACCCTGGCCGACCTGCACAAACTCGTGGAATCCAGCGGCACTCACGCACAGCTGAAAGGTGAACTCCCGCCCACCGTGGGCACACCGGCCCAACGGGCCCTGTACCGCACGGTCCAGGAAGCGCTGACCAACGTCCGCAAGCACGCCCCCGGCGCCAACGCCCGCGTCGAGCTGTGGCAGGACGGCGACAACGTCGGAGTGACCGTCGCCAACACCCCGCCCACACGTCCCTCCTTGTCCCTGCCCGGATCACAGCACGGTTTGGTCGGCCTGCGGGAACGGGCCGACATCCTCCACGGCACCCTGGAGGCTGGCCCGACCACGGAGGGCGGCTACCGGGTGCGGCTGCGGATTCCCCTCAGCGCGGACTGACCGACCAGGACCTCATGCCGGCACGTCGGCTGCGCCGGCTCACCAGACCCGCCGCTCGGGCTCCGTGCGCCCCACTTCGGGGACCTTCTGCAGACGTGTGGCCTCGACGTCCAGTCGGCAGGATGCGCCCGGTGGCTTGAAATCTTTCCTCGGCCGAGCCGGGCGACGACACCGCATGCCTCCGCGAACGCCGGTCACCGTTCCTGGAGACCGCAGCAGCGTGGTGCCCGAGGTGACCCGGTGCCACCGGTGATGTGCGGGCCGGCGAGCCGACGGAAGCCGCTCGGGGGGGGCTGGCGCTACCGCAAGGCGTGTGCGAGGCAGCGGTGCGCTCAGAACATGGTGTTGTCGTTGGCCGATGTTTCAGGCACTGCCTGGAGTACGTCCCAGTGCTCGACGATCTTGCCGTTCTTCAGCCGGAGGATGTCTGCCGCCGCCGTGCCGCGGTCGGTCGGGGAGGTCGTCACGTGGCTGTGCAGCATGACGAGATCGCCGTCGGCGAGGGCCCTCTTGAAGTCGATCCTGACTTATGGGGCCGCCGCGATGAAGGCTTCCGCCCAGGCGACGAATGCCTCCTTGCCGTCGGCGATCTGGGGGTTGTGCTGGATGTAGGGGGCGCCCAGGTAGCGGTCTGCGGCCTCCCGGGGCTTCTTGTGGTTGATGGCGAGGTCCAGGAACGCGATCGCGATGCGCTTGTTGCCCACTTCCTGGCTCACCCGGACGCCGTGCGGGATGGCCGCAGCGAGTGCCTCCGCCGGTGCCGGTGCCGGCAGCGGGGTGCCGGCACCGGCGGAGGCTGTGGTGCATGCGGTCAGCGCGGCCGCGGCGAGGATGTCCGCGCTGAGGAAGGTGGCACCGCGGCGGAGCACAGGGGTGTTCATGCTTGTCTCCAGAGTTGTACCCGGCTGTTGGTCCGTGGTCCCGGATCGACCTTCGGCACAGATCTGGAACGTGTCGGGAGCGATCCGGCAGGCAGACGAATCAGGAGGCGTGTCCGAAGAGGGGGCAAGGCCGGGTCATGATCAGGCAGGGATATGGAGGGCGGACGCCGGTGGCCCACGCCACCGGCCAATGACGCCGAACGATTTCGCCCACTATGGTGAAACACAAGCGGACAGCAGTCCGGTATGGAGAACGTAGCGGACTGGTGTCCGGTTAAGCAAGAGCTTCGGATGCAAGCCCGGGAGGAGGGCATGTGAAGTCAAGGACTGGCGGGCCGCAGCGGTCGGACGCGCAGCGCAACCGGGAGCGCATCCTGGAGGTGGCACTGGTCGAACTGTCGCGTTCTCCGGACGCCCCGCTGATCACGATCGCCAAGAAGGCGGGCGTCGGACAGGGCACGCTCTACCGCAACTTCCCCAATCGCGAAGCGCTCATCCTCGAGGTGTACCGCCACGAGGTGCAGCAACTCACCGACAGTGCGGCCGAATTGCTGAGGACCACGGAGCCCGACCAGGCCCTGCGTACGTGGATGGACCGCCTCGCCCGCTTCATCATGGCCAAGACCGGGCTGGCCGACGCGCTACGTCAGGCCGCCGGCACGACGGGAGGGCCGGAGTCGTCGGGATACTCGCTGGTGGTCGGATCGATCGAATCCCTGCTCAATGCCAACCACGAGGCCGGCACCATCCGCCCGGGGGTGACCGCCGACGACTTCCTCCTCGCCATCGCCGGCATCTGGCAGATCGACATCCGCGGAGACTGGCACGCCAAGACCACCCGGCTGCTGGACCTCATCATGGACGGCCTGCGCGCGGGGGCGCCGGGGCGGCACTGAGGGCAGCCGGGCCCGCGGCAGCGGCGAGAGGCCGGGGGTGGTCGGCGGAATCCGTGCGACTTCCCCGCCCTGCCGTCTGCCGCTCTGGATCCGCTCGGTGAATACGTCCGGCTCGGCCCCTTCGCGCCGTGCCCCCCTCACCAGTCTCTGTGGACTCGCTGTCCGGCGTCCATGCTCGGCCGTACCGGGATCCGGTCTTGCTAACCGGACAGGTGTCCGCTACCTTCTGGATAGCGGACAGCTATCCGCTTCGGCCTCTGTCTTTGCGACACACATGCGACCGCTGACGCGACAGGCGCACGCGCACCCCGCCCCCACACGCTCACGGAAGATTCCCTTGCCATGAAACTGCTCATCCTCGGTGCGACCGGCCCCACCGGTCGCCATGTCGTCGACCTGGCCCTGCGCTCCGGTGACTCGGTCACCACCTTCGTACGCAACCCGGCGGCTCTCGGTGACCTGGCCGACAAAGTCACGGTGGTCACCGGAGACGCCACCTCGCACCGCGACGTCCTCGCCGGCGCGGCCGGTCACGACGCGATCATCTCCGCCCTCGGCAGGAGCACCTCGGTGCGCGCCGACGAACTCTTCACGCGCTCCTCTGCGGCCGCGATCGGCGCCGCCAAGGAAGCGGGCATCTCCCGACTGGTGTGGCTGTCCTCCTTCGGCGTCGGCCACACCCTCGGCTGGTCGAGCACCACACAGAAGGCGATCTACCGCACGCTGCTGCGGTCGATCTACGCCGACAAGGACATCGCGGACGAGCGCATCCGCTCCAGCGGGCTGGACTGGACCGTGGTCTACCCGACCCGGCTGACCCACGGCCCCGCCAAGGGCGCCTACAAGGCGGGAGACCGGCTGCCGATGAAGGGCAACCCGACCATCAGCCGCGCGGACGTGGCCGGCTTCATGCACCAGGCGGCACATGACAGCGAATGGATCCACCGCAGCCCCGTGATCACCGACTGACGATTTCGCAGAGCGGTGGAGCGACGAGGTGTCCCGCTGACCGTCGTGGATCTGGGTCGGCCCGACCCCCGCGATCGCTTCAGCAGTGAGATGCCCCTCGTGCGGCCCGATCAGCATGTCGCCTGGGCCGCCATTCACGAGACGCCCTCTGACCCGTGGCGTGCCCTGGACCGTACCCGGGGGCGGACCAGATATGACAGTTGTTATGGAGGTGTGTAATCTGCCGCCCATAACGACTGTCATAGGAGGATGTCGTGACCATCATCACCGTGAACACGCCCAAGGGGCGCCTGACCCTGGAGCAGCGCCGCGAGCTGGCCGAGACGCTGACGGACGCGGTACTGGTGCCCGAGGTGGGCCAGTTCGCTCCGGCCGCGCGGCCCGGGTTCCAGGTGCACTTCGTGGAGCGCGAGCGGGACATGATGGCCATCGGCGGCCGACTGCTGGCGGACGCCGACCCGGAACTCGACGTGATGGTGATCGATCTCGCGGTCATGGACGCCGCCTGGCCGCCGGAGGTACGGGCCGAGGTCATCGAGCGCGTGCTGGCCGCGCTGGCGGCGGCCTGCGGGCTGGAGAAGCCGGCGCCGGCCTGGTGGGTCAACTTCCGGGTGATCGACGAGGGCAGCTGGGGCTCGTCCGGCGGTGTGCTGTCGATCCTGCCGCTGCTTCAGAGCGGAGTGTTCACGGAGGAGCGGGTCAAGGCGGTCCGTGCCGCGCTGGGGACCTGAAGCCCGAGCTGTCGAGTGCGAGCCGGGCTCAGTCCTTGACCGCGGCAAGGATGAGCGCCCGCAGCTGCTCGGCGGTGCGATCGAGGGGCTGGGTGCTGCGCTTGGCACGGCACATGGCCACGGTTCCCTCGACGGCCGCGACGATGAGCGTCGCGAGGTCCGCCGCCCGCTCGGGCTCGGCACCGTGCTCATGCAGGGAGTCGGCGAGCAGTCCCTCCCATGTGGTGAAGACGTCGGCAGCCGCCGCCAGGACGGCGGACGTCTCGCCGGCGGCCGGTTCCTCGATGGAGACCGCGAGGACGGGGCAACCGGCTCGGAAGTCACTGTCGACGACGATCTTGCGCCAGAGAGCGAGGAAAGCTTGCAGACCGGCGACCGGACCAGCCCGCAGTTCCTTGCGCAGGTTGCGCGAGGTCCACTCGCCCGTGTAGCGCACGGCCTCGGTGACCAGTTGCTGCTTGCCCTCGGGGAAGTAGTGGTACGTCGACCCGAGCGGCGCCCTGGCGTGCTTGGCCGTCTCGCGGATGCTCGTCGCGTTCAGGCCACGCCGACTGATCATGTCGGCCGCACCGGCCACGATCCGATCACGCGCTGACGGACTGGACTTGGTCACCTGCGAACCCCTTCTGATCCCTGGACTATAACAATTGTCATAGTCTACCGCCATCGTCTCCAGTAGCGACTGTCATAGGTCCTGCTGTGTCGCCGAAACGGACACGCACAGCGTCTCAAGCCCATCTTCGTCCGGGCCGTTGGCTGACCACGCCACCCAGAACTCGCCCCCCACACACGGAGAAAGCCGATGCACACCCCCCTCACCGAGCCGCCCGCTGGAGCGGGAGCCGAGTCCCTGGAACACCAGAAGGCGGCCATCACCCGCCTGGGACACGAACTGCGCGCACTGGTGGAAGCCACGGTCCGCACCGCCGCCTCGCCTGACACCCTCCACCGGGTGGCGGACGGCGTCCGCCATGTCACCGGCCAGTTGACCGGGCGACGGCGCACACGAGCGGAGATCCCCGAAGTGGACGGGTTCCCCGGGGGCCGCGGATGTACAGCCCTGTCGTCGGGGCGGGCAGCCCGCTGGCCCCGCCCGTGCACATCACGCCCACCGACGACGGCCTGATCGGTCACTGCACGCTGGGCTTCGCCCACGAAGGCCCGCCCGGCTACGGCCACGGCGGCTTGAGCGCCATGCTCCTGGACGAACTCATGGGCCAGGCCTGCACCGCCGCTGGAACTCCCGGTCTGACCGTCTCCCTCCAGATGCGCTACCACCAGCCCATACCGCTGGAGACACCACTGCGAATCCTCGGACGCGTCACCGGCACGGAGAACCGCAAGATCTTCGTGACCGGAGCGATCACCACCCAGGCGGCCCCTTCCACAAACCTGGTCACCGCGGACGGTGTCTTCATCGCGCCCGACCCCGACCAGGTCCGCGCACTGTTCCCCGGCCTGCGGGAAGAAGCGTGACAGAGGGCTGCTGAGACGTGGCCCGGTCGGGCACCCCGCCACACCTGCGTGGCCATCTTCCGCGAGGGCTGCCCTGGTTCGGCGCACGGGCTGAGACGCCAGGCGCGCGGACCGATCCGCCCTCCTGTGACCGGGGCCCGTACGAAGCTGCGGATGTCCGTGCCATAGGTGCGACCGGGCTGGATTCGTGGAGACCGCGCCGTGTCGCCGACGAGGATGGTTGACGCATGCAGATGGAGATCCGGGCCGCTGCGATCCGCGGCATCGATCGTCTGATCGACGACCTTGGTGGCGACGGGGCGGCACTGTTGTCCGAGTTCGGTGTTTCGCCCGCTGATCTGGACTCCGAGCACGGGCTGTTGCCGACGGTGACGGCCGGGCGGATCCTGCGCAGTGCCACGAAGAGACTCAACTGCCCGGACTTCGGGCTGCGTCTGGCGGCGTATCAGGACCTTTCCATGCTCGGCCCACTGGCTCTGGCGGTCGGGAACTGCGACACCGTCGGAGAGGGGCTGGACTGCGCGTCGCGATTCCTGTACGTGCACAACCAGGGGATTCGTCTGTCGCGCGCACAGGATCCCGAACACTACGCGGGGGTCGGGGCGATCGAATACCGGATGCTGCATCCGGACATCCCGTACGAACCGCAGACGATCGACGCGGGTCTGGGGCTGCTGCACCGCAATCTCATCACGATGAGCGGGGGTTACGAGCTGCTCGGGGTGTACATGCCCCATCCACCGCTGACCGACGAGTCGGTGTACACCGACTTCTTCCGCGCGCCGGTCCGGTTCGACACCGGCCGTGCCCTGTTGCGGCTGCCGACGAAGCTCTTCGCCCAGCCGATGTCGACCCCGGTCAATCCCGAACTGCGGCGCATGGTCGTGGAGTACCTGGAGGCGCACTACACCGATCCACGCGAGAGCGTCGTGACCACGGTGCGGTCGGCGGTCAGCCGCGCACTGGGCACGGTCCCGGCGAGGATCGATCTGGTCGCGGAGTGGCTGCACATGCATCCGCGCACGTTGCAGCGCCGACTGGCGCAGGAGGGCACCTCGTTCCAGGCGATCGTCGACGACGTCCGCAAGAACGCGGCGCACCGGCTGCTGACGGGGACCGACATGCCGTTCTCCCAGGTCGCGTCGCTGGTGGAGCTGGCCGGACAGGCGGCCCTCACTCGTGCGGCGCGCCGCTGGTTCGGCAGGACGCCGACGCAGGTCCGCCGTGACGCCAGGTACGCGTCCACCGCACGGCGTGTCGCGCAGAGTTAAATTTTTGTCGCCTGGGGTTAAGCGACGTCTTCGGAGCGCTTCCATACTCGGGTGCCATGACCAGTCCCCCTCACGCCTCGCTGCCCGGTCATGTCGACGTCCTGATCGTCGGCGCGGGTATCTCCGGTATCGACGCCGCGTACCGAGTGCAGTCACAGTGTCCCGATCGGTCGTACGCCGTGCTGGAAGCCCGCGAGTCCCTGGGCGGGACGTGGGACCTGTTCCGGTATCCGGGGGTCCGTGCCGACTCCGACATCTACACGCTCAGTTTTCCCTTCCAGCCCTGGACCGGCGAGAACTCCATGGCCGACGGGGACGAGATCCTCGACTACCTGCGGCGCACCGTGGACCGCTTCGGCATCGACCGCCACATCCACTGCTCCACGAAGGTGGTCGCGGCCAACTGGTCGGGCAAGACGGCCCGTTGGACGGTGACCGTCGAGCAGCGCGAGGGCGACGACGGACCGCGGCGGTCCACCGTGACCTGCTCATTCCTCTACCTGTGCACCGGCTACTACGACTACGAGCGCGGGCACGACCCGCAGTTCCCGGGCATCGAGTCCTTCGCCGGGACGGTGGCGCATCCGCAGTTCTGGCCCGAGGGGCTCGACCACACGGGCAAGCGTGTCGTAGTGATCGGCAGCGGCGCGACCGCGATCACCATCGTCCCCGCGATGGCCCGCGACGCGGCGAAGGTGACCATGCTGCAACGCACGCCGACCTGGATCAGCGCGTTGCCGCGGCGCGACCGGTTCGCCGCCAGGGTCAGGCGGCGGCTGCCCGCCGCACTTGCGCACCGGGTCATCAGGGCGCGCAACGCCACCTACTCCAACGGCTTCTACCACTACTGCCGGCGCTTCCCGGACCGCGCGCGGACGCTGCTGACCAGGGCCGCCGCGCGACGGATCGGCGAGGAGGCGGTGCGCGAGCACTTCACCCCGTCGTACGCGCCGTGGGACCAGAGGGTGTGCATCACGGCCGACGCGGACCTGTTCAAGGCGATCCAGCGCGAGGAGGTCGAGGTGGTCACCGATCACATCGACGGCTTCCTCGCCGAGGGGATCCAGCTGCGGTCGGGCAGGGTGCTGCCGGCCGACATCGTGGTGACGGCGACCGGGCTGCGCATGCTGGCGTTCGGCCATATCGCGGTGAGCGTCGACGGCGAGCCGGTCGAGCCCGCGCGTCACCTGCTGTGGCGGGGCACCATGCTCAG
This sequence comes from Streptomyces montanus, assembly GCF_005786655.1. Taxonomy (NCBI): domain Bacteria; kingdom Bacillati; phylum Actinomycetota; class Actinomycetes; order Kitasatosporales; family Streptomycetaceae; genus Streptomyces; species Streptomyces montanus. Next base: position 42,400 of record NZ_VBZC01000028.1, read on the forward strand.
CGACGTGCCGAACCTCGCGCTCTGCTTCGGTTACGTCAACCTGTCCTGGACGATGCGGGCGGATCTCACCGCGCGGCTGGTGTGCCGCGTCCTCAACCACATGCGCCGCGCGGACCTCGCGGCGGTCACCCCGCCCGCGGAGCCCGGTGTCCGGGAGCAGCCCATGATCGAGCTGGCGTCCGGCTACGTCCAGAGGGGCGTCCAGAGCTTCCCCCGGCAGGGCCACCGCGCCCCGTGGCGGATGCGCCAGACCTATCTGCTGGACACCGCCGACATCGCGCGCGCGAGCCTTGGCCGCGAGTTGCACGGCGTGCCTGGCGCGTCGGTGCGGCCGGTCGGCGACTGCACCCGGCTGGGAGGCTGACCATGGCGGATCTGGACGGAGTGTGCGACGAGCGCTTCGCGGAGGTGGCCGCGCGGCTGTCCGAGAACCTCGACGCGGGCGACGAACTCGGCGCCTCGATCGCGGTCCTGGTAGACGGGGAGCCAGTGGTCGACCTGTGGGGCGGCTGGGCCGACCAGCGCCGTACCGCGCCGTGGCGGCGCGACACGATCACCAACGTCTGGTCGTGCACGAAGACGGTCACGTCCCTGGCGGCGCTGCTGCTGGTGGAGCGCGGACTGCTCGACGTCGACGCCCCGGTGGCCCGGTACTGGCCGGAGTTCGCCGCGCGCGGCAAGGAGGGCGTGCTCGTCCGGCACCTGCTGTCGCACACCTCCGGCGTCTCGGGGTGGGACCGGCCGGTGACCGTCGCGGACGTCCGCGACGTGCCGGCGTCGACGGCCCGGCTGGCCGCGCAGGCACCGTGGTGGCCTCCGGGCACGGCGTCCGGCTACCACCTGCTCAACTACGGGCACTTGGTGGGCGCGTTGGTCAGGCGGATCGACGGGCGCACCCTGGGCCGGTTCGTCGCCGAGGAGATCGCCGGTCCGCTCGGTGCCGACTTCCACATCGGTCTGCCGGACTCCGAGTTCGCCAGGGTCGCCGATGTCGTACCGCCGCCGCTGCGGTCGAGTGATCTCGTCGGCGCCGATCCGAACGGTGTGGCGATGAAGACGTTCACCGGTCCCCTGGGCGGTGCCGAGGAGTCGTGGCGCCCCGAGTGGCGCCGCGCCGAGATCGGCGCGGCGAACGGCCACGGCAACGCCCGGTCGCTCGCCAGGATCCACTCCGTCATCGCCTGCGGGGGCACGCTCGACGGCGTACGCCTGCTGTCGCCACGGACCATCGACCTGATCTTCCGTCAGGCGACGGACGGGCCGGATCTGGTGCTCGGGGCGCACTTGCGCTTCGGCATCGGGTTCGGGCTGCCGTCCCCGGCGGTGCCGTATCTCCCGGAAGGACGGATCTGTTTCTGGACCGGATGGGGTGGATCGGTGGTCGTGATCGACACCGAACGCCGGGCGGCGATCTCGTACGTCATGAACAACATGGGCACCGGGCTGCTCGGCAGCGACCGCACGACCCAGTACGTCAAGGCCGCTTTCGCGGCCCTGGATTGAAGGTGCGCCAATGAGTTTCGCCAGTCCCCACGCCGACGTGGAGCTGCCTGATCCTGGGCTGCACGCCTACCTGTTCGCGGGTCTGGGCCCCGCCGAGCTGGACCGGGTCGCGCTGGTCTCCGCGGAGTCCGGTGAGATGCTGACGTACGGGTCTTTGCGGGCCGGCGTCGACGGGTTCGCCGCCGAGCTGACGGCGCGTGGCGCCGGCCCCGGCGACACGGTGGCGCTGCTGTGCCCGAACGTGCCGGCGTTCGCGGTCGCGTTCCACGGGATCCTGCGGGCGGGCGCCACCGTGACCACGGTGAACGTGCTGTCCACCGCTGCGGAGATCGCCAAACAGCTGACCGCCTCCGGGGCGCGGACGCTGGTGACGCTGACGGCCCTGGCCTCGACGGCCGGGGAAGCGGTGGGCGCGGCCGGGCTCGACGCCGCCGCGACCCTGCTGCTGGACGCCGAGCGTCCGCGTCCGCCTCGGCGCCTGCGCCCGACCGGTTCGACCCGGCCGAGCGAGTGGCCGTGCTGCCCTACAGCTCCGGCACCACGGGCGTACCGAAGGGCGTGATGCTGACCCATCGCAACCTGGTGGCCAACATCGCGCAGCTCGCGCCGGTGCTGGACCTGCGTTCCGACGACGTCGTGCTGGCGGTCCTGCCGTTCTTCCACATCTACGGCATGACGGCGCTGATGAACACGACGCTGGCCGCACGCGGCCGCATCGTCACCATGGCCCGGTTCGACCAACCCCTGTGACCAGCGGCCTGCAACATCTGCCATAGTTATGACGAGTGTTATATCGAGAGAGGTGTACCCCATGCCCGAGCCGGTAGTCCTGGTGGCGACCATGGTCGCCAAGCCGGGCCAGGAAGAGCTGGTCGAGAAGACGTTGACGGCAGCGGTGCCCGCGGTGCACGCCGAACCCGGATGTCTGCGCTACGCGCTGCACCGCAAGGCGGGCACCACCGGCGAGTTCTTCATGATCGAGAAGTGGACCTCGCAGGAGGCGCTGGGCGCGCACATGAAGGGTGCCGCGATGCGCGAGGTGGGCGTCGCCCTGGCACAGGCACTGGCCGGACCGCCGGACGTGGTCTTCCTGGACGCCGTCCCCGCCGGCGACCCGGACGCCGGCGCCGTCTGACCGACCACGGGGGCCGGTCCGACGGGCAACACCGGTCGGCCCGGCCCGGGACCCCACGAAACCGAGGAGCTTTCCCATGAAGAGCCTGATGTTCGTCGCGCCCGGACAGCTGCGCTTCGACGAGGTCGACGCCCCCGCCATCGTCGAGGGCACGGACGCGCTCGTGCGCCCGCTCGCGGCCACGACCTGCGATCTCGACCACCATGTCATCGCCGACAAGACCCCGTTCTCCGGATTCGGCCCGTTCCCGCTCGGTCACGAGTGCGTGGGCACGGTGGTAGAGGTCGGCCCCGACTGCACGGAGGTCGCGGTCGGCGACGTCGTCGGCGTCGCGTGGCACATCGCGTGCGGCACCTGCGCGCAGTGCGAGCTCGGGCACACCGCCCGCTGTCTCGCCCACGGCGACGCCCAGTACGGCCTTCCGGTGAACGGAGCCTGGGGCGGGACCTTCGACGAACTCATCCGCGTTCCCTACGCGGACTTCAACCTCGCCAAGCTGCCCGCCGGGGTCGACCCCGTGCACCTGGCCTCGATCGGCGACAATCTCGCCCTCGGCTGGGAGACGGTGATGCCGACCGTCGCCCAGATCACCGACCCGAAGATCGCGGTCTTCGGCGGAACCGGCTCCATCGGCCTGTACTGCGTCGACGTCGCAGTCCACTGCGCCGGCGCCCGCACCGTCTACTACGACGACGACCCGGTCAGGATGAAGGTCGCCGAGCAGCTCGGCGCCGAGGTCCACGACGTCAACGGCAAGCGGGAGAAGGACTTCCACCTCGCCGTGGACGCCAGCTGCAACCCCGAGCGGCTGCGCAAGGCGCTGCTGTCGGTCGTGCCCGAGGGCCACGTCAACAGCGTCGGCATCTACTTCGACGAGGTCCAGCTCCCCCTGCTCGCGCTCTACCAGCGCGGAGTCCACTTCCACAACGGCAAGGGACACGCGCGGCCGAACATGACGCCGACCCTGGAGGCGGTGGCCGCCGGCACGCTCCACCCCGAGCTGGTCACCAGCGGAATCTACGGCTGGGACGAGATCCCCGGCGTGCTGACCTCCGACCGGGCCGGCCACAAGCCGATCTTCGTCCTGGAGAACTGAGGCATCGGGGCCGTCGGTCTGTCGCGGAGAGCACCGCTCGAATGGCGACGCCGAGGTGATCGGCGGCCCGTCCGAGCGGTGCGGGCCGCTCAGCAGGAGCGGGGCACCTCGTGCGTCCACGGACCGGATCGCCGCCGCGCCAAGTGCTGTGCCGTCGCCGGCACGGGACTCCGGTCGACGCAACGCTTGATAGCGAAAAGTTCTCCGTCGCCGACAGAGATACCCCCCCAATCCTGCAAAAGGGTGCCGAGGCGTCTGGCCGGACCTCGGTCCCCTTGACCGGGTCCGGCCGGTCGTAGCCCGCCGAGACCAAAGCCAAGGTCAGACGGGCCCTACTCCGCCAGGCTCTGCATGCCGATCACCGACAGCAACTCCAGCTTCTCGGCGGACTCGCTGCCCGGCTCGGCCGAGTAGCCCAGGATGCGCAGGCCACTGCCGTCCACCCGGAGCACGTTGTATTCCAGCGTCAGCATGCCCACCTGCGGTTGGTCGAGCCTCTTGTGGAGGACTTCCAGACTGCCGACGACGCCCGCATCCCACAGCTCGGCGAACTACTCGCTTCCTGCGCGCAGCTCGGCGATCATCCGCCGCAATTGGACGGCCCCACGGAGACCGACAGAGCCCCTGGCAGCAAACCCCAACCCCATGAGCTGGGGACGGGCGGGCAAGTCGCGGTAGCCACTCGACCCGCGCGACCGTCATCCCGCATTTCCCCTGGTCAGCGGACTCTTCCCCGCGGTTTGAGCGGCACGGGCGGGAGTTGGGGAGCAGGCAGTGGAGCACCGTCGTATCCCTTCACCTCACCGAACCGGGAGCCCGTCATCCAGTCCGAACGGGCCTGTGCGATGTCATCTTGGGATCTGCCGATGAAGTTCCACCACATGATCAGCTCCTCCTCGAAGGGTTCGCCGCCGAGGAGCATGAGGCCCGCGTCCGATTCGGCGCGCAGGGGCAGTTCGGAGCGTCCGCAGCCGAGGTAGAGCATGGAGCCCGGGAGGACCGGCACCCCGTCGACACGGGCTTCGCCGGACATGGACAGGACGGCGTACTCGAAGTCCGGCTCCAACGGAAGGCGTACGTCGGTGCCCTGGGCGAGCGCCAGGTCGGCGCCGACGATCGGGGTGTACGTCGTACCGGGTGAGGTGGCGCCGTCGACGGAGCCGAGGATGAGCGTGGCTCGCAGACCGGGAGCCGTGACGACGGGCAGTTCCGCGTGGTACTCGAAGCGCGGGTCGGTGTGGCGGTGGCCGTCGGGCAGGGCGACCCACAGCTGCGCCCCGTGCAGAAAGCGGGCGTGCGACTTCGGGCTCTCCTCCGAATGGGCGATGGCCCGGCCGGATGTCATCAGGCCCAGCTCACGCGAACGGATCGTCTGGAGGCTGCCGGTCGAGTCGCGGTGCAGCACCTCGCCCTCGTGCAGCCAGCTGACGGTCTGCAGGCCCATGTGCGGATGGGGCGGGACCTGCATGCCGGGCTCGTCGGCGATGTCGTCGGGACCGTAGTGATCGACGAAGCACCAGGCGCCGACCATGCGCCGGCCCAAGTTGGGCAGCAGGCGGCGGACTTCGGTGGACTCGCCGAGCTTGACCTTGCGGGGGCTGAGGAGCTCGCGCACCGGTTCGGCCACCACGAAACCCCGGCCGCCGCACAGAGCGGGAACCGCCTCACGCTCAAGATTGCTCATGACGCTCAACCTAGACCCGTGAAGGCCTCTCCGTCAGGCCCGTCCCCCGGACCGCCGAGCGACACGGGGCGCAGAACCGGCGCACGCGCCAGTTACTAGCCATGGATATAGTAGCCATGTACTGTATCTCTCATGAGCACAACACCCGAGGGCGCGACGCCCGGATTCCTCGTCTGGCGTCTGTCGATGAAGTGGCGGGTTGCCGTGGACCGGGCGGTGGCACCCCTGGGCCTCACACACGCGCAGTACTCACTGGTGGCGTCGTTGCACGGCATGCACCGGTCCGGACTCCGTCCCAGTCAGCGGCAACTCGCCGACCACACCGGACTCGAACCGCTGTACGTGTCGAAGCTCGCCCGGGCCCTGGAGGCCGCCGGTCTCGTCGAGCGCACCCGGGACCCCTCCGACCCCCGCGCGGTGCAGCTGTCACTGACCGAGCAGGGGCAGGAGGTCACTCGCCGCGCGATCAAGGTCGTACACGGACTCCTGGAGCAGTTGCTCACGCCGCTCGGGGGCCTCGACAGTCAGCGCGCCCAGGCGTTCAGCCGCGAGCTGGCGACCCTGCTCGACGCACCTCTTGATCCACCCACCGAGAACGAGACGGAGCAGTCATGACCACCAGCACACCCACCGTCGACGGCCGGATCATAGGCCTGGCCCACTACGCGGGCCGCGCCGTCCTCGAGCGCGTACTGGCCGGCAGCGGCCACACGTTCACCCAGTTCGTGACACTCAGGGCCGCCGCGGTCGGCGGCGACTTCGTGGAGCGCGACCGGCTGGTGGACAGCGTGACCGGGACCCTGAAGATCGAAGCACCGGCCATACAGGCCGCCGTCGACGAGCTGACGACCGCGCACCTGCTCGAAGGGGTTCGCACGGAAAAGTCCCGGCTGCGCGTCACGGACGCCGGCCGACAGCTGTACGAGCGCGTCGCCGCCGAGACCGCCGAAGCCTCCGCCCGCATCTACGCCGGGATCCCGCCCGAGGACCTGGCGACGGCAGGCCGTGTACTGGCACTCGTCACCGAGCGGGCGAACGCCGAACTGGCTCGCGCCTAGCCGGCAGACGAGGTCGCGGGACACCCCCACACGGTCGGCACAGTCGACGAGGTCATGGAATATTCAACAAAACTGTGCCGTTGTGGCCGTCGAAGGAGGTCGACAGTGGACACGACGTACTACGACCACGGCACGGCCGCGGAGCGCTGGGAGCGTGCGCGGATGTTCTTCGACGCCAAGGACTACGCCGCGGCGGCACGGACCCTGGACGGCCTGGTCGAGGAGGTGCCGGAGCAGGTCGGACCGCGCCTGCTGCTGGCCCGTGCGTACTACCACTCGGCCCAACTGCGCCGCGCCGAGGCCCAGTTGCGGGTGCTCGTCGAGCGCGACCCCGTGGAGCACTACGCCCGCCTGATGCTCGGACGCACACTCCAGCGGCAGGGGCGGCACGAGGAGGCCGAGCCGCACATGAAGCTCGCGTCGGCTCTCGCCGGGGACTTCGAGTCACTGTGAGCGCCTGCCGAAGGTCCGCCCACAAGGGACGCGCCCCTCGCGCGCCGGCGCGCGGTGCGGCCGGAGGCACCCCCGCCACCGGCCGCGCCCGCGCCCACCCACAACAACGCCGGCGACACCCGAACAGCTCCCCCACCAAGGCGAACGCCCCCGCTACCGTGCACGGCCACCCGGGATGGGCCATGCGCACCTACTGGGCGTACGTGCGCTTGCCGCGGCGGTACGCGATTTCGCCGAGGGTCACGTCCGCGGCGATGAAGACCGCCAGGGGGATGCCGAGGAGTGGGACGAAGTAGCCGAGGACGGCGATGGCGGCCATGAGCGGGACGAGGACGTGGGCGGGGACCTGCTGCCAGGCGCCGCGCGGGATGGGGCGGCCGAAGGCGGAGTCGCGGCCGCGCTGCCACCACATGCGGTAGCCCCACAGGATCAGCAGGATCAGAGAGAGGGCGAGGCCCATCAGGGCGATCTGGTTGACGATGCCGAACAGGACGCCGGTGTGCGCGTCGATGCCCCAGCGGGTCAGCTTCGCCAGCACCGGATAGTCGGCGAAGCGCACCACGTCGATCACCTCGCCGGTCGTCGGCTCCACGGCGACCGCGTCCTGCTTGGTGGGCCAGCTGCGCTGGATCTGCTTGACGACGTACGCGGACGACGCGTCGGCCGGCGGCACGATCTCCACCGGGTCGCTCAGGCCCTCGGCGCGCCCGGCCGCCAGGACCTTGTCGAGACCGACCCCGTGCTCGACACCCCCCTCGGCCGAGGCGGACCCGTGGCCGGCGTGCTCGCCGCCCGCCGTCGCCGACACGGAGGGAGTGGCCTGGTGGAGCGAGGTACGCAACGCGTCGATGTGGGAACCGGCGTACGCCGACCAGGTCAGGCCCGTCGCCGACAGGAAGAAGAACCCGGCGGCCGCCCAGACGCCGACCGTGCCGTGCAGCCCCAGCGTGCGGCGGCGACCGCTGGTGCCGCGGAGCTTCCGCTGCGTGCGGCGGCGGCTGAACCACAGGACCAGGCCACCGCCCGCGATCACCCACAGCCAGCTGGCCGCCAGTTCGCTGTAGAGGCGGCCGGTCTCTCCGAGGTGCAGGTTCGCGTGGAACTGGTCGATCCAGGTGCGCAGCGGGAGCGCGCCGGTGGATCCGTACTGTTCCAGCGCGCCGCGCACCTTCCCGGTGTACGGGTCGACGAAGACGGCGAGGGTGCGGTCCTCGTCGACGCCCGGCACGCCGGACAGCAGCACCCTGGTGGTCGCGTCCGCCTCCGGCGAGGGGCGGACGGCGGAGACCGTGCCCTGCGGGTGTGCCTTGCGGGCGGCGGCCACCTGCTCGGAGATGGGCAGCTCGCGGTCGCCGACCGGGACGGTCATCTCATGCCCGTACATGATCTTCTCGGCCTGGAACGACGCCGCGTACAGCAGCCCGGTGGTGGCCGCGACGAGCAGGAAGGGGGCGACGAGGATCCCGGCGTAGAAGTGCAGCCGCAGCACCAAGGGGCGCAGCGCCGCCCAAGGGCCGCGCGGCGGCGCGGGCGTGACGGATTGCGAGGCCTCGGGGGAATCATCCGTCTCGGTCGAGGGAGCGGTGGTCATCAGCTGGCTTCTCCGGTCGGACAGGGGACGGGCCGTGCTCGGCCGTGGCGATCCAGAAGTCGGACTACGGGGGCGGCGAGTTCCCGGGCACTTTTGTGGCGTGCGTCATACGGGGGCTCTGGTTATCCCGGTCGTGCGCGTGCGGCACGGGCTCGCGTGGGGCGATCCGTGTTGGCATGCTGGCGCGATGGCATCTCCCGTTGATCGCACATCTCTCAGGGACCAGGTCGAGGAACTCCTCGCGGGTACCGGCCCGTTGCCCATCGTCAGCGCCGGCGATCCGGTGCTGCGTCGCGTCGCCGAACCCTTCGACGGGCAGCTGGACCCCGCGCTGCTGACGCGCTTCATCAGCGCCCTGCGCGACACGATGTACGCGGCACCGGGCGTCGGCCTCGCCGCGCCGCAGGTGGGCGTACCCCTGCGCCTCGCGGTCATCGAGGATCCGGCGCCTGTACCGGACGAGGTGCGCGAGGCGCGCGGCCGGATACCGCAGCCGTTCCGGGTTCTGGTCAACCCGGAGTACGAGCCCGAGGGCACCGGCCGCGCCGCGTTCTTCGAGGGCTGTCTGAGCGTCCCGGGCTGGCAGGCGGTGGTGGCCCGCCCGCACCACGTACGCCTCCGGTGCCTGGATGAACTCGGCCGACCGGTCGACGAGTTGTTCACCGGCTGGCCCGCCCGCATCGTCCAGCACGAGACGGACCACCTGAACGGCACGCTCTATCTGGACCGTGCGGAGCTGCGCTCCCTGTCCTCGAACGAGGCGATGGCGGAGCGGTGGACACAGCCGACCCCCCGGCGGGCAGCCGCGGAACTCGGCTTCGCCTGGGACGAGGAGAGGTGAGGGCACCGGGCCGGCATGCCCGGTGCCCTCACGTCCTCAAGGCACCTTCCTCAAGGGGCCATCCTCAAGGGGCCATCCTCACGGCACCGTCCTCAAGGGGCCTCACCGGCCCAGGTCGGCATAGCGAACGACCTGGTGCGCGAGTGCGATGACCGCGGCCAGCTCGGCCGCCGAGACCAGGAGCAGGAGCCAGTACAGCGGGCCGAACAACCAGTACACGACGAGGGCGGCGAACGGAGCCACGCAGAACGCCAGCAGGTCCACGGCGAGTTGGATCCGCTTTCGGGAGTGGCGGCGGTGGTCGCTGCGGTGTGCCGACTCCCAGCCGAAGACCTCGGGGTTGCCCGGCGCGAGTTCCTTGAGCCGCGGGGCCAGTTCGTCCCGTACGTAGCGGCCGATCGCCGAGATCTTCTCGTCATTGACCAGGTAGGTCCAGCCGAGGAGCACCGAGAGCGGGGGCAGCAGCAAGAGCATTTCCACGTGGCCGCCGCGGGCCAGCGTGGAGCCGATGACAGCTGCCATGACGCCGAGGGTGGCGTACAGAAGGTTGTCGCGAAAGCCGATGCGGGCCCGCTGTTCCTGCTTGACCTGGTCGTATTCGGCGAGCAGGAGCTGACCGGTGTCGATCAATGCTGTTCCCCCTATCCCCTGTTCCTCCCCATCCCCTCTGCGTCCCTATCCCCTGTACGTCTCCAACAGCCGCAGCCACACCTCGCTCACGGTCGGATAGGCCGGTACCGCGTGCCAGAGCCGGTTCAGCGGGACCTCTCCGGCGACCGCGATCGTCGCGGAGTGGAGGAGTTCGCCCACTCCGGGGCCGACGAAGGTGACGCCGCGGAGGATTTCCTCGTCGAGGTCGACGATCATGCGGGCGCGGCCGCGGTAACCGTCGGCGTAGAGACTGGCGCCGGCGACCGAGGAGAGGTCGAAGTCGACGGCGCGGACGCGGTGGCCGGCCTGTTCCGCCTCGGCGAGGGAGAGGCCGACCGCGGCCGCCTCCGGGTCGGCGAAGACGACCTGGGGGACGGCGGCGTGGTCGGCGGTGGCGGCGTGGGCGCCCCACCGGTCGGACTCCAGGAGGGGCACGCCGGCGGCGCGGGCCGCGATCGCTGCACCCGCGATTCGGGCCTGGTACTTGCCCTGGTGGGTCAGCAGCGCACGGCGGTTGACATCGCCCACCGCGTACAGCCACTCGCTGCCCGTCACCCGGCAGCTGTCGTCGACCGTGAGCCAGGAGCCGGGCTCCAGGCCGACCGTGTCGAGCCCGATGTCGTCGGTGCGCGGAGCGCGGCCGGTGGCGAAGAGGATCTCGTCGGCCTCGATCCGGTCGCCCCGGTCCGTCGTGACCACGACCGTCGGGCCCTCCCGCGTGACCGACTCCACCGATGTGCCGGTCCGCACGTTCGCGCCCGCCTCCGCCAGCGCTTCGGCCACCAGCTCTCCGACGAAGGGCTCCATACGGGGCAGCAGGCCTTTGCCGCGGACGAGGACGGTGACCTCGGAGCCGAGGGCCTGCCAGGCGGTGGCCATCTCGACACCGACGACACCGCCCCCGACGACCACGAGACGGCCTGGTACCGCCTGGGCGCCGGTGGCATCGCGGCTGGTCCACGGCTTGACCCGGTCGATGCCCGGCAGGTCCGGCACGGCGGCGCGGCTGCCCGTGCAGACGGCCACGGCGTGCCGCGCGGTGAGCACGTGCCGCTCGCCCTCGGGCCCGTCAACGGTGACCCGGCGCGGTCCGGCGAGCCGCCCGTGGCCGCGGTAGAGGACGGCTCCTGTGCTCTCGAGCCACTGGACCTGGCCGTCGTCCTTCCAGTGGGAGGTGAAGGAGTCACGGCGGGCGAGGACCGCCGAGGCGTCGAGGGGACCCTGCACGGACTGGCTCAGGCCGGGCAGGCGGCGCGCGTCCGCACGGGCGATGACCGGGCGCAGCAGGGCCTTGCTGGGCATGCAGGCCCAGTACGAGCATTCGCCGCCGACCAGTTCGCTCTCCACGACCGCCGTGGAGAGGCCGGCCGCGCGAGCGCGGTCGGCGACGTTCTCCCCCACGGGGCCGGCTCCGAGTACTACTACGTCGTACGCGATGGATTCCGATTCCGTCATGGGCTCAGTCTGGTTGTTGGTGTGCGCCGTTTCCACACGGGTACGTGCGCGGAATACGCCGCCGGACGGCTCCGTTGTGGACAGCGGAGCCCCGACACCAGGAAGTGGGAATCAACGCCATGAGCAGCACCGTGGAGCTCACCAAGGACAACTTCGATCAGATGGTCACGGACAACGAGTTCGTCCTGATCGATTTCTGGGCGTCCTGGTGCGGTCCGTGCCGGCAGTTCGCACCCGTCTACGAGAAGGCGGCGGAGTCCAACCCCGACCTGGTCTTCGGCAAGGTGGACACGGAGGCGCAGCCGGAGCTGGCCGCGGCCTTCAACATCCAGTCGATCCCGACGCTGATGATCGTCCGCGACCAGGTGGCCGTCTTCGCCCAGCCCGGGGCGCTGCCCGAGTCCGCCCTGACGGACGTCATCGGGCAGGCCCGGAAGCTGGACATGGACGAGGTCCGCAAGTCCATCGCGGAGCAGCAGGGCCAGCAGGCCGAGCAAGCCGAGTAGGCCGATTAGCCGAGCAGGACCAGCGGGGCCGGTATCCAGGCAGGAGCGGTAACCCAGTACGGGTGCCCGCCTAGAACGGGTACCCCGCCACGTCCCCGCGCACCGTCGTCCACCGCACGTCGGTGAAGGCCTCCAGGTTGGACTCGCCGCCGAACCGGGCGCCGGTGCCGGAGGCGGCGCGTCCGCCGAAGGGTGCGACGGCCTCGTCGTTGACGGTCTGGTCGTTGATGTGGACGATCCCGGTGGGTATGCGCTCGGCCAGCTCCAGGCCGCGCGCGCTGTCGGCGGTCACGATGCCGAGGGACAGCCCGTACGGCCCCGCGGCGGCGAGGGCCGCGGCCTCGTCGAGCGTGCCGAAGGAGCGTACGGGCGCGACGGGGCCGAAGACCTCCTCGGAGTACGCCGGGATCCGGTCGTCGACGTCGGCGAGGACGGTCGGCCGGTAGAACAGTTCCTCGTGCGTGCCGCCCGCCGCCAGCTTCGCGCCGAGGGCGGTGCTGGACTCGACCAGGCCGTGGATCTTGCCCAGTTGGGCGCGGTCGATGATCGGCCCGAGGTGGACCTGCTCGCGGTGCGGGTCGCCGACGGCGAGCGAGTCGGCCTTGGCGGCGAGCCGCTCCACGTACTGGTCGTACAGCGAGGCGTGCACCAGGTGGCGGCCGGTCGTCATGCAGATCTGACCCTGGTGGAAGAAGGAGCCCCAGGCCGCCGTGGAGATCACGGCGTCGATGTCGGCGTCCTCCAGGACGATGAGGGCGGAGTTGCCGCCCAGCTCCAGGTGTGCGCGCTTGAGGTGGCGCCCGGCGGCCTCGCCGACGGCGCGTCCGGCGGCGGTGGAGCCGGTGAAGGAGATCACCGGCACCTGGGGGTCGGCGACGAGTGCCTCGCCCGCGTCGGGTCCGCCGGGCAGCACGTGCAGCAGGTCCTCGGGCAGGCCCGCCTCGGCGAAGACCGCCGCGAGTGAGAGTCCGCCGCAGACGGCGGTGCGCGGGTCGGGCTTCAGGACGACACTGTTGCCGAGCGCGAGCGCCGGGGCGACGGAGCGTATGGAGAGGATCAGCGGGGCGTTGAAGGGGGAGATCACGCCGACGACACCCACCGGAACGCGCCGGGTGTAGGAAAGGCGCGGCGCCTCGGAGGGCAGCACCTGGCCGGCCGGACGGGAGGCGAGTGCGGCGGCCTCGTAGCACTCCTGGGCGGCGACGTGCAGTTCGAAGTCGGCCTTGCCCGGTATGGAGCCGGACTCGCGCACGATCCAGTCGCGCAGTTCGTCGGCGTGCGCGGTGAACAGGTCACCGGCCTTGCGCAGCACGGCGGCGCGCACGAAGTGCGGAGCGCGGGCCCAGTCGTGCTGGGCGGCGTGAGCCGCCTGCGCGGCCGCCCGGACGTCCTCGCCGGTGGCGAGGGTGACAGCGCCGAGCGTGTCGCCGGTGGCGGGCTCCGTGATGGCGTACTCAGCCCCTGACAGGGTGCGGGACTGCCAGGTCTTCGGGTCGAGCAGCGGCATGCCTGATCTCCGATCGATGACTCACGGGGCATGGGGAACCCCATGTAGTTGAGCATGCAACATCTTAGTCATGTCGTACGACGGCACGGGCGAAAAGGCGTACTCAGCTCGATGCGCGGTGCAGAACCGTCGCTCCCAGTACCTCGTGCGTCCCGGGCGGGGCACCGAAGTCGCGCACCGCGCGGTCGACCAGTTCGGCGAGCTCCTGTCCGGACGGCAGCTCGATGTGGACGGTGCTCAGGCGCGGGCGCAGCAGCCGGCCGAGCATCAGGTCGTCGGCGCCGATGACGGCCGTCTCGTCCGGGATGGGGATGCCCTCGTCCTGAAGAGCCCTCATCAGCAGCATCGCGTACTCGTCGTTGTACGCGAAGACGGCATCAAGGCCCAGCGCCCGCCAGCGCGCGGCGAGTTGGGCCGCGGACTGCTCCTCGTAGGCCAGCGGTACCTCGGTCAGCGTCGCGCCTGTGCCGTGCAGCGCCTGGCGTACGCCTTCGAGTCGGGGCTTGGCGAAGATGTCCAGGCCGGGGTCCTCGGGCATCACGACACCGATCCGGCGACGGCCCCTGGCCAGCAGGTGCGCGCCGGCGCTGCGGCCGACCACGCTGTGGTCCATGAGCAGTGCGTGCGCGCCCTCGACGCGCTCGGGTCCTAATGTGAGGACGGCGCGGGCGCCGGAGCGCTTGAGGACGGCCACGCCCTGCGGGCCGAGGCCGCTGCCGGGCACCAGCACCGCGACCGGCCGCAACTCCGCCCAGGCGCGGGCCGCTTCGTCGCCCTGGAGGCCGACACTGCCGTACTGCACGACGGTGTAGTCGAAACGGCTGAGCGCCCACTGGAGTTCGTTGAAGAACTGGCTGTAGAGCGGGCCGACCGGCACGGCCGGCGCGGGCATCAGCACCATCCGGCTGTGCCCGGCGCGCAGGCTGCGGGCAGCCGCGTGCGGGACGTATCCGAGCTCCTTGGCGGCCTGGTGGACGCGGCGGCGCGTGGGCTCGCTGATCCGTACGGCGCTGGCGTTGTTCAGGACGTAGGAGACGGTCGCGCGCGAGACCCCCGCGAGGCGGGCCACATCCGCGCTCGTCGGCACGGAGTACTGCGGGGTCGAGGTCGGGGCGGGATGTTCCGGTATCTGCACCATGACGTATCGCATCTTCGCAGAAGCCCCGAGTGATGCCCGGCCCGGGTGGGCATCGGCTCGGCGCGGCCGAATCCACGGGTAATACCGCGGCCGAATCTACGGGTACAGCGCGGCCGAATCCAGATGTGTACGGGGGAAGTCCCGTATCTCGTACCGGATCTGTTTCCCCGGAGGTTACCGTTCGGTAGTCTATGTGCTTTCCGGAGGTGTCCCGTATGGCTCCCGACCGTGCCGCAGGACTGGCCGAGTGCGCTCGCGCCCTTGCCGAGGGCGAGGTGTCGTCGCGGACGCTCGTCGAGGAGACGCTGGCCAGGATCGAGGCGACCCAGGGCACGCTCAACGCCTTCCGCCTGGTGCGTGCCGAGGCGGCACTCGCCGAGGCCGACGCGGCGGACCGGGAGCTGGCCGGGGGTACGCGACGGGCCGATCGCGAGCGGCCGTTGCTCGGGGTGCCGGTGGCCGTGAAGGACGACATGGACGTGGCGGGCGAACCGACGGCGTTCGGGTGCTGCGGGGAGTTTCCGCCGGTGGCCGGCGACGGCGAGGCGGTACGCCGACTGCGGGCGGCCGGGGCCGTGATCATCGGCAAGACGAACACATGCGAGTTCGGGCAGTGGCCGTTCACCGAGGGACCCGCCTTCGGTGAGACCCGCAACCCGTGGCACACCGAGCACACACCGGGCGGCTCGTCCGGCGGCTCGGCGGCCGCGGTCGCGGCGGGCCTGGTACCGGCGGCGCTGGGCTCGGACGGCGCGGGCTCGGTGCGGATCCCGGCCTCCTGGACGCATCTGATCGGGATCAAGCCGCAGCGCGGCCGGATCTCGACCTGGCCGCGCGCGGAGTCGTTCCAGGGCATCACGGTCAACGGAACCCTCGCGCGCACCGTCGAGGACGCCGCGCTGCTCCTGGACGCGGCGAGCGGCCAGCACGAGGGCGATGTGCACCGCCCGCCCGCGCTGCGCGTATCGGACGCGGTGGGCCGGGAGCCGGGCCGACTGCGGATCGCCCTCTCACTGAAGCCGCCGTTCACCGCGCTGCCCGCACGGCTGCGGCCCGATGTACGGGCGCGGGTCGTCGCCCTGGCGGAGCGGCTGGCCGCGCTCGGGCACGAGGTCGAGGAGGCCGACCCGCCGTACGGGGCGATCGGGCTGACGTTCGTTCCGCGCGCGACGGTCGGGATCGCCGAGCGGGTGCGCGAGGCACCTCACCCCCAGCTGCTCGACCGGCGCACGCGCGGCGCGGCCCGCCTGGGCCGACTGCTCGGTGGCGCCCCGTTGCGGGTGGCCCGGCGCGCCGAGGCGACGCTGCAGCGGCGCGTCGGCGCGCTCTTCGAGATGTACGACGTGGTCCTCGCGCCGACGACGGCCACTCCCCCGCCGCGCATCGGCGCCCTCGCGCAGCTGAACGGGCTGGGCACCGACCGCGCCATGATCGCCGCCTGCCCGTACGCGTGGCCATGGAACGTCCTGGGCTGGCCCGGGGTGAACGTCCCCGCGGGCCTTGTGGGCGATGGGCTGCCCGTGGGCGCGCAGCTCCTCGGCCCGGCGAACAGCGAACCGCTTCTGGTCTCGTTGGCCGCTCAGCTGGAGGCGGACCTGCGGTGGCACGAACAGTGGCCGACCGCTCAATTCAACGGCGCTGTACAGGAGTTCAGGCCACCCACTGAGGCATAGAGGGTGTCGTTCGGATCACCCCTGGGCGTCATCGGCCGCCCCCGCTCGGCGGAGGGGAGAGGGCAAGCCCTAACGTGACCCGCGTGAATGCCTTCACCGATGACGCGCACGCTTCCGAAGTCCCCGGCCGCTACGGCCCGTCGGCGACCACCGAGGCCGAGCCCCGCGAGGTGGGCCGCGTCCACACGGAGTACTCGCCCGCGCACGACGGCGACCCCGACCCCGGCGAGATCGTCTGGACGTGGGTGCCCTTCGAGGAGAACGACGGACGGGGCAAGGACCGCCCGGTGCTCGTCGTCGCCCGCGAGGCGGCCGGGACCCTGCTCGCCGTCCAGCTGTCGAGCAAGCGGCACGACGGTGACCGGGAGTGGGTCCCGATCGGCAGCGGTCCGTGGGACCGGTCGGGGCGCGACTCGTGGGTGGCCGTGGACCGGGTGCTGCGGCTGCACGAGACGGGGATGCGCCGGGAGGCGTGCGCGCTGGACCGGATGCGGTTCAACCTGGTGGTGCACCGGCTGCGGGAGCGCTACGGCTGGCGCTGAACGCCCTGCCTGGCGTCCGTGCCCGCCACCGCCACCGCGCCTGTCGCGGCTCCGGCTCCGGCTCCGGCTCCGGCTCCGGCTCCGGCGAACGCTCGCTCGAAAGCGCCCCGGACCACCGTCCCCGGCGTACGGTCGAGCACGCCGAACACGACGTGCTCGAAGGAACCGGAGAACCGGCCGCCATCGCCGAGCAGGGTGCGGAACGCACCCGCCACCTGCTCCGGATCGTTCTGGAACACTCCGCATCCCCAGGCGCCGAGCACCAGCCGACGGTAGCCGCCGGCCACGGCCGTCTCCAGGACCCGCTCGGCCCTGGTCGCAAGCGCGCGCGGGAGTTCGGCCGCGCGCTCCGGCGTGGTGCGCAGGACGACTCCGGCGTTGGGTGCGGCGGCGGTGAGGAAGCCGACGGTGTACGGCTCGTCGAGCAGGCGCCCCCGGTCGTCGCGGAAAACCGGCACGGCCGGGGAGTGAATCACCCGATCGCTGTAGAACGCGTCGCGGTGTGCGCGGTGATGGTCGTAGAACTCGCGTGCCCGCAGCACGCACGCGTACAGCGCGGAGGCGCGGCACAGGGCCTCTTCCTGGGCCTGGGCGCCGTTCAGGTATCCCCCGCCGGGGTTGCGTGCCGAGGAGAAGTTCAGGACCGCGACCGGGCCGGTGTGCCGTACGGAGCCGGTGAGCCGACGGGCCGCCTCCAGGCTGCTCTCGCCCGTGACCTCGAAGAACGTGGGTACGGGAGCGGCCTGCGGAATGTCCACCGGACCGGGCCCGTACATGCGCGTGCCCTCCTGGGCGGCGGCCACCGCCGCGGCGATCGAGACCTCGCGCCCGTCGGACGCGTGGTACGAACCCGCCGCGACGATCTCCTCCGTCTGCCGTGCGATGCCCCTCAGGCGCGCACTCATGGCGTCACCCCCGTGGACGCCGCGATCGCGTCCCGCGCGATCTCCCCCGTCGTGCTCATGAACGCATCGTGAGCGATCCTTGTACTGCGCCGCAACAGAGTTTCCCGGCCCCAAGAGCACCCATACGCACCCTTGTGCGAATCGGCGCGAGGGTTTTGGGTGGACGGATGGTTGTCGACCCGGCCCATCCGACACCGGGCCGGCGGCATGGTGGAATCTCAGGAGGATCCCGACATGTCAGATTCGGTAAGTGACTGTACGGAGACCCGCTCCGCCGTCACCGAAGCCGAAGTAGAGGCCCTGATCAGGGGCATCTGCTTCAAGACGGGGCCGCCCCGTTTCCTCGGTGTCGAAGTGGAATGGTTTGTCCGCGAGCTGCGATCCCCGCGGCTCCCCGTACCACCCGAACGACTCGAAGCGGCCTACGCCGCACTGCGAACCCTGCCCCTGCGGTCGACACTCACGGTCGAACCCGGGGGCCAACTGGAGCTCAGCTCCTCCCCCGCCGCCTCCCTCATGGAGTGCATCGGCTCCGTCTCCGCCGACCTCGACGCCGTACGCGCGGTACTGCGCGAGGCGGATCTCGGCCTCACCGGAATGGGCCAGGACCCCTGGCACCCGCCCACCCGCTTCCTCCATGAGCCGCGCTACGACGCCATGGAGAGTTACCTCGACCGCACGGGTCCCGAGGGCCGGGCCATGATGTGCAGCTCGGCCTCCGTCCAGGTGTGTCTGGATGCCGGGTACGAGGAGCCGGGGCCCCTCGGGCATGTACGGCGCTGGTGGCTGGCGCATCTGCTGGGCGCGGTCCTGGTGGCCGCGTTCGCGAACTCACCGATGGCCCGGGGCCGGCCCACCGGCTGGCGCTCGACCCGGCAGTCCCTGTGGGCCGCGATGGATCCGGGCCGCGCCTGCGCCCCGCCTCTCGACGACGATCCACGGGCTACCTGGGCGCGGCACGTGCTGGACGCGCCGGTGATGTGTGTACGGGCGCCGAACGGCGGCGCATGGGACGTACCGGAGGCCATGAGTTTCCGTGCGTGGACCCGGTCCGGCGCGCCGCCGGACCGGGAGGATCTCGACTACCACCTGACGACCCTGTTTCCGCCCGTGCGTCCGCGGGGCCATCTGGAACTCCGCATGATCGACGCACAGCCGGGCGACGACGGATGGATCGTGCCGCTCGCCGTGGCCACGGCGTTGTTCGACGACGCGGAGGCGACCGAGATCGCGTACCGGACGGTCAAACCCCTTGCGGAGCGGGCCGGTTCGCCGACGGCTCCGCGCAATCCGCTGTGGCTCGCGGCCGCCCGCTCGGGGCCGGCCGATCCCGAACTGCGCGAGGCCGCGATCACCTGTTTCGAGGCGGCGGCCGAGGCCCTGCCCAGGCTCGGCGCCACGCCCGAAGTACAAGGCGCCGTAGCGGAGTTCATCGACCGCTATGTGGCCCGGGGCCGCTGCCCCGCCGACGACCTGATCGACATCCACGGACCGGCCGCCACCCAGGGCCGGATCGACCGAGACCACGGCACGGAACACCTGCTGCACCGGAAGGACATCCGCACATGACCGACCCCGCCTTCCTCACCGATCCGGAGACGCTCCGGGAGCGTGCGCTGGCGGCGCTGACCCGGGCGCGCGACCGCACCGCGCTGTTGACCTCCTGCGTGGAGGATCCCGACCTCACCGCGCAGCACTCGCCGTTGATGTCACCGCTGGTCTGGGACCTCGCGCACATCGGCAACCAGGAGGAGATGTGGCTGCTGCGGGAGGTCGCGGGCCGTGAGGCGATACGGCCCGAGATCGACGGCCTGTACGACGCGTTCGAGCACCCGCGCGCCGAGCGGCCCTCGCTGCCGCTGCTGCCGCCGGACGAGGCCCGCCGCTATGCCGCCGAGGTGCGCGGCCGGGCGCTCGACGTCCTGGAGAGCACGGCGTTCCGCGGCACGCGACTGACCGAGGCGGGCTTCGCCTTCGGCATGATCGCCCAGCACGAACAGCAGCACGACGAGACCATGCTGATCACCCATCAGCTGCGCAAGGGGCCCGCGGCCCTCACCGCGCCGGACCCCGCGCCCGCGCCGCCGTTCACCGGACCGGCCGAAGTCCTGGTCCCCGGCGGCCCGTTCACCATGGGTACCTCGGCCGAGCCATGGGCGCTGGACAACGAACGGCCCGCGCACCAGCGTTTCGTACCGCCGTTCTTCATCGACACCACACCGGTGACGAACGCCGCGTACCAGGCGTTCATCGCGGACGGCGGCTACACCGACCCGCGCTGGTGGGATTCCGACGGCTGGTCCCACATCCGCGCGCACTCCATCGAGGCGCCACTGTTCTGGCGCCGCGAGGGCGGCGAATGGCTGCGGCGACGCTTCGGGGTGACCGAGGTCGTGCCGCCCGACGAGCCGGTGCTGCACGTCAGCTGGTACGAGGCGGACGCGTACGCGCGCTGGTCGGGGCGGCGGCTGCCCACCGAGGCCGAGTGGGAGAAGGCGGCCCGGCACGACCCGGCGGCCCACCGCTCCACGCGCTACCCGTGGGGTGACGGCGACCCGACTCCCGAGCACGCCAACCTCGGCCAGCGCCATCTGCGCCCGGCCCCCGCCGGCAGCTACCCGGAGGGTGCGTCGCCGCTGGGCGTACGGCAGCTGATCGGTGACGTGTGGGAGTGGACGGCCAGCGACTTCCTGCCGTATCCGGGGTTCACGGCCTTCCCGTACAAGGAGTACTCGGAGGTGTTCTTCGGGCCGGAGCACAAGGTGCTGCGCGGCGGCTCGTTCGCCGTCGACGCGGTGGCCTGCCGGGGGACGTTCCGCAACTGGGACTATCCGATCCGGCGGCAGATCTTCTCCGGTTTCCGTACGGCACGGGACGCCGCGCCGGGGACGGAGACGTCCTGATGTGCCGTCACCTCGCCTACCTGGGACCCGAGGAGCCGCTCGGCCGGCTCCTCGTGGAACCGGCGCACAGTCTCTTCCACCAGTCGTGGGCGCCGCGCCGGCAGCGGCACGGAACCGTCAACGCCGATGGTTTCGGGGTCGGTTGGTACGCGCAAGGGGATCCCGTGCCCGCGCGGTACCGGCGTACGGGGCCCATCTGGGGCGATCAGTCCTTCGCCGACCTGGCGCGCGTGGTGCGCTCGGGCGCGCTGCTCGCCGCGGTGCGCGACGCGACCGTGGCGGGCGCGGACGGGGAGGCCGCGGCGGCACCGTACGCCGCGGGCCGCTGGCTGTTCAGCCACAACGGCGCGGTCAGCGGCTGGCCGCGCTCCCTGGCACCACTCGCGCGGACCCTGCCGCCCGCCGAACTGCTGTCGCTGGAGGCGCGTTGCGACTCGGCCCTCGTATGGGCCCTGGTCCTGAACCGGCTGAGCGGCGGAGACGAGGCGGGGCAGGCGCTCGCCGACACAGTGCTGGACGTCGCGGTGGCGGCCCCCGGCTCGCGGCTCAACCTCCTGCTCACCAACGGTGAGACGATCGCCGCGACCGCCTGGGGCGACACCCTCTGGTATCTCACCGAGCCCGGCCGGCGCACGGTCGTGGCGTCCGAACCGTACGACGACGATCCGCACTGGCAAGAGGTGCCCGACCGCACCCTGCTGGCCGCGAGCCGCACAGACGTCCTGCTCACGCCACTCAAGGACGTCGAAGAGCACCTGGCACCCGACCCACCCGAGGAGCCCACCTCGTGAGCCCGTTCCTGGTCACCCGCACCCTGCCCGAGGACGCCACCGACGCCGCGCTGCGCGCCGACGTCCTGCACGGCCTCACCCGCACCCCCAAGACACTGCCGCCGAAGTGGTTCTACGACGCCTACGGCAGCGAACTCTTCGAGAAGATCACCGAACTGCCGGAGTACTACCCCACGCGCGCGGAGCGCGAGATCCTCGTCGAGCGCGCCGCGGAGATCGCCCGGGCGACCGAGGCACGCACCCTGGTCGAGCTGGGCTCCGGTTCGTCCGACAAGACCCGGCACCTGCTCGATGAGCTGCCCGGCCTCCACACGTACGTGCCGGTCGACGTCAGCGAGAGCGCGCTCACACAGGCCGGGCAGGCGCTGATCGCCGAGCGCCCGTCGCTCGCCGTGCACGCGCTGATCGCCGACTTCACCAGCGGCCTCGCACTGCCCGGCACCCCAGGTCCGCGGCTCGTCGCCTTCCTGGGCGGCACGATCGGCAATCTCCTGCCCGACGAACGCGCCACGTTCCTGGCCTCCGTACGGTCGCTCCTGTCCCCCGGCGACGCCCTGCTGCTCGGAACCGACCTGGTGAAGGACGAGTCCGTGCTGGTCGCCGCCTACGACGACGCGGCCGAGGTGACGGCCGCGTTCAACAAGAACGTGCTGACCGTCGTCAACCGCGAGCTCGGCGCCGACTTCGACCCCGACGACTTCGCCCACGTGGCCCTCTGGGACCCGGAGCGGGAGTGGATCGAGATGCGGCTGCGCGCTCTTGCGCCGCTGACCGTGAAGGTGCCCGCGCTCGACCTCGCCGTGGATTTCGCGGCCGGCGAAGAGATGCGGACCGAGGTGTCCGCGAAGTTCCGCGAAGAAGGGGTACGCGGTGAACTGGCCGCGGCCGGGCTGGAGCTGACGCACTGGTGGACGGACGAGGAAGGTCGGTTCGCACTGTCGCTCAGCGTGGCCCGGTGACGGGTCGCGGACGTCCGCACCGTGCGGCACCGTGGAATGACGCGTGGCACACCCGCCACGGCGGAGAGGAGCAGTCGCATGACCAACCACACGTACCGGGTCACCGAGATCGTCGGGACCTCGCCCGAGGGCATCGACCAAGCGATCCGCAACGGGATCGCCCGGGCCTCGCAGACCCTGCGCAACCTGGACTGGTTCGAGGTCACGCAGGTCCGCGGGCAGATCGAGGGCGGGCAGATCGAGCACTATCAGGTCGGCCTGAAGGTCGGCTTCCGGCTGGAGGACGGGGAGTGACTCCTCCCCGCGGGGCGAAGCCCCTCAGGTGCGGCCCTCGCGCTCCTGTGCCACCTTCAGCGCCGCGGACGTGACCGCCCAGCGCGCCCGTACGACCGTGAAGCCCGCCCGCTCGGCGTCCTCGCACACCAGCTCGTCGTCGTCCACGAGCAGCCGCACCTCACGGTGCCGTGCGAGGCCGCGGAGGATCTCCAGCTTGGTGCGCCGGGCGGGCCTTCGGTCGTCGTTGCGGCGCATCCAGACGCGCCCGTCGGGCAGCCCCTGCGCGGCGAGCCAGGCCACCGTGTCCTTGCGGCACCGCTCGGGCCGTCCGGTCAGATAGACGACCTCGCACTCCTCCGCCTGCCGCAGCGCCAGCGCCACCCCCTCGGCCAGCGGCGGATCGTTCGGGGCCGCCGCGAAGAAGGCGTCCCAGTCCCGCGGCTTGCGCTCCAGAAAGCACTGCCGGTGCGCGGTGTCAGCGAGCGTGCCATCGAGGTCGAACACCGCGAGCGGCCTTTTGTCGTCCGTCACGTCGCCAACCCTAGAGCCGACCGCCCCGGGCCCGGCACAGCCCTGCTCATCCACCCGGGCTCTGCTCGTCCCACCGGGCCCGGCCCCGTTCTAGTCCTGGGCCACGTTCAGTTCCGCCCAGATGATCTTTCCGCCCGGGGTATGGCGCGTGCCCCAGCTTTCGGTGAGTTGGGCGACGAGGAGCAGGCCCCGTCCGCCCTCGTCGAAGGCGCGGGCGCGGCGCAGATGGGGTGCGGTGTCGCTGCCGTCGTAGACCTCGCAGATGAGCCTGGCGTCACGGATCAGGCGCAGCCGGATGGGGGCGTCGCCGTAGCGGATGGCGTTGGTGACGAGTTCGCTGACCACCAGTTCCGTGACGAAGGCGGCCTCGTCCAGGCCCCAGGCCGCGAGCTGGCCGGACGCGTACTTGCGGGCCTCGGCGACCATCTGAGGATCGCCGGGCAGTTCCCAGGTCGCCACTTGGGCGGCATCGAAGCCACGGGTCCTGGCCAGGAGGACGGCCACGTCGTCCGCGGGACGCCCGGGCAGCAGCTCCTCCAGCAGGTCGTCGCACAGCTTCTCCAGCGATCCGACGGGCCGGCCGAGGACGCGGCCCATGAGGGCCATGCCCGTGTCGACGTTCTGGTCGCTCGCCTCGATCAGCCCGTCTGTGTAGAGGGCGAGCAGGCTGCCTTCCGGGACGTCGAACTCCGAGATCTCGAAGGGCAGTCCGCCGAGACCGAGCGGCGGGCCGACGGGCAGGTCCAAAAAGTCGACCTCGCCGTCGGGCGTCACCACGGCGGGCAGCACATGCCCCGCGCTGGCGAGGGAGCAACGCCGGGCCACCGGGTCGTAGACCGCGTACAGACACGTGGCCCGCATCTCCCCGACCGGCCGTACCTCCCCGACCGGCCGTACCTCCCCGGTCGGCGGGACCTCCCCGGCCGGCGGGACCTCCCCGGCCGGCGGGTCAGCCGCGGCGGGGCCGGGATCGTCGAGCTCCTCCCGGGCCAGGCGGATGACCACGTCGTCGAGATGGGTGAGCAACTCGTCCGGCGCCAGGTCGACGTCGGCCAGCGTGCGCACCGCGGTGCGCAACTGGGCCATGGCGGCCGAGGCGCGCAGCCCGTGGCCGACCACGTCGCCGACCACGAGCGCCACCCGGGCACCGGACAGGGGGATCACGTCGAACCAGTCGCCGCCGACGCCCGCGCGCGTGCCGGCGGGCAGATAGCGGGTGGCCACCTCCACGGCGGACTGGTCCGGCGTGCTCCGCTGCAGCAGGCTGCGCTGCAGTGTCACCGCCGTGGCCCGCTCACGGCTGTAGCGGCGGGCGTTGTCGATGCTCAGGGCCGCCCTGTTCGCGATCTCCCGCGCCAGGAACAGATCCTCCTCGTCGAACGGCTCCGGCGTGCGGTGGCGGTGGAACTGGGCCAGCCCGAGCGTGATGCCCCGTGCCTGCAGAGGAACGATGAGCAACGAGTGGATTCCGTGCGTTCGGAAGCTGTCGGCACGATCGGGGAGCGCGGTCAGCCACACCGGGAGGCGGGCGCTGTCGAGGCGGTGCAGGAAGGGGCGGTCGGCGGTGAGGGCCTCGGCCTGCGGTGAGTCGTCGGCATAGACATGCCGCTGTCCGGCACCGAAGGTCGCCTCCGGGCAGCCCTCCAGTACGGAGGCCTGCGCGGACCGGCGGAAGACCAGCGGCCCCACGCCAGGCACGGTGTCCGTGTCGGCGTCCTGGAAGAGGTCGTCCAGGAGGTCCACGAGGACGAAGTCGGCGAACCCCGAGACGCTGATATCGGCGAGCTCCTGGGCGGTGCGTGTGACGTCGAGCGTGGTCCCGACGCGCAGGCCCGCCTCCCTCACCAGGGACATCCGCCGGCGCGCCCAGTACTGATCGGTGGTGTCGTAGACGGCGGAGGCAACACCCCGGACCCGCCCCTGTGGGTCCTTGAGGGGGAACAGCAGGGAGGACCAGGAGCGCTCGCGACTGACCCCCGGGATCCGCAGATAGGCCTGGTGGCGTACGACGTTCCCGGTCCGCATGGCCTGTTCGGCCAGGCGCGGGACCTCCTCGGCGCCTGCGAGGATCTCGCCGGAGAGCCGCTCGGCGATGCCGAGGCCCCGCAGCTGCTCCTCCGTCGCTCCCGACAGCGTGACGAAGGCGTCGTTGGCGCGCACGACCTTCCCGTCGTCGTCGCACACGACCACGGCGATGGGCAGCTGCTCCATCGCCCACCGGTCCAGAGTGGCGGGGGCGGCCTCGGCCGCGGCCGAGGCCGTGACGATCCACAGCGGGTCGTCGTCGGCGCCGGTCAGCGGCCGGAGGTCGACCAGCAGCTCCAGTCGCCGCCCCTCGTGGGTCCTGACCACGGCGCCACCGCTCCATGGCGCTCGGGCGGCGCAGGCGGTCCGGGCCGCGTACGGAAGCTCGGCGGCCAGCAGCTCCCGGGCGTCGCGGCCCACGGCGTCCACGGAGTCGTAGCCGAGCATCCGGCGGGCGTCCTCGCTCCAGGCGGTGACCTTCCCCGTTCCGTCCACGACGGCGGTCGCTGCCCAGGCCGAACCGAACACTTCTGAGTCCATGCACCCGTCTCTCACACACACCACGGGCCAACCCCGCGCCTGCCCTCAGCATGGCCCCACAGCAGGGCGGACTCAACGGGACTTCCCACTTCTGGTCTCATGTGATGAGGGGTTCGTAACCTTTCTGAAACCGTCGGCGGCGGGAGGGCCGGGAATCCTGGCGCCCGGCGAGCGTTGAAAGCCATGTGAGTTCAGTGATCGCTGCCGCCCGCTTCTCCGTTCTCGACCGCTCACGCACCCGGGAGGGGCACGAGGGCCCCGAGGCCCTGCGGGACACCGTGCGGATGGCGCGGGAGGTGGAGCGGCTCGGGTACCACCGGATCTGGGTGTCGGAGCACCACGGCGTGCCCGGAGTCGCGGGTTCCGCGCCGACCGTGCTGGCCGCCGCGGTCGCCGCCGCGACGCGCACGATCCGGGTGGGCACGGGCGGGGTGATGCTGCCCAACCACCAACCCCTGGTGGTAGCCGAGCAGTTCGGCGTCCTGGAGTCGCTCTTCCCGGGGCGCATCGACATGGGGCTGGGCCGCTCCGTGGGGTTCACCGACGGTGTGCGGAAGGCGCTCGGCCGGGACAAGGACGACGCCGGCGACTTCGCGGGGCAGCTCGAGGAGTTGCTGGGCTGGTTCCGCGGTACGTCGGCGACGGGGGTGCACGCGCGCCCCGCCGAGGGCCTGACCGTGCCGCCGTTCGTGCTGGCCATGGGCGAGGGCGCCACGATCGCGGCGCGGGCGGGGCTGCCGATGGTCATCGGCGACCTCAGGAACCGCGAGAAGATGCTGCGCGGCATCGACCACTACCGTGAGACGTTCCGGCCGTCCGCGTGGGCGAGCGAACCGTATGTCGTCATCTCCGGCACCATAGCGGTGGCGGGCACCCCTCAGGAGGCCCGCCGACTGCTGCTCCCCGAGGCCTGGTCGATGGCCCACTCGCGCACGCACGGCACCTTCCCGCCGCTGCCGCCCGCCGAGCGTGTCGAGGCGCTGCGCATGAGCGACAGGGAGCGCGGTTTCTACGAGTCCGGGCTCCGGGGCCACCTCGTGGGCACCGAGGACGAGGTCGCCCACGAACTGGAGACGGTGCTCAAGGACTCCGGCGCACACGAGGTCCTGGTCACCACCAGCACGTACGACCGTGAGGCGCTGCTGGACTCGTACGAGAGGCTGGCCCGGATCACGGGGACTGACCGGGGCTCTTCGAGGCGGCCGTAGTCCGCCACCGCGGGTTGCGTCAGATGTGTGCGGATGCCTCCGAGTGCGCGCAGGTCCGATGGGTGGTGGCTGCCTCGGCGGCGTGGGCGAGGGTCCGCCGGTCGGGTGCACCACCCGGCGGGAGCACCGGCTGTACGTGTACCTCCGCCACGAGACCGCGTGCCGACACGACCCGCCACACCGAGGCGAGCAGCGAGTCGCTCCCGACGAACGCGGGCGCGGTCGTCGCCGCTCCCCCGTCGATCCGGTAGTGCAGACGCACCGGCTGGACGGGCACAGTCGCGTCCAGGGCGGCCTGGAAGGCGGCCCTGCGGAAGTGGCCCTGGGCCCGGCCGCACCAGGTGCTCCCCTCGGGGAAGACCACGACCGCCGCGCCGCCCCGCAGGCTGTCCGCGATCCGCTCAACCGTCCCGGGCAGCGCGCGCAGCCGGTCGCGCTCGATGAACAGAGCGCCGCTGCTCGCGGTCAGCGCGCCCGCCACGGGCCACTGCCGGATCTCCGCCTTGGCGAGCATCCGGCCCGGACGAACGGCCGCCAGCAGCGGGATGTCCAGCCAGGAGATGTGGTTGGCGACCAGCAGCAGTCCGCCGGTGGGCGGGGCGGCGCCGGTGATCCGTAGGCGTACGCCGACCGCGCGCACGATCGTCCGGCACCACAGCCGGACGGCACGGTCGCGCCGCACACCCGCGAGCCGTCCCACGACCGGAATCAGCGCGATCCCGAAGAGGAGCACGGCCACGACCGCGGTCAGCCGCAGCGCGGCACGCGGTACGGCGGCCGGCGACCCCATGGACTCCACGCAGGCCCGCGGGGAGCACGGGGCGCTGGGCAGCCAGGCGCTCGCCGGAGCGGTGACGATGCGCGTCGCGCGGGGGCGCTTCCCGGATACGGGCCGCACGCTGCCGAGGCGCGGGCGTGGCACCTTCCGGGTGCCCGGGAGCGCGGCCGCGCTCGCACCCGGCCCCGCGAGGGCCGTCGCGCCGCGGCGGGAACGCAGTATCACTGCGATGCGAGGCGTGTTCATCACGCCGGCACGAGCGAGAGGAAGTGCCGCAGATACCGCGGGCTGACCCGCCGCATCGACAGCAGGACGTACAGGTCGGCGACGCCGAAGTCGGGGTCGTGGGCCGGTTCCGCGCAGACCCAGGCGCCGAGGCGAAGGTAGCCGCGCAGGAGCGGGGGAAGTTCGGTGCGCCCGGAGCGGGTGACGCCGTCGGCGCTCCAGGGCAGTCGCGGCCGTACGCGGTACTCCTCGGGGGCCAGGTACTTGGCCTGGACCCGGTCCCAGGTGCCCGCGGCGAGTGCGCCGCCGTCTGCCAGCGGGATGGAGCAGCAGCCGGCCAGCCACTCGTGACCGCCGTCGACCATGTAGCGCGCGATGCCGGCCCAGATCAGACCGATGACGGCGCCGTCCCGGTGGTCGGGGTGCACACAGGAGCGGCCGACCTCGACGAGCCCGGAGCGGATCCCGTCGAGCGGCGCGAGGTCGAACTCGCTCTCCGAGTAGAGCCGTCCGGCGATCGCGGCGCGGTCGGGCGGCAGCAGCCGGTAGGTGCCGACGACCTGTCCCGTCGTCGTGTCGCGGACCAGCAGGTGGTCGCAGTACGCGTCGAAGGAGTCGATGTCGAGGCCCGGCTGCGGGGAGGACAGCAGGGCGCCCATCTCTGCGGCGAAGACGTCGTGACGCAGCCGCTGTGCGGCCCGGACGTCTTCCTCGTCGCGGGCGAGGGTGACGGTGTAGCGGGTGGGGGCCGTCGACAGTGGGGGGCTGTCGAGGGTGGAAACGCCGGTCATGGCACTCTCCTGGTCGCGGGGCCGGTTCGGCGGAGCGGCGGCAGACCGATACCGTTACGGTCTGCGCGCTCCTGTTCTTCCGATGCCGATTGGCTTCCGCGTGACCCACGGCAGGAGTCAGGATGTGCGGTTGTTGAATGCCAGGGGGCGCCGTCGATGCGAGACGGGACCGGAGCTGAGCACCACCTCCGGTCCCGCCCGTCCGCACCTTTCCGGCGAACGACGTACGGCTAACGCTTGCCCGACGTGCGGGTCGCGCGCAGCCACTCCTTGTTCATGCTGGTGATGGAGACCAGCGGGATGCCCTTCGGGCACGCGGTGGCGCACTCGCCGGTGAGCGTGCAGCCGCCGAAGCCCTCCTCGTCCATCTGCCCCACCATGTCCAGCACCCGTGTCTCGCGCTCGGGCGCACCCTGCGGCAGGACGTTGAGGTGGTTGATCTTCGCTGAGGTGAAGAGCATGGCGGCACCGTTCGGGCAGGCCGCCACGCAGGCACCGCAGCCGATGCACTCGGCGTGCTCGAACGCGAAGTCCGCGTCCGGCTTCGGTACGGGCGTCGCATGGGCTTCGGGCGCGGCGCCGGTGGGCGCGGTGATGTAGCCGCCGGCCTGGATGATGCGGTCGAAGGCGCTCCGGTCGACCACGAGGTCCTTCACGACCGGGAACGCCGAGGCCCGCCACGGCTCGATGTCGATCGTGTCGCCGTCCTCGAAGGACCGCATGTGCAACTGGCAGGTGGTGGTGCGCTCGGGACCGTGCGCGTCGCCGTTGATGACCAGCGAGCAGGCCCCGCAGATGCCCTCACGGCAGTCGTGGTCGAAGGCGACCGGGTCCTCGCCCTTGAGGATGAGTTCCTCGTTGAGGGTGTCCAGCATCTCCAGGAAGGACATGTCGGCCGAGATGCCGTCCACTTCGTACGTGGACATCGCTCCGTCGGCGTCGGCGTTCTTCTGCCGCCAGACGCGCAGGGTGAGCTTCATGCGTAGCTCCGCTGGGTGGGGTGGACGTACTCGAAGACGAGGTCTTCCTTGTGCAGCACCGGCGCGTCACCGGTGGCGGTGAACTCCCAGGCCGCCGCGTACGAGAACTCCTCGTCCTTGCGGGCCGCCTCGCCGTCCGGGGTCTGGGACTCCTCGCGGAAGTGGCCACCGCACGACTCGCCGCGCTGCAGGGCGTCGAGGCACATGAGCTCGGCGAGCTCCAGGTAGTCGACGACGCGGTTCGCCTTCTCAAGCGACTGGTTGAACTCCTCGCCGGTGCCGGGCACCTTGATGCGCCGCCAGAACTCCTCGCGGATCTGCGGGATGCGCTCCAGGGCCTTGCGCAGCCCCGTTTCCGTACGGGCCATGCCGCAGAACTCCCACATCAGCTCGCCGAGTTCACGGTGGAAGGAGTCGGGGGTGCGGTCGCCGTCGACGGAGAGGAGCAGGTTCAGGCGGTCCTCGGTCTCGGCGAGCGCCTCCTGGACGACGGGGTGGTCGACCGTCACGTCATCGGCGGCGGAGCGGTGCGGATTGCGTGCCAGGTAGTCGTTGATCGTCGACGGCAGCACGAAGTAGCCGTCGGCGAGGCCCTGCATCAGCGCCGACGCGCCGAGCCGGTTCGCCCCGTGGTCGGAGAAGTTGGCCTCGCCGATCGCGAAGAGCCCCGGAATCGTGGTCTGGAGGTCGTAGTCGACCCACAGTCCGCCCATCGTGTAGTGCACGGCGGGGTAGATCCGCATCGGCACCTCGTACGGGTTCTCCGCGGTGATCCGCTCGTACATGTCGAAGAGGTTGCCGTACTTCTCCTCGACCTTGGCGCGGCCCATCCGCTGGATGGCGTCCGCGAAGTCCAGGTAGACGCCCTGCCCGCCGGGGCCGACGCCACGCCCTTCGTCGCAGACGTTCTTGGCGGCCCTGGACGCGATGTCGCGGGGCACGAGGTTGCCGAAGGCCGGGTAGATGCGCTCCAGGTAGTAGTCGCGCTCGTCCTCGGGGATCTCGTGCGCCGGACGGTTGTCGCCCTTCGCCTTGGGGACCCAGATCCGGCCGTCGTTGCGCAGGGACTCGCTCATCAGCGTGAGCTTCGACTGGTGGTCCCCGGTGCGTGGAATGCACGTCGGGTGGATCTGGGTGAAGCACGGGTTGGCGAAGTACGCGCCGCGCCGGTGCGCCCGCCAGATCGCGGTGGCGTTGGAGTTCATGGCGTTCGTCGACAGGTAGAAGACGTTGCCGTAGCCGCCGGACGCGAGGACGACGGCGTCCGCGAAGTACGTGTCGATCCTGCCGGTGATCAGATCGCGGGCCACGATGCCGCGCGCCCGGCCGTCCACCACGATCAGGTCCAGCATCTCGGTGCGCGGATGCATCTCGATGTTGCCGGCGGCGATCTGCCGGGACAGCGCCTGGTAGGCGCCGAGCAGCAGCTGCTGGCCGGTCTGGCCGCGGGCGTAGAAGGTCCGGGAGACCTGTACGCCGCCGAAGGACCGGGTGTCGAGGAGGCCGCCGTACTCACGCGCGAAGGGCACGCCCTGGGCGACGCACTGGTCGATGATCTCGACCGAGATCTGCGCCAGGCGGTGGACGTTGGACTCGCGGGCCCTGAAGTCCCCGCCCTTGACGGTGTCGTAGAACAGCCGGTGGACGGAGTCGCCGTCGTTGCGGTAGTTCTTCGCGGCGTTGATGCCGCCCTGCGCGGCGATCGAGTGGGCGCGGCGCGGCGAGTCCTGGTAGCAGAACTGCACGACGTGGTAGCCCTGTTCGGCGAGCGTGGCACCGGCCGAGCCGCCCGCGAGACCGGTCCCGACGACGATCACCGTGTGCTTGCGGCGGTTGGCGGGGTTGACCAGCTTGGCCTCGAAGCGACGGGTGTCCCAGCGCTCGTTGACCGGGCCCTTGGGTGCCTTGGTGTCGACGACCGGCTCACCGGTCGTGTACTCGGTGTACTCAGCAGTCATGTCAGCTCACCACTCCGGTCATGACGCCCACGGGTACGGCGATGAAGCCGGCCGTGAGCAGCAGCGCAAGGACGTTGGCGACGGTCTTGAGGGCGCGGTCGCGGGTGCGGCTGCCGACGCCGAGGGTCTGCGCGGCGCTCCAGAAGCCGTGCCGGACGTGCAGGCCGAGCGCGAGCATCGCGACGATGTAGATGACGTTGCCGTACCAGGTGGAGAAGGTGTCGATCACGTTCTGGTACGGGTGCCCGGCCTGGAAGCCGTCCGGGTGCACGGTGCCGGTCGTCAGGTCGAGGATGTGCCAGACGATGAACAGGCCGAGGATGATCCCGCCCCAGCGCATCGTCCGCGTCGCGTAACTGGCCCGCGGCTTCTTGTGCACGTACTTGGTCGGTCGCGCTCTGATGTCGCGGCGGCTCAGCTGGTACGCGGAGGTGGCGTGCGCGACGACGGCGACCACGAGCACGACGCGGATGAGCCACAGCGTCCACTCGTAGTGCATGAAGGGTTCGCCGATGGTGCGCAGCCAGTGCCCGTAGCGGTTGAACTCGCCCGCCCCGAAGTAGATCTTCAGGTTGCCGATCATGTGGGCGACCAGGTACAGCAGCATGATCAGGCCGCTCACGGCCATCACGGTCTTCTTGCCGAGGGACGAGTCCCACACGGTGCGCGTCCTGGACGGTTTTCGGACCGTCCGCGTTGCCAGAGCCATGGACAAGAACGCTAGGGCCGAACGACCCCATCGGTCCAAGACATGGTGTGGCTGGATTCGATAGGTGCGGCCTATCGTGGCGGTATGCAGTTCCAGCAGCTCCAGTACTTTGTCGCGGTGGCCGAGACACGGCACTTCACCCGCGCCGCGGACCTGGTCCATGTCGCCCAGCCGTCCCTGTCCCAGCAGATCAAGGCTCTGGAGCGGGAGTTGGGCGCGGATCTCTTCCTACGGGCGCGCGGCAACATCACGCTCACGGACGCGGGCGAGGCGCTGCTGCCGCTGGCCCGCCGCATCCTGGCCGACGCGGACACGGCACGGCACGAGGTCCAGGAACTGGTGCAGCTGCGCAGCGGCCGGGTCCGTCTGGGGGCGACTCCGAGCCTGTGCACGGGGCTGCTGCCGGACGTGCTCCGGGCCTTCCACGACCGGTACCCGGGCATCCGGCTGCTGATCGAGGAGGGCGGCTCGCACGATCTCGTACGCGAGCTCGCACGCGGAGCCCTGGACCTCGCCCTCGTCGTGCTGCCCCTGCCCAGCCCGTCGCCCGCGCTGACCACGGTCGAGGTGCTGCGGGAGGACCTGGTGGTGGTGTCGTCGCCGGACTCACCGGCTCCGGGGCAGGGGCGGCGGACCGTACAGGTAGCGGATCTGGAGGGCGAGCGGCTGGTCATGTTCCGGCACGGCTACGACCTGCGCGAGCTGACGGTCGCCGCGTGCCGCTCCGCGGGGTTCGAGCCGGACTTCGCGGTGGAGGGCGGGGAGATGGACGCGGTGCTGGGTTTCGTTCGGGCGGGACTGGGCGTGGCCGTGGTCCCGCGCATGGTGGCCGCACGGGCCGGGCGCGGGCTGCGGGTGACTCCGCTGGCCGCTCCGGGGATGCACCGGACGATCGCGTTGGCGCACCGTAGCGATGTGGCTCCGCCTCGGGCCGCCAGGGAGTTGCAGCGGATGTTGTTCGAGCGGTGACCTTTTGTTGGGGGCGTGGGTCCTGGGAGCGCCGTTGGGGGTAAGCGCTGTCCAGGTCTGCGGGGCCGTCGTGGCTGGTCGCGCAGTTCCCCGCGCCCCTTACGGGCGCGCCCCGAAGAGGCGCGGCCCTGAGGCCGCGCCCTCTCGCCGGCGCTCAGCCCGTCGCGTCCACCAGTGCCAGGTCGTGCAGGCGGTCCGGTGGGCCCGGGCGGGCGTAGTACCAGCCCTGGGCCGTGTCGCAGCCCAGGATGCGTAGCTGTTCGGCCTGCGCGCCCGTCTCCACGCCCTCTACCGTGACCGCGAGGTCGAGGCTGTGGGCCAGAGAAACGATCCCTTCGACGATCTTGAGGTCGACGGGATCGGCGGGGAACTGCTGCATGCCCTGGGTGAAGGAGCGGTCGAGCTTGAGGATGCTCACCGGGAGGCGGCGCAGGTTGGCGAGGTTCGAGTAGCCCGTGCCGAAGTCGTCCAGGGCGATGTCGACGCCCATCTCGGACAGGCGGCGCAACGGCTTGAGGAGGTCGTCGTCGGCGCCGATCAGCGCGGACTCGGTGACTTCCAGGCAGAGGGACGCCGGTTCGAGTCCGGCGCGCTCCAGGATGTCGACCGTGTCGGAGACCAGGCCGGGATGGGTCAGCTGGCAGGGCGACAGGTTCACATTGATGCGCAGCGGGACCGCGGCCGCCTCCCCGCCGTGTCGTTCCTGCCACTCCCGGGCCTGGCGAACGGACTGTTCCAGGACCCAGCGGCCCAGCGGGACGATCAGGCCGGTGTGCTCGGCGAGCGGGATGAACCGGTCGGGAGTGAGCACGCCGTGCTGCGGATGCAGCCAGCGGACGAGTGCCTCGGCGCCGTGCACGCTGCCGTCGCCGAGGTGGACGAGCGGCTGGTACTCGATGAAGAACTCGTTCCGGTCCAGGGCCGCGGGCAGCTGCGTGGTGAGCCCGTGCCGGGTGATGGCGCGCGCGTCGGCCTCGGCGTCGGCGAGTTCGTAGCGGTTGCCGCCCGCCGACTTGGCCCGGTACATCGTGATGTCGGCGCTGCGCAGCACCTCCGCCGGGCCGCGCTCGCCCGTCGGGCCCTCGACGATGCCGATGCTGCCGCGGACCGTCAGCTCGCGGCCGTCGATACGGACCGGGGTGACGAGGGCGTTCATGATGCGGTCGGCCAGCGCGTCGACCTCGCGCTCCGTGTCGGGCCCGGTGGTCAGCGCCACGAACTCGTCGCCGCCGATCCGGGCGACCATCTCACCGGGCGCGGTCGCGCAGGACTGCAGCCGGTCGGCGACCTCGACGAGCAGCCGGTCGCCGGCCGCGTGCCCCAGGCTGTCGTTGATGGTCTTGAAGCCGTCGAGGTCCAGGTAGCAGAGCCCGAAGCGCATGCCCTCACGCGCGGACAGTGCCTTGTCGAGGCGCTCGAAGAACAGCGTCCGGTTGGGCAGTCCGGTGAGCGCGTCGTGCGTCGCCTCGTACCTCAGCCGCAGATTGAGCAGCCGGCGTTCGGTGGTGTCCTCCATGAGGGCGAGCTGGTACTTCGGGGAGCCGTCCGCGTCGCGCAGCAGGGAGACCGTCAGGTTGGTCCAGAGAACCGTTCCGTCAGGGCGGTAGAAGGCCTTCTCCACGTGATAGTGCTCGCGCTCGCCCCGTACCAGTTCCTCGTACAGGCGCCAGACCTGAGGAGCGTCGTCGGGGTGCGTCCACTCGACGACCTTGCGGCCGCGCACCGTTTGCTCGGTGCCGCCGAACATCCGCAGCAGGGCGTTGTTCACCTGGAGGACGTTGCCGTCGAGGTCCGCGATGCCGATGCCTATGGCCGCGCCCTCGAACACCGCGCGAAGCATCGCCTCGCTCGAGTGCAGCGCCTCCGCGACCACACCCTGGGCCTCGAGCGCGGCTTGTGCGATGGCCTCCTGCTCCGCCAGCGTCCTTTCCCGCAGCGCCTGCGCGAACCCGGCGGCCATGGCGTGCTGCAGCCGGGCCGAGCGGTTGCGCAGGTCTTCCTGGGGCCCGTCCTCGCCGCAGTAGAGCACCAGGTAGGCGTCGACGCAGTCGAGGGAGCGGCTGAGCGCCTCCGGTTCGGTGCAGTGCGCGTCGATCAGCGCGGCGCCGACGGCCTGCCCCTCGGCCGCGTCGAACGTCCTCGCCCGCAAGGCGTCGCTCAACCGCCGGGCGAGCGGCACCAGATCCAGCTCGAACTCCAGCCGGGTCAGCGACGTCGCGGTGGCCGGGTAGACCGCCCGGCTCCAGATCGTCGCGAACCGGCGCAGTCTGTCCTCCGGTCCGTCCGGCTCCGCCATCACGCCGAACGCCCCACTCCCGCGAAACCGGAGTAGGCAAAGGGATCCTCGTCCTCCGGTGCTGTCTCGGGCCGCCAGTTCGCCATCGTCACCAGGCCGGGTTCCACCATGTCGTACCCCTCGAAGAACCGCGTGATGTTGTCACGCGTGCGCATGATCAGCGGGTTGCGGATGTCTTTGTAGACATCGACCGCACCCTCGACCCGCTCCTGTGGGAGCGGGATTCCCTCGTACGAGGCGTGCGTGACGATGAGCAGGCTGCCGGGCGCCAGCGCCTCGCGCAACTCCGCCACAGCCCCGTACGGGTCGTCCTCTTCCTCCACGAAGTGAAGTATGGCAACGAGGAGGAGTGCGACTGGCCGATTCAGGTCGATCAGACGCTCGACCTCGGGACTCGTCAGGATTTCCTGGGGTTTGCGCAGATCCGCGGCGACGACGTCCGCGTCCTCGTTGCCCTCCAGGACGGCCTTGCTGTGCGCCACGGCCACCGGGTCGTTGTCGACGTACACGACGCGTGCACCGGGACTGGCGCTCTGGACCACCTCGTGGACGCTGCCGAAGGTGGGGATGCCCGAGCCGATGTCGAGGAACTGGGTGATGCCCTCGTCCACCGCGAAACGCGCCGCACGGCGCAGGAACGCCCGGTTCGCCTGCATGATCTTGGGAAGTCCCGGCATGAACTCCATCGCCTTCCGGGCC
Organism: Streptomyces montanus; assembly: GCF_005786655.1. Lineage (NCBI taxonomy): Bacteria > Bacillati > Actinomycetota > Actinomycetes > Kitasatosporales > Streptomycetaceae > Streptomyces > Streptomyces montanus. The sequence goes on from NZ_VBZC01000028.1 coordinate 78,776, forward strand.
GCCGCCCGGTCGACTTCGAAGTTGTGCGATCCGCCCAGGTAGTAGTCGTAGATCCGGCTCACGCTCGGCACCGAGATGTCGATACTGCGTGGGGCCCAGGCGGGACGCTCCATCTATCTCTCCAAGGCGTAGGCGATCCGGTGTTCGAGCTGAGGCTACTGATCGCCCGCCAAACGAGCGAGCGGAAACGGAAATTGACCATCCGTTCCCGGTCTCTGCCCGCGGCACGTGCCGAAATAACGTCATACGAAAGCGTCCGAAGCGTTCCAAAGCCTCGTGAAACAGGCCGACCCCCTCCGTACGATACGGAGGGGGTGGACCGGGGAATCGTGCCCGCTCTGCCTACTTGGGCTTGCCGAGCGGCTTGCCCTCCGGCGAGATGGCGTACCAAGTGCCGCCCACGCCCTGGCCGTTGGTGTCGCCGGGCTTCTTGTCGCCCGCGAAGGTGTACAGCGGCCAGCAGTCGATGCTCTGCTGCTTGAGGCCGTCCGGGCGGTTCAGGACGACATAGCCCCGGCGGCCGTCGTTCTTGTTGTCGATGCCCTTGGTGTCGGCGGCGTCCACCGGCTCGACGACCGGCCACTTCTCCAGGCACTCACCGACGCAGTTCGACTTCATCGGCCACGGGACGTCCTTCTCGAAGCGGTAGACCGTCATACCGTTCTTGTCGACGACGACCTCGCCCAGTTCGGGGTCGTTGCGGGTCGACAGACCGGGAAGGTCGGCGGCGGCCTCGCCGCCCCCCTCGGTCGCCTTCTTGCCGGTCGGAGCCGATGCGTACCAAGTGCCACCCACGCCCTGACCCTTGGTGTCACCGGCCTTGGTGTCCTTGGCGTACCGGTACATCGGCCAACCGTCGAGGGTGAGCTGCTTCGTACCGTCGGAGCGGGTGACCTCACCGAGCAGCGACTTGTCGATACCCGCCGGGGCGCTGGCGCCCGAGGCCGGAACGGGCGGCCAGGTCGTGGCGCAGTCGCCGTCACAGGTCGACTTCGGCGGTTCGGCCGTGTCCTTGTCGAAGCGGTAGAGCGTCATGCCCGCGCTGTCCGTCACCACTTCGCCGAGCTTCGCGTTCTCCGCCACGGCAAGCCTGCCGGCGGTCTCCGACTTGGCCCCAGCGCCCTCTTGCGCACCCTGGGCACCAGCGGTGGGATTACTCGTACCGATCTCGTAGTCATTGCCCGATCCCACACCGTTGGCCGCGGGCGCCGCACCCACGTTCTGGCTCCCCGTGGACTGGGCGTTGTCCTGACCGCACGCCGTCGTCAGCGCCAGGGCCGCAGCTGCCGCTACGAGTGAGGCGCTCCGCCAGGAGGTCTTCATAACCAACTCCCCGCTGTTCGCTTAGGTGTTGCGGCGCACTACTGCGCCGCGTATGGCCCTAGGTACGGGCGGAAGCGCCGAGAGTGTTCAACCAGCTCACAAGTTTCTTTGAGAAAACTGCCGGTGAGCCCGTTCGGGATGCGGCTCGGCAACCCCCTGAGGCCTTGGGTCCCTCCTTCGGGGCAATCCCTGCGGGCTCCGGCATACAGGGCTTGGCCAAGGCCCAGGATCTCCGTCGTGCATGGACCACAACGGACCCGATTCGCCCTCGCCATACGGCTGTTGGCGCTGCTCACGCTGGTCTGGCTGCTCATCGGCGCACCGATCCCGGCGGCCGCGGACACCTGCGCGTCGGCCTCGGCGGGCCCGGACGGTTCCCACGCCGTGGCGGTCGCCGGGACCGGCGTTTCCTGCCGACCGAGCCCGACACCACCTCCGCCGAGCCCGACACCGACACCCACCCCCGAGCCGGTGCCGCCACCGGCACCAACCCCACCAGCTCCACCGCCTCCTCCCCCGCGACCGCCGTCGCCCTCTCCCGCACCGTCGACGGTTCCACCGACGCCACGGCCGACTCCCGCCGCGCCACGACCGGCGGCACCCGAGCCGGCACCGGTGCCGCTCCCGCCGCGAGCGGCACCTCTCCCACCGGCTCCGACCCCGACCCCGACCGAGCGGATCAAACCCTCACCGACTCCCGTGAGTTATCCCCCGTACCGCACGGCGTCCCGACGGCAGCCGCCTCGCGGCGGCCCGTCCCTGGTCTCGCTCACCCTGCTCATCACCGCGCCCGCGGTGCTCGCCGTCGCCGCGCTGCGCCCGCGCTGACCCCCGGAGGATTCTTTGTCGGAATGGCTTGTTCTCGCCCTCGCGATGGCGGCTTCGTGCTTCGTCGTCCTCGCCGTGGCCGTCGTACGGCATCACACGGCCACCGAGGACGACGACCCGTCCGAGACCCCGGACGTGATCGAGTACATGACGATGATGATCGGCGTGGTGTACGCCATCGTGCTGGGCCTCGCCATCGCCGGTGTCTGGGAGGCGCGCGGCGTCGCCGAGGACCACGTACGGACCGAGGCGTACGCACTGCACGAGGTCTCGGAGCGCGTACGGGTCTACCCGCCCGACGTCCGCGAACAGATCCGGGACGACGTCAACGCCTATGTCGGCCACGTCGTCACCACGGAGTGGAAAGCCATGGCCGACGAAGGCCGGGTCACCGACCGCGGCACCCGGCTGTTCGAGCGGATGCGCCACGACGTCACCGACTATGAGCCCAAGACCGACTTCGAGGCCCAGGCCTATCAGCCGCTCCTCGACCAGATCACCGCGGCCGACGACGCGCGGCGCGCCCGCGCCGAGGCGGCTGAGCCGACCATGCCGGGCGTCGTCTGGTTCGGACTGATCACCGGAGCCGTCGTCACCATCGGGATGGTCTTCGCGTTGCAGATCCGCCGTACCCTGCGCGAACTGATCCTCGCCGGGCTGTTCTCCGCCCTGATCGGCTTCCTGCTCTTCCTGATCTGGGACTTCGACGCGCCCTACGGCCGTGGGATCACGGCGCCGCCCGACCCGTTCCTGTCGCTGTTCCCGAACGCGCGGGGGTGACGCCTCCCGGCGCACAGCCCTTCGCCCCGGAACCATGGGGGGTCCCCTGCTCGAGCGAAGCCGAGAGCTCGGGGGAGGGTCCGGCGCGAAGGGCTGTCACGTGCGATCGTCTCCGAAGGACAAGACGTCGACCGTCTCGGAAAGACAGGGCCTCAGAACTTGTTGTCGGAGCGACGGCGCATCCAGAACACCCCGCCGCCGATCAGCGCGAGGGCCACCAGACCCCCGCCGATCGCCATGTCGGTCGGCGTGGCACCGCTGGAGTTGCTGCCGCCGAGGCCACCTTGGACACCTCCGATCACGGTGAAGGCGGCGGGCTTCGTAAGGCTGCCCTTGCCGGTGCAGTTGACGGTGATGTCGTAAGAGCCGGGAGTGGCGGTCTGGTTGATGGTCGCAACACCCTTGGACGTCCCCCGGCTGTCGTTGATGGGTGAGAGTGTCGTCTTCGCGAACGCGTTCGACGTCGCGTGGCCGCCCTGAGGGCAGCCGTCTACCGTGATCGTCAGCTGCCCTCCACGGGCGACGACGCTGGGCGAGGCGACGATGTTGCTCGGACTGTTCCAGGCCAGAGCCACGGGCGCGGCGAGTCCCAGGGTGGCGACCGCCGTCGCGGAGACGGCCAGGGCACGAGTGGTACGCATGTGATCCTCCGGGGAAGGCGCCCCCGGGAACCGTCCCCGGGTCCGATCGGCGAGAAAACGCCTCCCAGAGAGACCCTCAGACGCCGATCGGGGAGCCGCATTTCGAGAATGGTCCGTCCTGGTGAAAGAACGCGCCGAATAAAGACACACAATCGCATATTGCCGCAGGTCACGGACGATCGAAAAATTCCTGGTCCGTGGCGACTCGGATGGCGCACGCACGCGGGCGCCACCACCCGTTCGGAGCTTCTCCCGTCGCCCGCCGGGCGTGCTGCACTTAGCGTTCTCATATGCGCGACGGATGCGGCGACGGCCGCGTCGAGAGGGGTTTGCGAATGTCTGCGTCCGAGCTGGCCGAAGAGGAGCAGAGGCAGAGGAGGCGCGCTCCGTGGGGCGTGATAGCGCTTGTGCTGCTGACCGGCCTCGCTCTCGTTCGAAATGGCTCAGGAGAGTTCGACATCGGCCCTCCGCAGCCCGCGACGGCCGCCGCCGCGGACAACCACACCACCCCGAACACCCGCCCGAAGGCACCGGCTCCCTTGCCGTTCTCCGTGGCCGACCGCATCAGGATCCCCTCGATCCAGGTCGACGCGCCCGTCATGCCGGTGGGCATCGACGAGATGGGCTGGGTGGCCGCTCCACCGCCGGAGGACCCGAATCTCGCGGGCTGGTTCTCCAGCTCGGTCACGCCCGGCGAAGTGGGAACGGCCGTCGTCGTGGGCCATGTGGACAACAAACAGGGCCCCGCCGTTTTCTTCGGCCTCGGGGCCGTGAAAAAGGGGAGTCTCGTGGAGGTGCGCCGCCAGGACGGGAAGTTCGCCGTATTCCAGACCTACGGCATCGAGGTGTTCGAGAAGAACAACTTCCCCGGCGAGCGCGTCTACGGCAACACCGGAACTCCCGAACTGCGTGTCATTACCTGCGGAGGCGGTTTCTCCAAGCAGAACGGCTACGACGGGAACGTCGTCGTGTTCGCCCGCCTGGTCGAGGTTCGCTGAGCGTTCCCCGACCGGGCGGGCGAAAGCCCGTGGAACTCGGCCCGGAAATTACCTGGCCTGCCGCCTGGGCACGGTGATGTGATAGCCCGAATCCAGCAGCCGGGGCAGATAGTGGCGCAGGGCCCGTACGCTCGTCGAGCGGTCGCCGCCCGCGTCGTGCGAGAGGACCACGATTCCCTCAGCCGCGCCCTTCAGGACCCGGCGCTCGATGGACTCGGAGCTGGGCGCCGTCCAGTCGAGTGTGTCGACGCTCCAGGCGAGCGGTTCCATGCCGAGTTCGGCGCCGATCTCGAAGACCGCACGGTTCCAGGCCCCGTACGGCGCCCGGAACCAGCCGGGACGCTCTCCGCACGCCTGCTCGATGACGTCGCTGGTCCGCTCGATCTCGGAGCGGATCGCGGACCGGGTCAGCTCGGTCAGCAGCGGGTGGGACCAGGTGTGGTTTCCGATGACGTGCCCCTCGTCGGCCATCTTCCGGACCATGTCCTTGTTCTCGACGACCATCTCGCCGCACACGAAGAACATCGCGCGTACGTCGTGCGCCTTGAGCGTGCGCAGGACTTCCGGGGTGTAGCGGGGGTCGGGACCGTCGTCGAAGGTGAGCACGATGCTGCGGCGGCGCCCCTTGATGCGCAGGAACGGCTCGCGCCGTACGAGGGTCCGGCGGGGCATGGCACGGGCCGGGCCGTATCCGGTGATGGGCTGGAGCCGGTAGGCGGACGGCTTGACGGAACGGCCGGCCCTGGCTCCCGCGGCGGGGGTGGCGGAGGCACGGACCGACGACGTCGGTGAGGCCGATGGCGGTGACGCGGAGGCCGTTGACGCCGAAGCCGATGACGTCGCGGCACGTGACGCGGAGGCAGATGATCTCGAAGCACGTGACGCCGAGGCAGATGACGCGGAGGCGGATGAGACCGGCGGTGACCCCGGACCAGCGGTCAGGAGGCGTGCGGTGCCGGTCGCTCCCGCCGCTCCCAGGACGGCGGCGCCGACGAGCAGCGCCCGGCGCCGTGAGAGCACATAATCCTTATTCATGATTGATCAGTCGCCCGAACGGAGCCCTGAACAGCGCCCCGCCACCGGTCCGGACGCGTGAAAGCACCCGATGGGACCAGCTACCGGCGGTGCTCGCATGTGAAGGCCGGGCGATGGACTGTGACTGTTGTGGCGTGAACCGCGCGTAACACCTTTCGCCCCCGCCGCCCCTGGGCCATCATGATCCGCCATCAGCCGACAGCCGTCTGCGAAGAGGTGAGGCTCATGGCCGGGCTCCGTATGAACGAGGGCGTTCTCCGCCGCAAACCCATCGAACACATCGAGGAGACGGAGGCAGGCGAGGGAACCCGCCTCGAGCGCTCGCTGGGCCTGTGGCAGCTGACCGCGATCGGGGTCGGCGGCATCATCGGCGCGGGCATCTTCACGCTCGCCGGCACGGTCGCCAACGGCACGGCCGGTCCCGCCGTTCTCATCTCGTTCCTGATCGCGGGCGTCGCGAGCGCCGCGGCCGCGCTGTCGTACGCCGAGTTCGCGGGCCTCATACCGAAGGCGGGCTCCGCCTACACCTATGGGTACGCGGTGCTGGGCGAGCTCGCGGGCTGGTTCATCGGCTGGGACCTGCTCCTGGAGTACACCGCGATCGTGGCGGTGGTCGCGATCGGCATATCCGGGTACTTCAGCTTCCTGGTCGGGGAGATGGGCGCCGATCTGCCGAACTGGATGCTGGGCGCGCCCAGTACCGGCGACGGACACAAGGTCGACCTGTTCGCGGTCGTGCTGTGCCTGTTCGTCGCCTATCTGTTGAACCTCGGCATCAAGAACGCGGCCCGCTTCGAGATGGTCGTCGTGGTCCTGAAGGTCCTCGTCGTGCTTCTCGTGATCGGTGTCGGCGTGTTCCACATCGACACCGGGAACTACAACCCGTTCTTCCCGTACGGGGTCGGCGGGGCGTTCACGGGAGCGGCGACCGTCTTCTTCGCGGTCTTCGGGTACGACGCCATGTCGACGGCGGCCGAGGAGTCGAAGGACGCGCAGCGCCACATGCCGAAGGCGATCATCTACTCCCTCGTCATCTCGATGGTCCTGTACGTGGCCGCCTGTCTGGTCCTGACGGGCATGCAGGACTACAAGGACATCGACCCAGAGAGCGGCTTCTCGTCCGCCTTCAAGTCGGTGGGCCTGAGCGGGCTCGCGGACATCATCGCGGTCGGCGCGATCGTCGGCATCCTCACGGTGATGTTCACGTTCATGCTGGGCGTCACGCGTGTGTGGTTCTCGATGTCGCGCGACGGGTTGCTGCCGAAGTGGTTCGCGAAGACGCATCCGACGCGGCATGTGCCGACGCGTGTGACCTGGATCGTGGGGGTCGCGTCGGCGGCCATCGCCGGGTTCCTGCCGATCGGTGAGGCGGCCGAACTGACCAACATCGGGATCCTGTTGGCGTTCGTGGTCGTGTGCGTCGCGGTGATCGTGCTGCGCTACCGGCGGCCCGACCTGCCGCGCAGTTTCCGTACGCCGTGGATGCCGGTGGTGCCGGCGGTGGGCGTCGTCTTCTCGATCTGGCTGATCACCTTCCTGCAGTGGCAGACGTGGGTGCGGTTCGCCGTATGGCTCGTGATCGGACTCGCCATCTACTTCGGGTACTCACGCCGGCGGTCCGAGCTGGCGAAGACGGAGCGGGTGACGAAGCCGGAGACGGATGCTACTTCGCCATGACGAGCCCGTCCCCGGCCGCGCCGCGGCTGAGGACGACCTGGCGGATGCGGTCGCGTACGCCGGTCGCACCGGTGCCCTGGAGGCGGGCGTCGCCGAGGTTCACGACACGGCCGGGGCCGACGTCGAACCACTGAGGGACGAACTCCGCCTTCTCGACCTGCCAGCGGCCGCTCCGGTCGTTTGCGGGAACGAAGGTGAAGCGGCCGATGGTGCCCTCGTTACCGCGCGGGTCGTGGGCGCCGGAGTGGTTGACCATCGGGCCGGCGACCTGGTCGCCCATGCCGTAGACGACCCAGGTGCCGTTGACCTTCTCGTACGCCTGTGGGACATGGGCGTGGGTGCCGAGGATCAGGTCGATGTCGGGGCGGCCGTTGGTACGGGACTCGGTGAGCTGCCTGCTCAGCCGCAGCTGCTGCGCGTCGGGTTCGTCCTGCCATTCGCTGCCCCAGTGCATGGATACGACCACGACGTCGGCGCCCGCCCGGCGCACGGCCCGGGCATCGGCGACGATCTTGTCGGGGTCGATCAGATTCACCGCCCAGGGCCGGCCCTCGGGGAGCGGGATTCCGTTCGTGCCGTAGGTGTACGCGAGGTGGCCGACCCGCGCCCCGCCCGCCTGCAGCAGGGTGGGCGCGGCCGCCTCGGCCGCGGTGCGAGCGGAGCCGGCGTGCCGTACGCCCGCCCGGTCGAGCGCGTCGAGGGTGCGGTGGATGCCCGCGGCGCCGTCGTCCAGGGTGTGGTTGGAGGCGGTCGAGCAGGCGTCGTAGCCGGTGGCGGCGAGGGCCTCGGCCACCTGGGGCGGGGACTTGAAGGTGGGGTAGCCGGTGTAGTCGCCGTCCGCGCCGTACACCGTCTCCATGTGGCAGATCGCCAGGTCGGCATCGGTCACTACGGGTTTGACGCCCGCGAGCATGGGCCGGAAGTCGTATCCCTGGCCGCCCGCGTCGGCGTTCGCCTGGCGGATGATCGAGCTGTGCGGAAGGACATCGCCGGAGGCGACCAGCGTGAAGCCGGCGCCTCCGGAGGACGGCGCGGGCGCTCCGGACGACGGCGCGGCGGCTTTCGAGGAGGGCGCGGGGTCTCGCGGCCGCGCGGGCGGATCCTGCGCCTGACAGCCGGTGGTCGCCGCGAGAAGCAGCGCTGTCAGGACCACGGCCGTTTGTCGCCCGCGTGCGGTCATCAATTCACCCCGTTGTGCTCGTATGAATACATGAAGTGACACGACTGCACATACAGGACAAACAGGAGTCAAGGCGCCTTACCGGTAGGAGTGGCCGGATTCAGCTGGTCCGACGTGCGGGGACAAGGCCGTTCAGGCCAACACGGGCGCGGGGGCGGAGCCACGGCAGAACCTGATTGACCGTTCATCGCACCGTTCGTCGACAGGTTCGACCGTCTGCCGACGATCCGTGTGTGTGGCCTGTCCCGGCGGACCGCCCTGCGTTGACATACGGCCATGACGGCCGCCACCACCATCACGAGCAGGACGACCGCCGAGCACGAGCTGGCCGAATTGCAGCGGGAGCACGGCGCACCACTCTTCGCCCTGCTGCTGAGGCTCTCCGACGGAGACCGGCAGCGCGCCGAGGACCTGGTGCAGGAGACACTCGTACGCGCCTGGCAGCACCCCGAAGCGCTACGAGCCGATGACTTCGACTCCGTACGGCCCTGGCTGCTGACCGTCGCGCGGCGGCTGGCCATCGACGCGCGCCGGGCCCGCCAGGCACGGCCCGCCGAGGTCGGGGACGCCGTACTGGAGAACGCACGGGTCTGTGCCGATCACGCCGAAAGGTCGGTCGAGACGCTCGATGTACGCGAGGCTGTGAAGACACTCACTCCCGAGCACCGGGAAGTCCTGGTGCAGGTGTACTTCCGCGGGGCGAGTGTGGCGGAGGCCGCCGCGGCACTGGGTATCCCGCCCGGTACCGTGAAGTCCCGCGCGTACTACGCACTGCGGGCCCTGCGTCGGGTACTTCCGGGATATGCGGCCGACCTGCGGTGAAACCAATGGCCGAGTCAAACCTCCGTAAAGCGCCTTGCCGAGGACCTCGGTTGAGTAATCGGCTGTCCTCATCCGTGTTCCGGAATGGGGCCCGGGGTCGGGCGACGCTCACGTACCGGAGGAAGGCAGGAAGGGATGCTGCACAGAGGCCAGGAGAGCACGGACGGCGCCGGCGGCGGGGAACTCACTGTCCCCATGGCGTGGTTGTACGCCGAGTACATCGCCGATGAGCTGTTGCGCACCGGGGATCTCATGCCGCCGACGTCCTTCGAGTTCCGCGCCGGGCGCGACGCCCTGGCGCTGACCATCTTCCTGTCGGACACGAGCGGTGAGCTCTCCGGCATACGCGTCGTCTCGCAGCTGGAGACCTGGCTGTCGCTAACGGCGTACGACCAGCCGTGGCAGGACTGGGTGCGCGAACGCATGGCGGTACTGGCGGCCGAGGCGGCCGAGGCGGGCGCGCCCGACCCGGATCTGGAGCTGGCCGCCGCGGCCTGGCGCTGGCTGGAGGAGACCGAACTCCTCGCACCCGACCTCGACGCGGTGCCGGGCGGTGGTCCGGTGCCCGGCGAAGAGGACGGCCCGAAGGTGTGGACCCCGGCCTGGCGGCTGGGGCTGCCGCTGGGGCACCTGGCCATCCATCTCTTCTGAGATTTTTCTGAGCCTCGACCAATCCGCGGGCCCTCTCGCTCCGAATCTCTTGGTTGGTTTCCGGCAGGACTTGAGTGATTCGGCGGTCTGGTGCGTACCGGTGGGCAGCAGTTACCGCCAGTCCACCCACTCACCATCGCCCCGAGGATTACGGTATGAGGTCCCTGGAACGCCATCGCGACGTCGGCGCCTACGCGCTCGGCGTGCTGGACCCTGCGGACGCCTTCCGCTTCGAGGACCACCTCATGGAGTGCCCTCAGTGCGCGATGCAGATTCGCGAGCTGGCGCCCACGACACGGTCACTGCGGGCCTACGCCCAGGCGACTCCGCGCACAGTCTCCGCCATGACCCGGCCCGGCCCCGCGCTGCTGGACCGGCTGCTCGAGAATGTGGTCGTGGTGCGCCGGAGCGGGCGCAGGCGGTGGCTGAGCGCCGTCGCCGCCGCGGTGGTGTTCGCGGTGGCCGGGCCCGCGGTCGCGATGCTCGCCGGCGGCTCGGGCTCGGACGGCGAGCCGATCGCCGCGACCGACCCCGGGACGGGTGTGTGGGCCGAGGTCACCACCCGGAACCGTGCCTGGGGCAGCGATGTGGACCTGACGGTCAAGGGCGCCCCCGGTCCCCGGCCCTGCCAGCTCGTCGTCATCGGCCGCGACGGCTCGGAGGAGACGGTGCTGAGCTGGCAGCCGGGCAGCGGGAAGCCCAGCCCCATGCAGGGCTCGGCGGCGATGCACCCCGACGAGATCGTCCAGTACGAGGTACGCACATCGGGCGGCCAGCGGCTGGTGATGCTCAAGGCCCACTCATGATCGACCGCGACACCCGCTGATGCCCTGGATACACGGCTGCTCCGGCTACTTCAGGAGCCGGGACATCCTGCGGTCCGCGAGGGGCTTGCCGCCGGTCTGGCAGGTGGGGCAGTACTGCAGTGACGAGTCACTGAAGGAGACCTCGCGGATGGTGTCGCCGCACACCGGACAGGGCTCGCCGGTGCGGCCGTGCACTCTGAGCCCACTCTTCTTCTCGGCCTTCAGGCGTCCCGCCGCAAGCCCGTGGGCGCGCTCGACGGCCTCGGTGAGGGTGCTGCGCAGCGCCTCGTACAGCCGTCCTGTCTCCTCGGGCGTCAGGGCGGAGGCGAGCTTGAAGGGGGACATCCGGGCCGCGTGCAGGATCTCGTCGCTGTAGGCGTTCCCCACCCCCGCGATCAGGCTCTGGTCGCGCAGCGCGCCCTTGATCTGGCGGCGCTCACCCTGGAGCAGCCGCGTGAAGCGGGTCTCGTCGAAGTCGTCGGCCAGCGGATCGGGGCCGAGGCGGGCGATGCCGGGCACCTCGCCGGGGTCCCGTACGACATACACGGCCAGCCGCTTCTGGGTTCCCGCCTCGGTCAGGTCGAAGCCCTCGCCCGTCTCCAGGGCGACGCGCATCGCGAGAGGGCCTTTCCCGGGGCGGGGCGGGCCGTCGGGCAGACGGTCCTTCCAGTGGAGCCAGCCGGCGCGGGCCAGATGTGTCACGAAGTGCGGGCCGCCGTCCGTCTCGAGGTCCAGGAACTTGCCGTGCCGGTGCACGGCGGTGACCTCGCGGCCTTCGAGGGCGGCGAGCGGCGGGTCGTACGTCTTCAGAACGCTGATCGCGACGGGCAGTACGCGCACGATCTCGTGGCGGACGACATGATCGGCGAGGAAGTCCTTGAGCGCTTCCACCTCGGGCAGTTCCGGCATACGTCCAGAGTGCCCACCCGGCACCGACGACGCCAGGCGCGCAACCGTGCTCAGCGCTGTTCCGACACCAGGAACTCGCACCACACGCACTTACCGCCGCCCCGCGCCTCCACGCCCCACACGTCCGCGAGACGGTCCACCAGAAGCAGTCCGCGCCCCGAGACCCCGCACTCCCCCGCCTCTCGCCGGCGCGGCAGGGCGCTGGAGGAGTCCTCGACCTCGACGCGCAGGCGACGGTCCGAGCCGGTGAGGATCCGGAGGGTGACGATCGCGGAGCCCTCGGTGTGCATCAGGGCGTTGGTGATCAGTTCGTCGGCGACCAGCTCCACCTCGTCGGCGCGCTCGTCGGCACCCCAGGCGCCGACCGCGGCGCGGATCATGTGCCGGGACTCGGTGAGCGCCTCCGGGTCGCCCGGCCCCACGTGCTGCTGGAGCCGGCCGCCGGGCTGCTGCACGTCGGGGCTGAGGCGGCGCAGCAGGAGCAGCGCGACATCGTCCTCGCCACCGCGCTCCTCGGCCACGTCGATGAGCCGGTCGGCGAGGTCGCGCACATCGTCCGGGCCCGTGGCGATGAGCGCCCGGAGGGTCTGCATGCCCTCGTCGAGGTCCGCTCCGGGCTGTTCGACGAGACCGTCGGTGCACAGCAACAGGGTCTGGCCGGGGTCGAGTTCGATGGTGTTGACGGGATATTCCAGGCGCCCGAACTCGGCGGACAGACCGAGCGGCAGGCCACCTTCGACGGGCAGCCTGCGGCAGGTGCCGTCCGTGTCCCGCACCAGCGGGTCTATGTGGCCCGACCGGACGACCTGGACCACTCCGGTGGACAGGTCGGCCTCCGCGTACAGACAGGTCGCGAAGCGTTCGGTGTCCAGTTCGTGCAGGAACACGGAGGCGCGGGCCATGACGGTGGCGGGCGTGTGACCCTCGGCCGCGTAGGCACGCAGCACGATGCGCAGCTGCCCCATGACGGCGGCCGCATGGGTGTCGTGGCCCTGGACATCGCCGATCACGGCGCCGACGCGACCGCCCGGCAGCGGTATGACGTCGTACCAGTCGCCGCCGATGTCCCGGCCCAGGGAGCCCCCGGCAAAGCCAGAGCGGTAGCGGACGGCGATGTCGGCGCCCGGGACGCTGGGGATGGAGCGCGGCAGCATGGCCTGCTGGAGGCCTTGGGCGACGTCCTTCTCCTGTTCGTAGAACATGGCCCGCTGGAGGCTCTGCGCGATGCTGCTGCCCAGGGCGACGAGCACGTTGCGCTCCTCCGCCGAGAAGCCGCGCCGGTCGTTGTAGAGCAGGCCCATCGCGCCGATGGGCCTGGCCTGCGCGATGAGCGGCAGATACGCGGCCGAGGTGATGTTCAGTTCGGTGAGATGCGGCCACAGCTGCGGGTAGGACTCGGCGAAGTCCTCCGGGGACTCGATGAAACACGGGGCGAGGGTGCGGACGACCTCGCTCATCGGGTACTTCTCGTCGATGCGCGTGACCCGGGTGCCGGGTACGAAGCTGCCCTCGGGGCCCTCCGCGACGAGCCGGATCCGGCCGGCCTCCACCAGGCCCATGACCAGGCTGGTCGCGCCGAGGTGGATCAGCCCGTGGGTGTCCTTGAGGACGTCGATCACGTCCTGGACGGTGCGGGCGTGCGCGAGCGCCGCCGTGGTGATCTGCACGACGTTGGTCTGCCGGCGGCGGGCCTCGTCCAGGGCCGCCTGCTCGCGCTGGGCCTCCTCGCTCTCGCTCAGCTCCTGGGTGGCGTCGCGGACGATCCCGATGATGCGGCGCGGCCGACCCGTCTCGTCACGCAGGACATAGCCCTGGGTGTGGGCCCAGCGCAGGGTGCCGTCGCGGCGACGGACACGGAAGTACGCCCCGTAGTTCTCGCTGCCGTCCTTGAGGGCCTGGGAGACGTGGAGGTCGAGGCGGACGGCCTCGGGCTGGGGGATCCGCGTCGACAGGTTCTCGGGGCGGCCGTTGAATTCGTCGGGGCGCACGTCGAAGACTTCGTGGGCCATCGCGTCCATCTGCAAGATGCCGACGTCGAGGTCCCATTCGAAGCTGCCCATGCGGTTGAGCGCCAGGATCGGGTCCGGGTGGGTGGGCCAGTCGTCCGGGAGTGACGGGGCGCTCGCTCCCCGATCAGCCATGGGCCTACCTTGCCAGGCTTTGGCCGAATCTTCGAGTCTTGGCCGATTCGGATGCTTCTTCCCCTGCTCCTTCCCCTTGTTCACGCCGATTCCGGGAACCCACACAGGCAACGCCATCAACACACAGCGTCACAATGGGAGGGAAGGGAGCCCTAGACGTGGAGTGGTTCATCGCCCCCGAGTACTGGACGAGCCGGCTGGTCTTCCAGCGCGCGCTGGCCGCCCTGTATCTCGTCGCGTTCCTGAACGCCGCGCTGCAGTGCCGTGCGCTGATCGGCGAGCGCGGCATGCTGCCGGTGCCCCGTTTCGTGGCGCGGGTGCCGTTCCGGCAGGCACCGAGCGTGTTCCACCTCCACTACTCCGACCGCTTCTTCGCGGTCTGGTCCTGGGCCGGCTGTGCGGTGTCGGTGGCGCTCCTCGCGGGCCTGGACGGACGGCTGCCGCTCTGGGGCGGCATGCTGCTGTGGCTCGTCCCGTGGGTGCTGTACCTGTCGATCGTCAACGTCGGCCAGACCTGGTACTCCTTCGGCTGGGAGTCCCTTCTCCTGGAGGTCGGCTTCCTCGCCGTGTTCCTCGGCAATGACGAGGTCGCCCCGCCGATCGTGGTGCTCTTCCTGCTGCGCTGGATCCTGTTCCGCGTCGAGTTCGGTGCCGGCCTGATCAAGATGCGCGGCGACGCGTGCTGGCGGAAGCTGACCTGCCTCGACCACCACCACGAGACGCAGCCGATGCCGGGCCCGCTGAGCTGGTTCTTCCACCATCTGCCGAAGCCCTTCCACCGGGTCGAGGTGGCGGCCAACCACTTCACCCAACTCGTCGTCCCCTTCTTCCTCTTCGCCCCGCAGCCCATCGCGACGGCCGCCGCGTCCCTGATGATCGTCACGCAGTTGTGGCTGGTCCTGTCGGGCAATTTCGCCTGGCTGAACTGGATCACGATCGTGGTCGCGCTGTCGGCCGTGGACTACGGGGCACCGCGGGGGCCGTCGGACGCCCCGCTCTGGTACGAGGTCCTCGTGCTGGCCGTCGCCGCGGGGCTGGTCGCCCTCAGCTACCGCCCGGCGCGCAATCTGGTCTCCCGCCGCCAGGTCATGAACCGCTCCTTCGACCCGCTCCACCTGGTCAACACCTACGGAGCGTTCGGCAGCGTCAGCCGCCTCCGGTACGAGGTGGTGATCGAGGGCACGGCGGACGAGGTGCCCCGCGAGGACGCCGACTGGCGGGAGTACGAGTTCAAGGGCAAGCCGGGCGATCCCCGGCGCTGGCCGCGCCAGTACGCCCCGTACCATCTGCGGCTCGACTGGCTGATGTGGTTCGTGGCGCTCTCCCCCGCGTACGCGGGCTCCTGGTTCGGCGTGCTGATGGAGCGGCTGCTGGAGAACGACCGGGACACACTGCGGTTGCTGCGCCGCTCCCCGTTCCCGGCGGACGCCCCTCCGCGGTTCGTGCGCGCCCGCCTCTACCGCTACCGGTACACGACCTGGCGTGAGCTGCGGGAGACGGGCGCCTGCTGGCAGCGGACGTACGTACGGGAGTTCCTGCCGCCGACTCGGCTGGAGGCCGCCGTTCAGAGGGCGTAGACGCGGGTGGCCGTCGCCGCGAAGACCTCCGCCCTCTCGCTGCCGCTCAACTCCGCCGTCAACGCGTCCGCCGCGCCCAGGACTTGGGCGTACGTCGCGGCCAGTGTGCACACCGGCCAGTCCGAGCCGAACATCAGCCGGGACGGGCCGAAGGCCTCCAGTACGGTGGCCGCGTACGGCCGCAGGTCGTCGACACTCCAGGTGGCGTGGTCCGCCTCGGTGACCATGCCGGACAGCTTGCAGACGGTGTTGGGGAGTTCGGCGAGTGCCCTGACGGCGTCGGCCCAGGGCTCGCGCCTGCCCGAGGCGATGGGCGGCTTGCCCAGGTGGTCGAGGACGAAGGTGAGCCCCGGGTGGTCGGCGGCAGCCTTGACGCACGCGGGGAGCTGGTGGGGCACCACCACCAGGTCATAGACGAGGCCGGCCCGCGCGACCGCGTCCAGCCCGCGGCGTACGTCCGGGCGCAGCAGCCATTCGGGGTCGGGCTCGCCCTGGACCTGGTGACGGATGCCGCGCAGGTACGCGCCGCCCGGGAGTTCGCGCAGCCGCGCCAGCTCGTCGGTGACATCCGGACGGGTCAGGTCGGTCCATCCGACCACTCCCCCGATCAGTTCGGTCTCCTCCGCGAGGGCCAGGAACTCCGGGGTCTCCTCGGGCACGGTGATGGTCTGCACGAGGACGGTGCGGTCGACTCCGGCGGCCCGCGCCTCCGGTTCGAGGTCGGCGGCGGTGAAGTTCCGTCGGATCGGCTGGAGTTCGGGGCCTGTGATCCAGTCCTGGTCGCGTACGGAGAGGTCCCAGACGTGGTGATGCGCGTCGACGGTCGTACGTTCCGTCACGGCAGTTCCCAGACGACCGGCAGCCCCGCCTCGGCACCCTCGGCCGAGTAGTCGTGGATCACGTCGAGGAGTTCGGCCATCCTTGCCTGCCAGGCGATGTTGACCGGCAGTTTCTCCAGCTCGGCGAGGAGCCGCGAGTAGTCCTCGCACTCCAGGACGTGGAAGAGATCGGTGCCGCTGCGCCAGATGGTCCAGGAGGTGGCTCCGGCGGCGCGGATGGCGTCCGTGAGCTCTTCGGGGACTTCGCGGTGTGCGGCCTCGTACTCGGCGATGCGGTCGGCGCGGACCTTGGTGTGCAGGGCGATCCTCACGACGGCTCCTCTCCGGCGCCGGGGGCGGGGCTGGGGTCGAGGGCGGGGCTGGGGTCGAGGCTGGGGGCGGGGACTGGTGCTTCCTCGGGCAGCAGCTTCGCCTCCCGCAGCTCCTGCCAGAAGTCCGCGGGTACGGCCGTCGCGAACTGCCGTACGGCGTCGCGGACTTCGTCCGCCGAGCGGGTGCCGACGAGGACGCTCGCGACGGCCGGGTGGGCGAGCGGGAAGGCGAGGGCGGCGGCGCGCAGGGTGGTGCCGTGGCGTTCGGCGACGGCCTTGATCCGCAGGGCCTGGTCCAGCACATCCTGGGGCGCGGACGCGTAGTTGTACGTCGCTCCCGGCTTCGGGTCCGCGAGGAGACCGGAGTTGAAGGCGCCGCCGATGACGACGGACGTGCCGCGTTCCTCGGCGGACGGCAGCAGTTCGGTGAGGGCCCGCTGGTCGAGGAGCGTGTAGCGGCCCGCGCACAGCACCACGTCGACGTCGGTGTCGCGGACGAAGCGCGTGAGCATCTCGGCCTGGTTCATACCGGCGCCGATCGCGCCGACCACGCCTTCGGAGCGAAGCCGTTCCAGGGCCGGGTAGGCCTCGCCGAAGGCCTCGGAGGCGTGGTCGTCCGGGTCGTGCAGATAGACGACGTCGACCCGGTCCAGGCCGAGCCGCTCCAGGCTCTCCTCCAGACCGCGGCGCACGCCGTCGGCGCTGAAGTCCCAGACGCGGCGGTGGGTGGCGGGTACGGCGAAGCCGTTGTCGAGGTCGTCGCCTCCCCCGCCGAAGGGCTCCAGGAGGCGCCCCACCTTGGTGGAGACCGTGTACCCGGACCGGCCGCGCAGCATCGCGCCGAGACGCCGTTCGGACAGGCCGACCCCGTAGTGCGGTGCCGTGTCGAAGTAGCGGATCCCCGCGTCCCAGGCGGTGCCCAGGGCGGCGTACGCCTGCTCCTCGCTCACCGGCGTGTAGAGGCCGGCGATGCCCGCGGCGCCGAAGGCCAGCTCGGTGACCTCGACTCCGGACCGCCCCAGGGTTCCGGACGGCATCGGGGTTCCCATCACTGCCCCACGGGGCGCAGCCGCAGCCCCTGCATGCCGCCGTCGACCGCGAGCGCCGTGCCGGTGGTCGCGCCGGACAGCGGGCTCGCCAGGTAGGCGATGGCTCCCGCGACTTCGGGCGCCGACACAAGACGGCCGGTGGGCTGGCGGGCTTCCAGGGCGGCCCGTTCGGCGGCGGGGTCCGGCGCGGCGTCCAGGAGGCGGCCGACCCACGGGGTGTCCACGGTGCCGGGGTTCACGCAGTTGACGCGGATGCCCTCGCGGACGTGGTCGGCGGCCATGGCGAGGGTGAGCGACAGGACGGCGCCCTTGGACGCGGAGTACAGGGCGCGTTGCGGCAGGCCCGCGGTGGCGGCGATGGAGCAGGTGTTCACGATGGCCGCGTGCGAGGACTCACGCAGATGGGGCAGGGCCGCGCGGGTGGTGCGCACCATGCCGAGAACGTTGACGTCCAGGACCTGGTGCCACTGGGCGTCGTCGTTGTCCTCGACGGTGCCCTGGGCGCCGATGCCCGCGTTGTTGACCAGTACGTCGAGTCCGCCCAGGTCCGCGACGGCGGCGGCGACGGCCCGGCGTACGGAGGCGTCGTCGGTGACGTCCGCCTGGTGTCCGAGCAGGGGCTTGTCGACGCTCGACGGGTCCAGGTCGAGGACGGCGACCTGGGCGCCGCGGGCGGCCAGGAGTTCCGCGGTGGCCCGGCCGATACCGGACGCACCGCCGGTGACCAGGGCCTTGAGCCCGGCGAAGTCCTGTGTGTCGGTCACGCCGCTTCCCCCTTCTTGCCGGTGGGCTTGTGATCGGTGGGGTTGTGATCGGTGGGCTTCGGATCGGTGGCTGTCTGCTGGGCGAGGTCGGCGGCCCAGAAGGTGCCGTCGGGGAACGTGAACTCCGTGAGGGACTCGGGTCGCATGGTGGCCGAGAAGCCCGGCGTGGTGGGTGGCATGTAGTGACCCTCCCGGATCACCACCGGCTCGAGGAAGTGGTCGTGCAGATGGTCCACGTACTCGATGACGCGGTCCTCGGTGGTCCCGGAGAGGGCGACGTAGTCGAACATCGAGAGGTGCTGGACGAGTTCGCACAGGCCGACGCCGCCCGCGTGCGGGCAGACGGGGACGCCGAACTTCGCGGCGAGGAGCAGGATCGCGAGGTTCTCGTTGACGCCGCCGACGCGGGCCGCGTCGATCTGCAGGATGTCGATGGCCCCGGCCTGGAGCAGCTGTTTGAAGACGATCCGGTTCTGCACGTGCTCGCCGGTGGCGACCTTGACCGGCGCGACGGCCTTCCGGACGGCGGCGTGGCCGAGGATGTCGTCGGGGCTGGTGGGCTCCTCGATCCAGTAGGGGTCGAACTCGGCGAGCGCCTTGGTCCACTCGATGGCCTCGTGGATGTTCCACCGCTGGTTGGCGTCGATGGCCATCCGGATGCCGGGGCCGACGACGGCGCGGGCCACGCGGCAGCGGCGCACGTCGTCGGCGAGGTCCGCGCCGACCTTCAGCTTGATCTGGGTGAAGCCCTCGGCCACGGCCTGGCGGGCCAGCCGGGTGAGTTTCTCGTCGGAGTAGCCGAGCCAGCCCGGCGACGTGGTGTAGCCGGGAAAGCCGCGCTCCTTCAGCAGTTCGGCTCTCTCCGCGGCGCCCTCCTGACCCCGTCTCAGCAGCTGAAGCGCGTCCTCGGGCGTGAGAACGTCCGCGATGTAGCGGAAGTCGACCTGGGACACGAGCCATTCGGGGGTGGCGTCGGCGAGCAGCTGCCACAGCGGCTTGTGGGCGCGCTTGGCGGTGAGGTCCCAGAGGGCGTTCACGACGGCGCCGATCGCCATGTGCATCACGCCCTTCTCGGGTCCGAGCCAGCGCAGCTGGCTGTCCCCGATCAGGTCCCGGCCCAGCGATCCCGGGTCCGCGCACAGCTCGTCCACCGGCCGCCCGAGGACATGCGGGCGCAGCGCGTCGATCGCGGCGACCTGGACATCGTTGCCCCGCCCGATGGTGAAGGTGAATCCGTGCCCCTCCAAGCCGTCGGCCGCGTCGGTGCGCAGCACGACGTACGCGGCCGAGTAGTCGGGGTCCGGGTTCATCGCGTCGGAGCCGTCGAGCTCGCGCGAGGTGGGGAAGCGGATGTCGTAGGTGTCGACCGCGGTGATGCGGGGGGCGGCAGATGCGGACACAGAAGTGCCTTTCGGTCCGGGACAGGGGTCGTACGGCAGCGGCTGGGTCAGTCCTGGGCGCGGCCGGTCGTCACGCGGGCGATCATCAGGGCTACCAGGATGATTCCTCCGTAGATCGCCTGGATCCAGAAGGACGGGACCTGGGCGAGGGTGAGCAGGTTCTGTACGACACCGAGGAGCAGGACACCGGTGAGGGCGCCGAACATGGTGCCCTTGCCCCCGTCGAGGCTGATGCCGCCGATGACCGCGGCCGCGAACACCGTGAAGATCATGTTCTGGCCCTGGTTGGCGTTGATCGCGCCGACGTAGCCCGTCTGCATCAGCCCGCCGACCGCGGCGAGCGTGCCGGCCACGATGAACACGGCGAGCATCACGCGCTCGACCCGGATACCGGCCGCGCGTGCCGCGTCCGCGTTGCCGCCGATCGCGTACAGGGCGCGTCCCCAGCGGTGGTACCTGAGGATGAAGCCCGCGACGCCGAACGCGGCCGCCGCCAGCCACACCGAGATGGGCACGGTCAGGAAGGTGGTGGTGGCGAGCGTGTAGAAGGCTTCGGGCATGCCGAACAGCGTCTTGCCCTTGGTCGCGCCGACCAGCAGACCGCGCAGGACGATCAGCATGGCGAGCGTCACGATGAACGCGTTGAGCTTGAACTTCACCACGAGGACGCCGTTGAAGGCTCCGATGACCGCGCCCACGCCGAGGATCGCGAGCAGGGCGAGCCCCGCCGGGAGGTCCGTGCCCCAGCCGGACTGCGCGGCGGGCAGCACGAGGAGCGCGCCGACGGCGGGCGCGATGCCGACGACCGACTCCATGGACAGGTCGAACTTGCCGGTGATGAGGACGAGCGACTCGGCGAGCACGACCATCGCGAGGGCGGCGGAGGCACCGAGGATCGAGATCAGGTTGCGCTCGGTGAGGAACGAGTCGTTGACGAACGCGCCGAGTACGAGAAGCAGCAACAGCGCCGGTACGAGGGCGAGTTCGCGTGCCCGTCGCAGCAGTACGGACTTGGCGGTGCCGGCGATTTTCTCCGGGTGTACGGGGGTGGCGGGCGAGGCCGACGGGGCCTTCGTGTCAGCCATGGTCCACTCCTTCGATGGATGCGATGAGCTCGTGGTCGCGCCAGCCGGCCGGATGCTCGGCCACGACGCGGCCGTGGAAGAGGACGAGGACGCGGTCGCAGCGGCGCAGGTCGTCGAGTTCGTCGGAGACGACGAGGACGGCGGTCCCGTCGTCACGGGCGGAATCCATCCGGGAGAGCAGCGACTCCTTGGACTTCACGTCGACGCCCGCGGTGGGGTTGATGAGGACGAGGAGCCGTGGGTCGGAGGCGAGCGCACGGGCCATGACGACCTTCTGCGCGTTGCCTCCCGACAGGTCGGAGACGGGCTGGTCGGGGCCCTCGGTGTGGATGTCGAGGCGTTCGATCAGCTCGGTGGCGGCGCTGCGCTTGCGGGCGGTTCCGACGAACCCGTACTTCCCTAGACGGTTCAGGACGCTCATGGTGGCGTTGTCGCCGACGGACATGCCGAAGACGAGCCCTTGGCCGTGCCGGTCGCGCGGGACGCAGCCGACGCCGGCCTTCAGGGCTCCTTGGACATCGCCGAACGGCAGCGGCCTGCCGTCCACGAGGGCGGTTCCCGAGGTCGGGGTGTGCAGCCCGGCGAAGGACTCGGCGAGCGCGATCTTCCCGCTGGCGCTGGAGCCGGCGAGGCCGACGACCTCGCCGCGCCGGACCGTCAGGTCGACGTTCTCGTACGTGTCCGAGGTCAGGCTTTTCACGTCCAGCACGACCGGCGCGTCGGCACCGTCCTGTTCCAGCACGGCGTCCGCGTGTTCCAGCACCGCGTCCGCGGCGGCCGCCTGCTGTTCGGCGACCGCCTCCCCCGCCATGGCCTCCACCAGCGCCGCCCGCGGCAGCTCGGCGACCGGCGCCGTGGTGATCCAGCGGGCGTCGCGCAGGACGGTGACCGTCTGGCACACCTCGTACACCTCCTGGAGGTGGTGCGAGATGAACAGGAAGGTGACGCCGGACTCCTGGAGTGCGCGCATACGGACGAAGAGGCGCTCGATCTCCCGGTTGTCGAGCTGCGCGGTGGGCTCGTCGAGGACGATGAACCGGGCGCCGAAGCTCAACGCCCGGGCGATCTCGACCATTTGACGGTCCTCGACCTTGAGATCGGCGGTCCGCGCCTCCGGATCGACGTGGACGTCCCAGGTCTCCAGGACCGCGGCTGCCTCGGCCTTCAGCCGACGCCAGCTGATGAAGCCGCCGCGGCCGGTCGGCTGCCGGTTGATGAAGAGGTTCTCGGCGACCGTCAGCTCGGGGACCACCGTGGGCTTCTGGTAGACGCAGGCCACCTTGCGCCGCCAGGCGTCCCGGTCGGCGAGCGCGGGCGCGGGCTCGCCGTCGAAGCGGACCGTGCCCTCGTCGGGCGCCTGGAGTCCGGTGAGGATGGTGACGAGCGTCGACTTGCCCGCGCCGTTGCGGCCCACGAGGGCGTGGGATTCGCCGGGGAGCACGGTGAGCCGACCGCCCTGGAGTGCGACGGTCGGGCCGTACCGCTTGGTGATTCCCTGCGCCTGAACGAGTGGTGTGCTCATCCGACCGTGTTTCCCCAGAGCTTGGGGTCGTCGACGTTCTCCTTGGTGACCAGCGGCGCCGGCAGCTGGTCCTCGAGGATCCCGCTGGGCAGCTTCACGATCTCGGAGTCGTGGTCGGTCGGGCCCGGCTTGAACTTCTTTCCCTGCATCGCCGCCTTGATGTAGTACATGCCGTACTTGGCGTACAGGTCGGCGGGCTGCGAGACGGTGGCGTCGATCTGGCCCTTGCGGATGGCGTCGTACTCCTGCGGGATGCCGTCGTTGGAGACGATCGTGATGTGGCCCTTCTCGCCGGTCTTCTTCAGCATTCCCTTGGACTTGAGGGTCTGCAGCGTCGGCGCGAGGTAGACGCCGCCGGCCTGCATGTAGATGCCCTTGATGTCCGGGTTCGCGTTGAGCAGCGTGTCCAGCTTGGAGGCCGCGGTGTCGGACTCCCACTTGGCGGGGATCTCCAGGACCTTCAGCTTCGGGTAGTTCTTCTTGACGCAGGCACGGAACGCCTCGGAGCGATCGCGGCCGTTGACCGAGGCGAGGTCGCCCATGATCTGTACGACCTTGCCGGAGGGGATCTGCTTGCCGAGGTATTCGCAGGCCTTCTCGCCGTACGCGACGTTGTTGGCGCGGACGACCATCGCGACCTTGCCCTTCTCGGGCGCCACGTCGACGGCGACCACGGGCACGCCCTTGCGCTCGGCCTGGTCGAGCCCGGCGGAGATCGCGGCGCTGTCCAGGGGGGCCACGACGAGGCCCTTCACACCCTGGTTGAGCTGGTTGTTGATGTCGGTGATCTGCTGCGAGGGGTCGCTGTTGGAGTTGACGGTCTTGAGGGCGTCGACGCCCTCGGACTTCGCCATCTTCGGCACGTAGTCGTTGTACGACTGCCAGAACGGCGAGGTCAGCAGGGGCAGGATCACTCCGACCTTGCCGTTGCCGTCGCCGCCGTCGTCGCCGGAGGCGACGGTGTCCTTGGTGCTGCCGCACGCCGTGAGTACGAGGCCGGCGCAGGCGGCCACAGCCGCCGCACGTACCGCCCTTGACGTGATTCTCCCGTTCCGCACTGTCCTGACGGCCATCTGACGGCTCCTCATCGAGCGAGATAGAGCAATGATCAAGCAGCGATCGTGACTGCTGTGAGGGCTTGGCCCCACAGGCCCCGGCCGGATGCGCCGCGTCCGGCGGACGAATATTTATCAGACCACTTCGGGGTCACAACACCCCTTCACGGGAACTTTTCGCAATTCTCAGCCGTAGTGGTCCGACCACCCGAGTGGTTAGACTGCGGCGCACCCGGGCGACAGGAGATGGTGGCGTGGACGAGACCGCCCCGCAGAAGGGCACTGTGACGCAGCGCGCCATTGAGCAGATCAAGGCGTTGATCGCCGAGGGGCGGCTGGAGCCGGGCGAGCGGCTGCCGACCGAGCGTGATCTGGCGGCGCGGCTGGGTATCTCGCGCAGTTCGATGCGCGAGGCCATCCGCGCGCTGACCGTCATGGGTGTGCTGGAGGCACGGCACGGGTCGGGGATCTACGTCACGCAGCTGGAGGCCGGCGATCTGCTGGAGACCTTCGGTGTGGTCGCGGACCTCTCCCGCGGCCCGCAGCTGGTGGAGTTGCTGGAGGTGCGGCGGATCCTGGAGTCGACGGCGACCGGGCTGGCGGCCGCACGGATCACCTCCGGTGAACTCGCCGAGGTGGAGAAGCACTTGACCGCGATGAACGAGACGGACGACCCGGAGGAGATCCTCTCCCACGACCTGGCGTTCCATCGCGCCATCGTGGCGGCCGCGGGCAACGGGTCGATGGCGGCGATCCTGGAGGGCCTGTCCTCCCGCACGTTCCGCGCCCGCGTGTGGCGCGGCTACCAGCAGGAGGACGCTTTCGAACGCACCCGCCGTGAGCACGCGGCCATCCACCGCGCCCTGGTCGCCCACGACCCGGAGGCGGCGCGGGCGGCGGCGGCCGCACACGTGGGCGAGGTGGAGCAATGGCTGCGGACCCAACTGAGCTCGTGACCGGCGCACGACTCGGGCTCATGTCGGGGCTCATGGCAACACCGCCGTGATGGGCATGGTGGAAAAGAAAATCTGTTCCCATCGGTTGAGGCCACGGACACTTCGGCGCGATAGAAAGGACCCATGCCGGAGCGCGAGCCCCTCGCAGGGGGCGTGGACGATGTGGATGAGGTGACCCGCGCGGTGCTGACCGCGTCGCGGTTGCTGGTTTCTGTCTGCGCTCGCTCGCTGTCCGCGGTCGAAGAGCGAGTGACGCTCCCGCAGTTCCGGATGCTGGTGGCGCTGTCCACGAGAGGTGCCACCAATCTCGTCACGCTGGCCGAGCTGCTCCATGTGGCACCGTCCACCGCCATGCGCATGGTGGACCGGCTGATCGCGGCCGGTCTCGCCGACCGGCAGACCAACCCCGACAACCGCCGGGAGACCCTGCTACGGCTGAATGAAGAGGGCAGACGCACCGTTCAGGAAGTCATGGCCCGGCGCCGTGCCGAGATCGTGGCCATCGTCGAACGGCTCGGTCCCCAGCAGCGATCGGCGCTCATCGGCGCGCTCACGGCCTTCAACGAGGCGGGCGGGGAACCGTCTGCCGCAGCGGCGGACGACACCGAGCCGTATCACTTGGGCTGGACGGACGCCGAACTGGGACAGGAAGCCTGACCTTCCGCGCCGGCCGTCGCTGCGGTCACCGGGGCCGCCGCGCCGCCATCCGGACCAGCCGCACTCCTCCTGACCGGCCGCACTGCCTCCTGACCAGCCGCACTCCTCCTGACCGGCCGCACTGCCTCCTGTCCATCTGCGTACGGTGAACGCCGGGAGCTGAGGTACCAAGGCGCCGGCCCTGGCGCGCACGCGCGCCGGCCGGCGTGGTCGTGCCGCTCCCGGTCCGGGGTGGTTGACGTCCCGTCATTGCGACGTCGTCGGCTTGCCTGTCGGTTCGGGAGTCTTCACGTTCAGGTCCGGTCGGGGCTTGAGGACGGTGACCGGTGTTCCCGGCTGGGGCGCGGGCGGGGTCATCTCTTCCTGGGGGAGTTTCGGCGGGGCGGTCTGCTGGAAGTTGACCTGATCGGTGTTCACCATCCCCGTGTTCTCCAGGATGGTCATGTGGTCGAGGACGGTGGAGTTGGCCAGGTTGGCGAGCTGACGCACCATGGAATTCTGGGTGGAGGCACGGATCTTCGCGATGGTCGAGTAGATCTGGCCGTGGGTGACACGCATGATGTTGACCGCGGTGGAGTCGAACTCCTTGCCGGCCTTGGAGTCGATCGTGGCCACGAACTGCTGCTGTTGCGGGGACGCCTGGTTGGGCAGGGTGATGCCCAGCTCCGGGGCGATCTTGCGGCTCATCTCGTCGAGACCGGCGTGGCCGACGATCAGGTGTTCGCCCGCCTCCTTCATGGCCGGGGTCGTGCCCCGCTCCATGACCATCTCGCCGAGGGGGTACTCCCACAGACCGGCCGCACGTACCTTCACCACGAAGTCACGGTCGGCCTCGGTCAGCGGGCCGTACCGGGTGTTGGCGATCACGCGATCCCCGGTCGTGGCCGTGTTCTCCACCCCCAGCATGGCCGGGTAGGCGAGCGCGGCGACGGTCAACGTGAGGCCGCCGATCACGAAGACGCTGCCCGCTGTTTTCTGCGAAATGCCCATGGTTCCTCCTGGCGTGACTGGGGCGGTCGCAAGGAGATACGGATGCGCAACGCGCGGCAATCATTGCACCGGGTAAATTTTGCACCCGGCCGTGTGTTTTGTGTCACATACTGAACGCCCGTGGCCCTCATGGCGCGTTGGGGACGCCCGTATGACACCCCCAGAGTAGTCAGGCCGGAACGGTGACGGGAGGCTTCAACGGGGTGTGCGGCTCAGGCGAATTGAGCAGGTACTCACGAGTAAGGCCACGCACCGCTCGTACCGGAACCACCGACAAGGAGCACCCCGTGAACAGCTGGGCCGGCCGGACCGCCGCCGAAATCGCCGCAGCCGTACGCGAGAAGCGGGCCACGCCCCGCGAGGTGGTGGCCGAGCACCTCGCGCGGATCGAGCTGCACGACGCGCGAGTGGGCGCCTTCCGCCGACTGCGCGCGGCGGCTGCACTCGCCGAGGCGGACGAGGTGGCGGCCCGGGCCGACCTGGCCGAACTCCCCCTCGCGGGCGTGCCGGTGGCGGTCAAGGACAACCTGTCCGTACGCGGCGAGTCCACCCGCAACGGCTCCGCCGCGACCCCGGACACCCCGGCCGAGCACGACCATGTCACGGTGGCGCGGCTGCGCGCGGCGGGCGCCGTCGTCGTGGGGGTGACGAACGTGCCGGAACTCTGTGTCTTCGGCACCACGGACGGCGTACACGGCACGGCCCGCAACCCGTGGGACACCAGGCGCACGGCGGGCGGCTCCTCCGGCGGCAGCGCGGCCGCGGTCGCCGCCGGAATGGTGCCCCTCGCGCTGGGCAACGACGGCATGGGTTCCCTGCGCATACCCGCCGCCAACTGCGGTCTCGTCGGCCTGAAGCCGGGCCATGGCACCGTTCCGGCGGACATCGGCCACGGCGACTGGTTCGGCATGTCGGAGAACGGCCCGCTCGCCACGACGGTGGAGGACGCCCGGCTGATGTTCTCGGTGCTGGCCGCCACCGATGCCGTCCACGCGGCCGAGCCCGTCACCCGCGAGGTGGCCGTCTCCGTGCGCAGCCCGCTGGTCGGTGTCACGATCGGCCGCCCCTACGCGGCCGCGGCCCGGGAGGCGGCTCGACTGCTGGCCGGGGCGGGCCATCGGGTGCGGCGTGCCGACCCGCCGTATCCGCTGTGGCTGGGCACGACCGCGCTCGCGCACTGGACGGCGGGGACGGCGGTGGACGCCGAGGGACTCGACCGGCGAGCGCTCACGCGAAGGACGCGCGTCCACGCGGCCGTGGGACGCCGCTTCGTGGGGTCGGTACGCGAAGGCGCACGCAGGGAGCAGTTGCGCAGACGCATGGAACCGTTCTTCGCGGAGCACGAGGTGCTGCTCACTCCGGCCCTCGCCCGGCGGGGTCCCGCCGCCGCGGCCTGGCACGAACGCGGCTGGCTGCGCAATCTGCTGGCCAACACGAACTACTCGCCGCTGACGCCACCGTGGAACCTGACCGGCTGGCCGGCGATGACGGTGCCGTTCGGGGCACTGCCGTCGGGTGCCCCCTGCGCCGTACAGCTGGTGGGGCGGCCCGGCGCGGAGACCGGTCTTCTGGAGCTCGCGGCTCAGTTGGAGCAGCTGCGCCCGTGGCGGCGCACCGCGCCCCTGGCGTAGGGAGTGGTCCGATGCCGAGGCCCGAGCCGGTCCTGGCCGAGCCGCTCCGGGATCACAGCGCCCGGTACATGATGTGCAGGCCGACCCGGCCGTGTCGTGGGTGTTCGTACGCGTCCGGCACGGTGCCCAGGATGCTGAAGCCGAGCGAGGTCCAGAGCCGGACGGCCGGGTTGGTCTCCACGACGGCGTTGAACACCATGCCCTGATACCCCTCCGACTTGGCGACGGCCAGGACGTGTTCGGCGAGGCGGCGGCCGAGGCCGCGCCCGGCGTGGTCCGGGTCGACCATGAAGCCGGCGTTGGCGATACGGGCGGCGGGGCCGCCGTAGTTGGGCGTGACGTAGGCGGAGCCGACGACCGCTCCGGTGTCGTCCTCGGCTACGTACACGCGCTTGCCCGGCGCCATCCACAGGGCGCGGGCGTCCTCTTCGGAGGTGTCCGGGTCCCAGGCGTAGGTCTCGGCCGCGGCGACGATGCGGTGCCAGAAAGGCCAGATGCGCGGCCAGTCGTCGGCCGCGCCTTCTCTGATCAGCATGGACGTGAGTCTGACACGCCCATGCCGTCAGCGATCCCGATGGCCCCTCGGTGAACGTCTCAGTCCACGCTGGGCAGGATGTGGGGCTCCGCGAGGTCTTCCTCGTAACCCGCCAGGCGGATCGGGGCGGACCTGGCCCACACGTCTAGGCTGCCGAGCGTCTCGTCGGCCCGGCGGCCGGCCCGGTCCTTGCGTTCCTTGGGGCGGTCATCGCTGTTCGTCTTCTCCGGTGTCACCGCGCACTCCTTATGTGTCGGATCACCCTCGGGACGGGCGGGCCAGTCTGCTGCCGGTCACCTGACGTCCGCATGGGTCTGATTGGAAGCAGTACGGACGCGGTGGCGCCGACAACTCATCTGAGAGCAGGCCGTGGTGTCCGGCTTGTCCCGGGACGGACCGTGGGTGTGGGTGGGACCCATATAGGCTGTCCGTCCGATACAGAGTAACCAAATGAGCGGCCGACCGCTCGATGGGGCCGAAAACAAGAGGTAACTGTCTCAAGTCATACAGCGACATACTTGGGCATTCTCACCTATTCCGGCTGTTGATGGCGCCGGTTTCCCTTTGGTTGTCCACAGGCACGGATCCGCTCCTCCGGCCCTGTGCCAACATGATCAGCGCACCCATTTGTCACGCGAAGGAGCCCGATATGGCCGCTCAGCAGGTACGCGGTGTCATCGCCCCAGGGAAGAACGAACCGGTTCAGGTCCGCACGATCCTGGTCCCGGACCCGGGTCCGGGCGAGGCCGTGGTGCAGGTTCAGGCCTGCGGGGTCTGCCACACGGACCTGCACTACAAGCAGGGCGGCATCAGCGACGACTATCCGTTCCTTCTCGGCCACGAGGCCGCCGGGATCGTGGAGTCGGTCGGCGAGGGCGTTACCGACGTGGCGCCCGGCGACTTCGTGATCCTCAACTGGCGTGCGGTGTGCGGCCAGTGCCGGGCCTGTCTGCGCGGCCGCCCCTGGTACTGCTTCGACACCCACAACGCGCAGCAGAAGATGACCCTGGAGGACGGCACGGAGCTCTCCCCCGCCCTGGGGATCGGCGCCTTCGCCGAGAAGACTCTGGTCGCGGCCGGGCAGTGCACCAAGGTCGACCCGTCCGTCTCCCCGGCCGTCGCCGGGCTGCTCGGCTGCGGGGTGATGGCCGGCATCGGCGCGGCCATCAACACCGGTTCGGTGGGTCGCGGCGACTCGGTGGCCGTCATCGGCTGCGGCGGAGTGGGCGACGCGGCGATCGCCGGGGCCCGGCTGGCCGGCGCGGCGCGGATCATCGCCGTCGACATCGACGAGCGGAAGCTGGCCACCGCACGCACCATGGGCGCCACGCACACGGTGAACTCGAAGGAGACCGACCCGGTCGAGGCCGTCCGCGAGCTGACCGGCGGGTTCGGGGCCGACGTGGTCATCGAGGCGGTGGGCCGCCCCGAGACGTACAAGCAGGCGTTCTACGCCCGCGACCTGGCGGGCACCGTCGTCCTGGTCGGTGTGCCGACCCCGGAGATGAAGCTGGAACTGCCGCTGCTCGACGTCTTCGGCCGCGGTGGCGCGCTCAAGTCCTCCTGGTACGGGGACTGTCTGCCCTCGCGTGACTTCCCGATGCTGATCGATCTGCACCAGCAGGGGCGGCTCGACCTGGCGGCGTTCGTCACCGAGACGATCGAACTGGACGCGGTGGAGCAGGCCTTCGACCGGATGCACGAGGGCGATGTGCTGCGTTCGGTGGTGGTGCTGTGATGGCCGCCCGTATCGAGCACCTGGTCACCTCCGGCACGTTCAGCCTGGACGGCGGCACATGGGACGTCGACAACAATGTCTGGATCGTGGGGGACGAATCCGAAGCCCTGGTGATCGACGCGGCCCATGACGCCGACGCCATCGCCGAGGCACTCGGCGACCGCCGGCTCACGGCGATCGTCTGTACCCACGCCCACAACGACCACATCGACGCGGCCCCGGCCCTCGCCGCACGCACCGGCGCGCCGATCCTCCTCCACCCCGACGACCTCCCGCTGTGGAAGCAGACGCATCCCGGCCGCCTGCCGGACGGTGAACTGGCCGACGGACAACGTCTGTCCGTGGCCGGCACCGATCTCACCGTCCTGCACACCCCGGGCCACGCCCCGGGCGCGGTCTGCCTGCACGCCCCGCAGCTGGACACCGTCTTCACCGGAGACACCTTGTTCCAGGGCGGACCGGGCGCGACAGGACGTTCCTTCTCCCACTTCCCGACGATCATCGCGTCGATCCGGGAGCGGCTGCTCGACCTGCCGCCCGGGACGGAGGTCCGCACCGGACACGGCGACTCCACGACGATCGGCGCCGAAGCCCCCCACCTGCAGGAGTGGATCGACCGGGGCCACTGAACCGGAGAGTCGTCGAGGCGGCCGTCGCCCGATGCCTGGTGGCTGACGGCCCGCCATGAGACGGTACGCGGATGACTTCGCCGTACGGGCTTGCGGGCAAGGCCGCGATCGTCACGGGAGCTTCGCGCGGGATCGGGCGGGCGGTCGCAGAGGCACTCGTCCAGGCGGGCGCGCGGGTGTGCGTGACCGCCCGTGATCCCGGCAGGGTGAGCCGGGTCGCCGAGGAACTCGGAGGCGTCGGGCTCTCGGGCTCGGTCGCCGACCCGGCGCATCTGTGGGAGCTGACGGAGCTGACGCTGCGCTCGTTCGGGCGGATCGACATCGTGGTGAACAACGCCGCGACGAACGAGCCGTACGGCCCGCTGATGGACGCCGACCCGGACCGCTGGCGCGAGGCGTTCACCGTCAACGTCGAGGCACCGCTCCGGCTGGTGCAGTGTGCCTGGCGGGCGTGGATGGGCGAGCACGGCGGCGCGGTGGTGAACGTCTGCACCGAGGGGGCCGCCCACGTCGGGCCCAACGTGGGCGCTTACGGCACGAGCAAGGCGGCGCTGATCCATCTGACGCAACAGCTGGCGGGCGAGCTGGCGCCGACGGTGCGGGTCAATTCCGTCTCCCCCGGCCTCGTACGCACGGAGATGGCCCGCTTCGTATGGGAGCGGGCCGAGGACGAGGTGGCCTCCGGGCTGCCCCTCGGCCGCATCGGCGAGCCGGAGGACATCGCCCGGGCCGTGGTGTGGCTGGCCTCCGACGCGGCCGAATGGGTGACCGGGACGGACCTGCTGGTCGACGGGGGTACTCGGGTACGGGCCGCGTACAGCTCCGCCGCGTACGCGGTCCACGACCGCCTACGAGGTCACCACTTGCCGGGCGCGTAGTCCTTCAGGAACACCCCGTACAGGTCCTCGCCCTGCTCGCCCCGCACGATCGGGTCGTACACCCGGGCCGCGCCGTCGATCAGATCGAGCGGGGCGTGGAAGCCCGCGTCGGCGAGGCGCACCTTGTCCGGGTGCGGGCGCTCGTCGGTGATCCAGCCGGTGTCGACGGCGGTCATCAGGATGCGGTCCTTCTCGAACATCTCCTGGGCGCTGGTGCGCGTCAGCATGTTGAGCGCGGCCTTGGCCATGTTGGTGTGCGGGTGCCCCGCGCCCTTGTAGCCGCGGCTGAAGACACCCTCCATCGCGGACACGTTGACGATGTACGTCCGCCGGGCCCCGGCCCCGGTACCGGCCCCGGCGCCTGCCGCGGACATGG
Organism: Streptomyces montanus; assembly: GCF_005786655.1. Classification (NCBI taxonomy): domain Bacteria; kingdom Bacillati; phylum Actinomycetota; class Actinomycetes; order Kitasatosporales; family Streptomycetaceae; genus Streptomyces; species Streptomyces montanus. The sequence goes on from NZ_VBZC01000028.1 coordinate 110,559, forward strand.
CGGCGCGCAGCCGGCTGATGAGGATGAACGGCGCGGTGGAGTTGCAGAGCTGGACCTCGAGCAGCTCGACCGGAGTGACCTCGTCGACGGACTGGATCCAGCTGTTGGTGTCGTGCAGGTCGGGCACGAGACCGCCGGCGTCGATGGCCGTACCCGCGGCGATGCGCTCCAGCGAGGCCGAACCGGAGACCAGGGCGAGGTCGGTGACGTCCTGAGCGGTCAGCGCGCCGCCCCCGGCCACCGGCAGCGCGGCCACGGCGCCGGACCCGAAGGTGCCGATCACTTCGGCCGGCGGCAGCTCACCGGCGGGCAGCGGCCCCGACTCGGCGGCGAGCAGCTCGCTGTAGGCCTCCGGTGAGCGGCGTACGGTCTGGGCCGCGTTGTTGATCAGGATGTCGAGCGGGCCCGCGGCGGCGACCGAGTCGGCGAGCGCGACGACCTGGGCGGGGTCGCGCAGATCGATGCCGACGATCTTCAGCCGGTGGATCCAGTCCGCGCTGTCGGGCATGGCCTTGAAGCGACGGATCGCGTCGTTCGGGAAGCGCGTGGTGATCGTGGTGTGCGCGCCGTCGCGCAGCAGCCGCAGCGCGATGTACATGCCGATCTTGGCGCGGCCGCCGGTGAGCAGCGCGCGCTTGCCGGTGAGGTCGGCGCGGGCGTCGCGGCGGGCGCGGTTCTCGGCGGCGCACTTCTGGCAGAGCTGGTGGTAGAAGTAGTCGACCTCGACGTACCGCGTCTTGCAGATGTAGCAGGAGCGCGGGCGCTGGAGTATCCCCGCGATCTCTCCGGCGTCCGTCACGGACGAGGGCAGGATGCCCTCCGTCTCGTCGTCGATGCGCTGGGCGGAGCCCGTCGCGGTGGCCTCCGTGACCGCCTTGTCGTGGGCGGTCTTGGCGGCCCGGCGCTCCTGACGGCGGCGCTGCTTCACGGTGCGGTAGATCCCCGCCGTGGCGCGGCGCACGGCGATGGCGTCGGGGTGGTCGACGTCCAGCTTGTCGAGTTCCTCGAGCACGCTGAGGCAGACGGCCAGCCGCTCCGGGTCGATACCGGGACCGTACGAGGCCTCTGCCACCTCTGCCGTGTCCATGGCGGGGGTCGCCGGGCTGTCCTCTGTCACCGTCATCGCCGTTGCCGTTCCTCGGGTTCCGCGCCGCGCTCGAACCGCGCTCGCTTTCGAAGGCGGAATTTTACGGAGCGCGGGGCGAAGGCACCAAACCCGCGGTGATCAAGGAGCGCAGGCGAGGGCCAGTTCCTCCACCTCGACGGACACCGCCTTGGCCAGCCGGTCCAGGTCCGGCACGGCCTCCGCGTCGGCGACGAGCCCGTAGTGGACGCGTCCGCGGTAGGTCGAGACGGCGACCGCCAGGGACTGGCCGGCGGCGAGCGGGGCGAGCGGATAGACCTCGGTGAGCGGGCAGCCGCCGAGCTTCAGGCCGAGGCTGGGCAGCGGCACGCTGGTGACCAGGATGTCGAAGAGCAGCCGGGCCGCCGCGCCGACGACGGGACCGCCGAGCCGGTGCCCCAGCGGCGGCACATGGTCGGCGAGCAGGGCGACGGCGCCCGCGCCACGGTTGGGGCCCGCGTCCTTGTTGCGGTTCATGGCCGCACGCACCGTTTCGAGCCGGCTGAGCGGGTCCGCGTCGTCGACGGGGAGCCGTATCAAGTAGCCGGAGAGCCGGTTGCCCTGTGGGTGCGCGGTGCGCGGGCGGCGTTTGGAGACGGGGATCAGAGCACGGGGTGCGACGCCTTCGCTGCCGTCACCGCGCTCGTCCAGCCAGCGGCGCAGGGCACCCGCGACGACCGCGATCAGGACGTCGTTCACGGTGCCGCCCACGCTCTTGCGGATCTTGTGCACCTCGTCGAGTTCGATGGCCACGCCCGCGATGCGGCGAGTGCCGGTCGGCACGGCCACCAGGGCGGACGAGGAGCGCACGCCCCAGGTGGCGCGGGCGACGGAGGCGCCGATGTCGAGGGCACGGTTCACGTCGGAGAAAGCGTCGCGGACGAGGCCCGGCAGTTTGCGCACGTCGGGGAAGAGGCCCCTCGGCGGCTCCTGGGGGCGCGGGCGGGGCTCGGGCATGTCCATGGGGTCCATGACCGCCGCGGCGAGCGTCAGCGCCCGCAGTCCGTCGGCCAGGGCGTGGTGGAACTTGAAGAGCACGGCGAACGAGGTGCCGTCCACGCCGGGCAGCACATGCGCCTCCCACGGCGGCCTGCCGCGCTCCAGAGAGCGCTGCATGAGCGCGCCCGCGGCCGCATGGAAGTCCGCGGTCGGCGCGTGCAGCCTGACGTGGTCGAGCGGGTCGAAGTCGGGGGCGGACTCACGGGCCGCGCCGCCGAAGGCGAGCGGCTGCCCGAAGGCCAGCGGCCGCCATACGTCACGAATCCGCATGCGCAGCCCTGGTACGCCCGCGGCGCGGGCCGCCAGCAGGTCGGCTGCATGGGCGCCCGCGGCCGGCGAATGGGACGCGAACACGCCCAGGGCACCGAGGTGCATCGGGTGCTGGGCGGACTCGATGTTCCAGAACGCCAGGTCGAGTGGTGCAAGCAGGTCAGAAGTCAATGGCTTGCTCTCGCGTCGACGACGGGTGAGCAAGCAGTCAACCGCCGATTAGTGATTACGGTCAAGTACGATCACGTTACGCACAGTAAACATCAGATTAAGTCTCGTCCCATGAGAGGGGCGGGACTCATGTGACCTATGAGGTCATTTCACAGCAGTCGGAGCGACATCCGCCCCCGGATGAGCCCATTCGGCCCATCCGCCTTGAGCCATCCGAGTGCAGCCGGGCCGCGGCCGGGCGCGGCCGACGGAGCCAGGGCCTTTCCGACCCTGGCCCGTCAGAGGGTCGCCAGGGTCTTTCCGACCCCGGTCCGCCGGAGGGTCCCTAGGGCACCTGCTGACCCTTCCCCAGCGCGATCACGCCACCCTTCGAGACCGTGTAGAGCTCGTGGTCCCGGTCCGGGTTGACGCCGATCGTCGCTCCCGGCGGCACCTCCAGGTTCTTGTCGAGGACCGCGCCGCGCACGACCGCACCCCGCCCGATGTGGACGTTGTCATGCAGGACCGAGCCCTGGACGACGGCGCCCGGGTCGACGACGACACCCGGCGAGAGCACCGAGCGCGTGACCTGGCCGCGGATGAGGCAGCCGGCGCTGATGATCGACTCGCTGGCTATGCCGCCCGCGTTGAAACGGGCGGGCGACAACTGGCCGGAGTGGGTGTAGATGGGCCAGCTGCGGTTGTAGAGGTTGAACGCGGGCCGCTCGGCGATCAGGTCCATGTGGGCGTCGTAATACGCGTCGAGGGTGCCGACATCCCGCCAGTACCCCCGGTCCCGGCTGGTCTCCCCGGGTACGTGGTTGGCGCTGAAGTCGTACAACTGTGCCTCGCCGAGCTCAGTGAGCGCGGGCAGGATGGAACCGCCCATGTCGTGCACGGAGTCCCCGTCGTCGGCGTCCCGGTGCAGCGCCTCCACCAGCGCCTTGGTGGAGAAGATGTAGTTGCCCATGGAGGCGAAGACGGAGTCGGCGTCGTCCGGGAGTCCCGGCGGGTCGGCGGGCTTCTCCATGAAGCTCTGGACGGTCTGGCCGTCGGACCCGGGAGCGATGACACCGAAGGACGACGACTCGCCCCGCGGCACCCGGATCCCCGCGACGGTGACGCCGGCTCCGCTCTCGATGTGCTGCTGGAGCATCTGCCGCGGGTCCATGCGGTAGACGTGGTCGGCACCGAACACCGCGACATAGTCGGGCTGCTCGTCGTTCACCAGGTTCAGGGACTGCAGGATCGCGTCGGCGCTGCCGAGGTACCAGCGCGGGCCGAGCCGCTGCTGGGCCGGGACCGGCGTCACGTAGTTGCCGAGCAGACTGGACATCCGCCAGGTCGTGGTGATGTGCCGGTCGAGCGAGTGCGACTTGTACTGCGTCAGCACGCAGATGCGCAGAATGTCCGCGTTGACAAGGTTGGAGAGCACGAAATCGACGAGGCGATACGTTCCGCCGAAGGTGACCGCGGGTTTCGCGCGATCGGCGGTCAGGGGCATCAGTCGCTTGCCCTCTCCGCCCGCCAGTACGATTCCCAGCACCGAAGGTCCACCGCGTCGCATGCTGCCGCCCCTTTACGCCCGGTTGAGCTACTTTCCTGAACTTCATCTGTCAGCCTGTCCGAGGGTCACCCCGGTTTGAGGATTTCCTCGTACAGCTGGACCGTTCGCCGGGCCACCGCGTCCCAGCCGAACTCCCGTACCGCCCGCTCCCTTCCGGCCTCGCCCATGCGTCGGGCGGCCGCTGGGTCGGCGAGCAGTAAGTCGAGGGCGCGCGCGAGCCGCGCCACGTTGTCCTCGGCCTTCTCCTCCACCGGTACGAGAAGCCCGGTTTCGCCGTCCTCGACGACCTCGGGTATCCCGCCGACGCGCGAGGCCACGACGGGCGTACCGCACGCCATCGCCTCCAGGTTGACGATGCCCAGCGGCTCGTACACCGACGGGCACACGAACACGGCGGCGTGTGTGAGGAGTTGGATCACGTCGGGCCGCGGCAGCATCTGCGGGATCCAGTACACGCCCGCGCGGACGCGGCTCAGTTCCTGGAAGAGTGCGCGGAACTCCTGGTCGATCTCCGGCGTGTCCGGGGCTCCCGCGCACAGGACGACCTGGGCGGCCGGGTCGATGTCACGTACCGCGCGCAGCAGTTGGGGCACGCCCTTCTGGCGGGTGATGCGGCCGACGAACAGGACGTAGGGGCGGTCCAGGTCCAGGCCCACGCGCTCGAGGACGTCCGTGCCGTGGTCCGGCTGGTACAGGGAGGTGTCGATACCGTTGTGCACGACGCGCACCTTCGCCGGGTCCAGGGCCGGATAGCAGCCGAGGATGTCCTCGCGCATGGCTCCGGAGACGGCGATCACGGCGTCCGCGGCCTCGACGGCGGTGCGCTCCGCCCAGCTCGACAAGGCGTACCCGCCACCGAGTTGCTCGGCCTTCCAGGGGCGCAGGGGCTCCAGGGAATGCGCGGTCATGACGTGTGGAATGCCGTGCTGCAGTTTCGCGAGATGGCCGGCGAGGTTGGCGTACCAGGTGTGCGAGTGGACCAGTTCGCGGCCTTCTAGGGCGGCGGCGATGGAGAGGTCCACGGAGAACGTGCGCAGCGCGTCGTTGGCGCCGTCGAGCGAGGACCAGGGCCGATGACGGACGACACCGTCCGCGGCGCCCTCGCCCCAGCAGTGCACGTCCAGATCGGTGAGGGGCCTCAACTCCCGGGCCAGGAACTCGACATGGACGCCGGCTCCGCCGTACACGTCCGGCGGGTACTCCCGGGTCAACAGTCCCACTCGCACCCGGAACCCCCTGTCTCAGCGGTTGGTTCTCTCATGGTCACCCAGAAGCGGCCTCCTGGGGAAGACCGCAGGGGTAGCCGATCATGATCGGCTCGGCGGACGCGTGAAACAACAGTCGCCGCACACTCCCCCACCTGGGATCCGGTAGTAGAGGCAGCAGCTGCGTCGCCGGAACGCCGTACCCTCGAGCGTGCCGGTGCCGCGCAGGTCGGGGTGGTCGAGGAGCTCGGCGGCCAGCTCGCGGGCCCGCTCACCCACGTCCTCACGGCCGTTGGCCCGGCCCCAGCGGTCGAGTTCACGCGCGGCGCCCGCGAGCGCGGAGCCCGCGTTGCCCCACAACAGTCCTGCGGAGACGGGGTGGCGGGCGCGCAGGGCAGCCGACAGTGCCTCGAGGTGACCGTGCTGTACGACCTGCCGGATCGTCGTCGCGTCACCGGGCAGGGAGCGCACCTCGGTCAGCCACAGGTCGTTCGGCGCGCTGCCGTCCGCGTCCCAGCGCAGCAGCCGCGGATCGAGGTCCGGCACCTGCCCGTACAGCACGGCAGCACCCAGCGTCACCGACCACAAGCGGGCTGCGAGCCCCTGCTGCGCCACGGAGACCCCGATCCGCATCTCGGGGGCACGGAGCAGCCGTACGACCTTGTGGACACGGAAAGCGAGCGGATCGGGCTCATCGGCGACGCTGCGTGCCGCGTACGCCTCTTTCAGCGTCGGCAGCGGCGGAAGCGGCGGCCGGCCGGTACGCAGCGCGAAGAAGCCGCCGAGCGCGGCGAGGCGGGTGAGGTCGGGGTCGAGATCAGAGCCGGTACCGGGGTCCACGAAACCAAGTAGACCAACTGGGCATAGGGGACCGATCCTGAGGGTTGTAGACCGTGTCACCCGACTTGGGGATGAGCGGACGCGAGTCGTACTCCATCGGCAGTAGGACCCAATGCCTGCTCAGGTACGACGACACGAACGTTCTCGACAGGCATCGTAATAACCATGAAAACCGACCGATCGCCGCGCCGGGCGCCCTGCCGACCGGAGCGCGCCCGCCACATACAGAGGAGGGACTCATGAGCGCCCTCGCACTGTCTGTGCTGCTCTCGCTCGTGTCCGCTGTTGCCTATGCCGGCGGCGCGATCGTGCAGGAGCGGGTCGCGGCGACGACGCCGGACCAGCCGTACGCTCCCATGCGCCAGCCCGCCTGGTGGGCGGCGGTGGGGCTCAACGGCCTCGGCGGACTGCTGCACGTCGTGGCGCTGGCCTACGGGCCTCTGAGTGTGGTGCAGCCGCTGGGCGCGCTGACCATCGTGTTCGCTCTCCCCATGGCGGCGCTCTTCGTCGGCCGCAAGGCCGGTGCGACCGCCTGGCGAGGCGCGCTGATGGCGACGATCGGTCTGGCCGGACTGCTCTCCCTGGTCGGCACGTCCGACTCGCAGTCCCTGGACAACACCCAGCGCATGGTGGCGGCCCTGGTCACGGGCGGCGCGGTGGTGGCGCTGATGACCGCGGCCCGCGCGGCACACCGGCACCCGGCGGTGCGCAGTGTGCTGCTGGCGGTCGCGGCCGGTGTCGCGTTCGGTATGTCGTCGGTGTTCACGAAGACGGTCGCGGTGGACTGGACGGGCGGCGTCTCCCCCGGTCAGCTGCCCAGCCTGGCGGCGATCGGTGTGCTGGCGACGGCCGGGATGATGCTGTCGCAGGCCTCCTACCGGGGCGCCGGTCTCGCGGCGCCACTGGCCACGCTGACGGTCGTGAACCCCGTGGTGGCGGCCGCGGTGGGCATCACGATGTTCGGCGAGAGCTTCCGCTACGGCACGACGGGCACCGCCCTCGCGCTGGCCTGCGGGGTCGTGGCCGCCGGTGGCCTGATCCTGCTGACGACGGAGCGGATCAGCAGCACGGAGCGTACGGAGCCGGTCTCTGCCGAGCCGGTCTCTGCCGAGCCCGTCCTGGTCATGCACCCGGACCACCCGGACCTATTGGACCTGGTGACCGAGGAGCCGGTGCTGCTGCCCGCGCAGACCGCCGTGGTGGATTCGCTGATCACCGCAGCGGCGGTGCGGGAGGAGGTCCCGGCGGCGGTGCGGGAAGAGGCGCCCGCGACGCCCGCCCCGGTGCTGGTGCCGACGCCGGTGTCCGTACGGGCCCACGCCCGACTGGCTCGCACCGGGCCGGGCGGGCTGCCGGGGAGCGGCGACGCACAGGACGGCGGGGTCGAATCACCTCTGCACCGTCCGTACTACGGCGGTCCCTTCCTGCCGATGCTCCCGGCGCCGCTCGTGGTCGGCTCCCGCGTCAAATCCTGACCTCGCGCGTCTCCCCTTCGACGCGCGTCACATTCTGACGCCGCCCGCGCGCAGATAGGCGACGGGGTCGATGTCGCTGCCGAAACCGGGCCCCGTCCGCACTTCGAAGTGCAGATGCGGGCCCGTGCTGTTGCCCGTGGAGCCGGAGCGGCCGATGCGCTGGCCGCTCACCACGTGCTGCCCTGCCTTCACCGAGATCGCCGACAGATGGGCGTACTGCGTGTAGCGGCCGTCGGCATGCCGGATCACCACCTGGTAGCCGAAGGAACCGCCCCAGCCCGCGGTCTCGACCTGGCCCGCGGCGACCGACTTGACCGCCGTGCCGGTGGGGACCGGGAAGTCGACGCCCGTGTGGTAGCCCTTCGACCAGGAGGAACCCGCGGCATGGTAGGGCGTCCCGGTACCGGCGCTGACCGGGGCGGTGAAGGTCTGCGCCGACGAGCGGGGCTTCTTCTCGACCTTCTCCTCGGCCTTTTCCTCGACCTTCTCCTCCGTCTTCCTCTCGACCTTCTCCTCGGTCTTCTTCTCGGTGGAGGTCGTTTCGGAAGCGGTCTTGTCGTCCGGTGTGGCCTTCGTGCGGAGGTTCAGGCGCTGGCCGGGGACGATCAGGTCCGGGTCGGTGCCGATGGTCTCGCGGTTGGTGTCGTACAACTGCCGCCAGCCACCCTGTACATGGCGGGAGTCGGCGATGCCGGAGAGCGTGTCGCCGCGGACGACCCTGTACATCTCGGCGGTGCCCGCCTGGGCCTGGGGTGTGGTCTGCGGCTGGACGTCGCGGACGGTCCGTCTGGTGGTCTGGGTCGAGGTGCCCGACGGATTGATGTCGGGGGTGTCGCCGCCCCGGGTCAGGCCCGCGCGCACGGAGCACGTCGGCCAGGCACCGGGGCCCTGGCCCTTGAGGACCTTCTCCGCGACGGCGATCTGCTGGTCCTTGGTGGCGAGGTCGGCACGAGACGCGTAGACCGTGCCGCCGAACGCCGCCCAGGTGGACTGGCTGAACTGCAGCCCGCCGTAGTAGCCGTTGCCGGTGTTGATGCTCCAGTTGTTGCTGGACTCGCAGGCGGCGACCTTGTTCCAGGTGTCCACGTCGGCCGCGTGGGAGACACCGGTGACCACGAGGGGCATCGCCATGCCGGCGCCGCCCGCCGTGACCGTGAGTGAGGCGCGGTTGATCCTGCTCGGCTGATACCGGCGGTGCCGGCCTCGTACGGCCATGGAGAATCCCCCTCGACATGCGTCAGCAGCGGCAAAAGTAAACGCAGCGAACAGGCCACCACAAGACGGCAATCAGCCGCTCTGTCCCGTCAAGTGACCAGGAATGCACCCCTGTTCCTGTGTCTGGTCCCCCGTCGGCTGAGGCAGAACGGCTCGCCGTGCGTACACACCCTCGGCAAGTCAGGATGGTCAGTGGGGCAATACTGACGGGCACCACCGTATTTTCAGGACCTATAGGAGCCAACCGAATGAGCACTTCAGCGCAGATCGGCGTCACAGGTCTCGCGGTCATGGGGCGCAACCTCGCCCGCAACTTCGCGCGCAACGGATACGCCGTCGCTCTGCACAACCGCACGGCGTCGCGAACGCACGCACTGGTCGAGGAGTTCGGGAGCGAGGGCGACTTCATCGCGACCGAGACCGCCAAGGAGTTCGTGGCCGCCCTGGAGCGTCCACGCCGCCTGGTGATCATGGTGAAGGCCGGTGAGCCGACCGACGCGGTGATCCAGGAGTTCGCCCCGCTCCTGGAGTCCGGCGACATGATCATCGACGGGGGCAACGCCCACTTCGCGGACACCCGGCGCCGGGAACGCGAACTGCGCGACCAGGGCATCCACTTCGTCGGCGCGGGCATCTCCGGCGGCGAGGAGGGCGCACTGCACGGACCGAGCATCATGCCGGGCGGCTCGCCCGAGTCGTACGCATCGCTCGGTCCGATGCTGGAGAAGATCTCCGCGAAGGCGGCGGACGAGGCACCCTGCGTCTCACACGTCGGCCCGGACGGGGCCGGTCATTTCGTGAAGATGGTGCACAACGGCATCGAGTACGCGGACATGCAGCTGATCGGCGAGGCCTACCAACTGCTGCGCGATGTGGCGGGCTACTCCCCCGCGCAGATCGCGGACATCTTCCGCACCTGGAACACCGGACGGCTCGACTCCTACCTGATCGAGATCACCGCCGAGGTCCTCTCCCACGTGGACGCGGCCACCGGAAAGCCTTTCGTGGACGTGGTCCAGGACCAGGCCGAGCAGAAGGGCACGGGCCGCTGGACCGTGCAGATCGCGCTCGACCTGGGTGTGCCGGTGTCGGGCATCGCGGAGGCGGTGTTCGCGCGGTCGCTGTCGGGCCACAAGGAACTGCGTGACGCTTCGCGCTCGCTCGCCGGGCCGAAGGCCACGCCGCTCGGCGAGTCCGAGGCGGCGGCCTTCGCCGACCAGGTGGAACAGGCGCTGTACGCCTCGAAGATCGTGTCGTACACGCAGGGCTTCCACGAGATCGCCGCGGGCAGCGCCGAGTACGACTGGAACATCGACCTGGGGGCGGTCTCCTCGCTCTGGCGCGGCGGGTGCATCATCCGCGCGGCGTTCCTCGACCGCATCCGCGCCGCGTACGACACCCGGCCCGACCTGCCGAGCCTGCTCTCCGACGACACCTTCGCCCAGGAGATCGGCGCGGCCCAGGACGACTGGCGCGCGGTCCTCGCCGCGGCCGTCCACCAGGGCGTTCCCACGCCCGGTTTCGCCGCGGCCCTCGCCTACTACGACGCCCTGCGCGCCGAGCGGCTGCCCGCGGCGCTCACGCAGGGGCAGCGGGACTTCTTCGGGGCGCACACGTACCGGAGGACGGACCGGGAGGGGTCGTTCCACACGCTGTGGGGCGGGGACCGGTCCGAGGTTGCGGGCTGATCGCTTCGCCCTGATCGCTTCGCGGTGACCCGCACCCCTCATGGGGAGCGGGTCACTGTTGTGTTCACCCCTCAGGGCTGCAGCGGGCCCGGCTTCGGGAGCGGTTCGGGGCCCGGAGGCTCGGGGACCGGGGAGGGGCTCGGGTCCGGTACCGGATGAGGCTTCGGGTTCGGTACCGGGTCGGGGAGGGGCTCCGGGCGGTCGGGGCCCGGGCCTGGCGGCTCGGGGCCCGGACCTGGCGGGGGCCCCGGTCGCGTGGGATCGGGGTTCGGGTGCGTCATGGTGTCCTCCAGCCATGCGAAACGTCGGCCCTGGACTCCTCCCACGCGTACCCGTGGGCGGCGCGCACACTCACCCCGTCGCGGGACCGAGGCGGGACCAGGTGGGCCTACGCCGTGCGCGCCGTCCCCAGCACGGCGGCCGCCCCGGCGGCCAGGCCCTGACGAGGGCTCGACAGGACCGGTACGGCGGTCGTGGTGAGGTGCTGGGCCGAGGTCATGGAGACCTGGGCCAGGATGATCGCGTCGGCGTCGGTGACCGTGTCGGCGGCGGCAGCGACCGCGCGTACGTAGGCGTCGGTGTCGCCTGCCCGGAAGTGGTCCCAGGCGTCGGCCACCAGCAGGGTGCGTGCGTCGACGGGGGTCCCGGCGCGGGCGGCCTCCTCCTCGACCAGGGCGAGCGTCGGCGCCAGTGTGCTCTCCACGGTGCCGATCACGACGACGCGCGGGCCGGCGGCCACCGCGGCGGCGGCCATCGGGCGGTCCACCCGCAGCACCGGCGCCCCGACGTCGGCGGCCTCCGCCACCCCGCCGATCGTGGAGCAGGTGCAGAGCACGGCCCCCGCCCCGTCCGCGATGGCCTTGTCCAGCACCGCGCGCACCTCGTGGGCCACGGCATCCGGCCCCTCGTCCCGCGCCCGCTCCAGGAGCTCCTCGACCACGATGTGCCGCAGCTCCAGCTCCGGGTGGGCGGCGTCACGCAGGGCTTCGAAGACGGGGATGTGGAGCGGCGAGGTGTGCAGCAGGGCGAGCGGCCCCTTCGGCTGAGATCCCCTCAGAAGTTCCATCAGTACCTATCCTCAGAATCGATCCGGATGCGCGCGCAGCCACTGCTTCGCCGCGTCGATCAGCCCCGGGTCGGCCGCCGGAGCCTCGTCCGGGTGGCGTTCGGCCCACTTCTCGACGTACGGGCAGAGCGGGGCGACCGGCACGTCCTCGCGGGCGGCGATGACGTACAGCTCGCGGGCGAGGGCGCCGGCGATGCCCCGGCCCTCGTGGGCGGGCTCCACGATCGTGTGGACCGGAACGAGTGCCCGTTCCGGGGCGTCGAGCACGAAGTACGCGATGTGGCCGACCACTTCGCCGCCCGCGCCCGGGGAGCCGGGGCCCGGAGGGCCGGAATCCGGGGAGCCGGGATCCGCGGAGCCGGGATCCGCGGAGCCGGGATCCTCGGAGCCGGCGTCGGCGTACGCCTCCAGGCGTCCTCGGTCCCGGTCGTCGCGGATCGTGATCTCGCTCATGAGCTCTCCGTGAGTTCGGGGGTGAGGGGCAGACGGCGAGAGTCAGACGGTCGCGGCCGCCACCGCCTGCGGGCTGCGCCGCGCGTCCGAGCCGGGCACCGGCTCCGAGGGGTCCGCCCCGAGTGCCACGATCCGGTTGTCGGCGTCCACGTGCACGACCCGCGGCCGCAGCGCACGGGCCTCGGCATCGGAGACCTGAGCGTAACTGATGATGATCACCAGGTCGCCGGGGTGCACCAGGTGGGCCGCCGCACCGTTGATGCCGATGACACCGGAGCCGCGCTCACCCTCGATGACGTACGTCTCCAGCCGGGCGCCGTTGGTGATGTCGACGATGTGGACCAGCTCGCCGGGCAGCAGGTCGGCTGCGTCGAGGAGGTCGGCGTCGATGGTCACGGACCCGACGTAGTGCAGGTCGGCCTGGGTCACCGTGGCACGGTGGATCTTGGACTTGAACATGGTTCGAAACACGGAGAAACTCCCGTTCGGTCTGCTCCCTGCCTGCTCGTTGCAGGTCAAGGGCGGTCTCCGGAGCGTACAACGATTCGCATGTCCGGTCAGCTGTCCCCAGGTGTTTGCTCAGCTTCGGCTTCCGGGGTCGGCACACTGAAACCGCGTTCAGGTGCTGTCGTCAGGTGGGGCGGCGAGCTGGAGGATCCATGCGCCCCAGGCCGCGTCGGCCCGTCGTTCGGGCAGTTCCAGCAGCGTGGAGACCGTGAAGATGAGCCCCGTGGCGAAGAACGTGCGCACCTGCATCGCGTCCGCACCCGTCAACCGGCCGATGGTCGCTTGGAGTTGGAGCTGCCGCTGCCTCACTGCCTCCCGCACTGTCGCGTCGGCCGTTCGAGCCGGCCGCGCTGCTGGAACCGGGCTTCACCGTGGACGCCGAGGCGTTCGCCCGGCACCGGCAGCAGCAGGAGGCCCTCCTGCACGGGGACATCCTGCTGCTGCCGCGGGCCGAGCTGTTTCAGGTCAACGCCTCGTTCCACGAGATGCTGGTGGGCTGCTCCGGCAACCAGTTCCTGTTCGAGGCCGTACGCAGGCAGAACCGGCTGCGCCGCCTGATCGAGTACCGCCACCAGATCGACCGCTCCAGGCTCGCCAACCAGGCCCGGGAGCACCTCAGGCTCCTGGACCTGGTGGAGCGCGGGGATCTGAAGGAGGCGTCCGCGTTCCTGAGCGCGCACCTGGACAACGTGCGGTCGATAACCAGTGGTCCGGACACCGGCAGCCGTCGCGCCGCCCGGCCCTCAGGGACTCATGTGGCCGCGCCGGCGACCGCGGTGAGGAGCTCCGCGCGTGAGGGGCCCGGATCGGAGTAGCGCGGCGCCCTACGGCCGAGTTCGGCGACCTTTTCCGCCAGGCCGGGATCGGTGAAGGTCTCCTCGGCGGTCGCCAGCAGCGATCCGATGTCCGCGAAGGCCCGCAGCAGTTCGGGGTCCCGCAGCTTGGCGGTGTCCAGCGCCCTCCTGAAATGCCAGTCGCGGTCGTCGGTCTCGTACGGGACCGGGACGTCGCGTGTGGCGGCGTCGATCTCGGCGAGCCGGTGCCGGTCCCAGTCGGCCAGGCCCTGCTGGATGGGGGCCAGGGAGGTCCGGGTGAACTCGTCGAACCGCAGGGCGAGTTTCTCCGGCTCGTCGGGGTCCGCCGTGCGCAGGAGGTCACGCAGGGCGGTGGCGTGCAGGGCGCCCATGGACATGCCCAGGCCGAAGAGCGGATTGGTGGTCGCCCAGGCGTCGCCGATGCTCAGCACGCCGGTCGCCGCCGGCCGGCCGCCGATCACGAACCGCCGGTGCCTGCTCTCCATGCCGGACATGGCCATGATCTCGCTGATCGGCTCGCCGTCCTCGGCCAGATGCGCGACGTCGGGGAACAGCGCCACCGCCCGGTGCCAGGCGCCGGGTTCACGCAGCCCCCGCAGCGCGCGGTCACGGCGGGACACCCCCACGGACAGCGCCCACGTCCCTGCGTCGCCCTCGATGGCGACGGTCGTCAGGCTGTCGTAGTGGCCCACCCGCCAGACCGGCATCTGGGGCAGCTTGCCGTCGGTGGAGCGGAAGTACCGGGTGTAGGCGAGGAATCCGGTCTCGGCCCGCTCCTCCACCGGTCCGGGCGCGCCGAGGTCCCGGAGCATCCCGCCCAGCGGCGAGTTGCGGCCCCCCGCGTCGACGACCAGGTCGGCGTGCACGGCCACGCCTCCCCGGGTGAGCACCCCGGCGACATGCGGCCGCCCGGGCACCCGCTCGTGGCCGGTGAGGAGTGCGGAGACGGCCGTGTCACGGCGGGCGGTGAGCCCCGGGGTGCGGGCGGCCTCGGTGGAGAGCGCGGCTTCGACGACCGGGCGCCGGGCGGCCATCATGGCGAACCGCTCGTCGCCCGGACGCCGCCCGCCGATGGCGTCCAGACCCCACGCGCCACTGAGCAGATTGCACGGCACGCCGCCCAGCGCCGTCAGCTCGGACACCACCTCCGGCAGTTCGTTCACCAGCGTCCGGAACGCCGCCGGCAGCAGGAGGTGCGGATGCCGGAACTGGCCGACCCCGGGTCGCTCCGACGCGCCCCACGCCTCTTCCGCACCGCCCCGGGGAGCGCCCGGATCCCGGTCGAGCACCGTGACCCGGTGCCCCTCGCGGGCCAGCAGCAGCGCGGCCGTCATACCGACGGGCCCGGCTCCCACCACAACTATGTCCATCTCAGTGCCTCCTGGTGTCGATCAGCGACAGGAGCCACCCTCGTTCCGCTCGCTGCTCACCCACCAGACAGGTCCGCTGCCCGCAACTGCCCGCACCTGCTCGTCGCTGCTCACCCCGGTCACCACGGTCACCACGGTCACTGCGGTCACTGCGGTCACTGCGGTGTCAGCGGGCGTCCGTCCCGTAGATCTCCCGACGCCACAGCGCGTCGCAGACTCGCGCGATGCCCACGCTCAGGTGTCTGCGGTACGTGCTGAAGGGCAGCCCCAGCCGCGCGGCGACCGCCTCCTGGGTGGGCGCGCCGCGCACATAGGTCGCCGCCACCGCCCGGTGGTACTTCTCGCCGCCCCGCTCCGCGCGCAGCGCGTCGACGGCCTCGGCCAGCAGGTCCGCCAGTTCGGCTCCCGGCCCGGCGGTCAGCCTGCTGCGGGCGAGCGGGTTCAGCGCGAGATCCTCCGCCCGGGACAGCTCGCGCAGTGCGTCCCGTACGGCGGTGTCGAACTCCGGCCGGGACAGTACGGCGTACTCGGCGCTCTGCCCGGAGACCGCGGCCGGCTTCTCCGGGGCACCGGCCACGCCCGACAGCATCAGCCGGGTCTTCTCCTCCGCCCACGTCCGTATCGAATGTGCCCGCCAGTCGATCGTGTACAGGTCGTACCTGAGATGTCCGACCCGCGGTCGGTCCGCGATCGTCGTCAGGCCGAGGCTCGTCAGATAGGGCCGCCAGAAGTCTCCGGAGCGTATGGCGACGTACATCCAGGCCAGCCGCCCGTCGGCGCGGGCGACCTCGGCCACGGCCCGCCATTGGTGGAGGTCCTCGACCGGAGAGATCTTCGGGTAGCGCGGCGAGGTCACGGAGAAGCGGGCCATCGCCAGATGCTCCCCGTCGCGCAGCGCGGCCGTGCTCCGGGTGTGCGACCAGGCCGCCGCGACCACGGGATCGACGTCCTCGCCGCACGGCTCGGTCAGCCGAAGCCAGGCCGAGAAGCCCACGATCTCGCCGTCCCGCGCGGTACGGCAGACCCGGAACGCCTCCGGCTGCCGGCCCAGCCAGAAACGGGCGGCGGTCGCCGAATCGGGTCCTTCGACCTCGGTCACCAGGTCCAGAACCGTGCCGTGGTCCGCCGGTTCGCAGGCACTCGACACCACCTCGCCGCCGCGCCAGCTGTTGTAGTCGGCCATGTACCGGTCGGTCCGGTACAGGTACATGAACGCGCCCACGGCGGGGAGCATCCCGCTGTCGGGAGCCGACCGGATCTGTTCGAGAAGGTGGAGGCTGAGCCGGCCGTGCAGCTCGGCGTACCCCTCGGGGTCACGCCAGCGCAGGTCCGCCTCCAGCACCTCCCGCACGACGTCGTGCGGGAACAGGCCGTGCCGGGCGGACTCGACGAAGGGCAGACCACGCAGCCAGGCGAACATCGGCGCCGCTTCGTCCCCGAGGACGGCGCGCAACAGCGTCTCGGTGGTGACGTACGCGCGGGCGCACACTTCCAGGGCCCGGCGGTGCACCGGAGAAGGGACCTCACCGATCAGCCGGGGCAGCAGGGTGGCGATCGCGTCCCGGCTGGGCTCCCAGCCCGCCGCCCCCGCCGCGTCCCGGACCGCCACCGCCGCCGCGAGCGCCAGGGCGAGCGGGTGCCCACCGGTGAAGGCCAGCAGGGCGGACCGCGTACCCTGCGGCACGCCACGGGCGCGCAGGAAGGCCGTTGCCTCGTCCGGGGCGAGGTTGCGCAGAGCCACCGTGCGCAGCAGATCCGCCCACCCCGGGTCGGACGTCCACCCGGCGTCGGGTGGCTGCCGTCCGGCGACGACCACCAGCGCGCCGACGGGCAGCCGGACCAGGAACCGGTCCCGCAGCCAGCCTTCGAGCCCCTGGCAGCGCTCGAAGGTGTCGACGAGCAGGACGGCTCGCTCGTCGGTGAGCACCGCCCCGGCCTCCTTCTCGAACGCCTCGGGCGCGGGCTCCACGAGCCGGCCGTCGACCTCGACCACCTCACGTCCCGCCGCCCGTGCCTCGGCGGCGAACTGGCGCAGCAGCATGGACTTCCCGATGCCGCCGGGCCCGTGCACGTACAGCACCGCGGGTGCCTTCCCGTCGCCGGACAGCGCGGAACGGAAGACGCCCAACTCGGCCGCCCTCCCCGCGAAGACGCGGTCTCGCGCCTGCTGTACCCGGTCCCCCACCCTGCTCGGTCCACCACTCATGGAGCCCCCCTCTCCCCGGCCGCCTGCCGTACGGCCAACGGCGGCAGACTCACACCCTGAGGGCCCGTCAGCAAACTGACGGGCCCTCAGGGATGGCTGGAAACAGGCGACTTCGCGGTGGTCAGCGGCCGAGCTGACAAGAGCGGTCGAACTGGCCGCGCGGAGAGCGGGGTTCGGTCATGACCGCTCGGCGGCGGTCTTCAGGGCTTCCAGCCAAGCCAGGAGCGATCTCTCCAGGGCCGCGCGCATCCCCTCCGGGTCGGCCTCCACGGGGGCCCCGGCCCAGGATTCGAGGGTGGTGACAGCCGTCGGGCCCCTGCCGCCGGTGGCCGGCTCGAAGATCCAGACGTGGACTCCCTCGATGCCATGGGCCGGGCCGCCCCACACGGTGCGGCGCAGCGGCCGTACTTCCATGATCGTCGAGCTGATGCTCAGGCCAGCCGTCTCCCAGTCGAAGACGCTGCCTTCGGCGAAGTCCCCGGGCAGGTGGGCCTTTTCGATGCCCAGGTTCCAGGTCGGCCAGGCATTGACGTCGGTGTGCAGGGCCCAGAGGGTTTCGGGGGTGGCGTCGATCGTGGTGGTCAGCTCGACGATGACGGGGGCCGAGCGGTCGATGTCCTTCACGGTTTCCTTCTCTCCAATTTCCAAGTGGCGTCCTCGGAGGTTCTACGAGGCGTCAGTCCCGGTCCGCGATCCAGGAACCGTGGATTCCGGCGGCGACCCGGCGCGGCAGGTGCACGGTGGCGACGGGCCCGGTCGTGATGTCGGTGGCGTCCAGGACGAGGAGCTGGGAGGCGTCCGCGTGCAGGTCGCTGACGACGGTCAGCAGATAGCCGTCATCCTCCGAGGTGCCGTGCTCGGCAGGTACGAACACCGCCTCGCTGGGCAGGCGTCCGTCGCCGACGTTCCTGAGGGAACGGGCGCCGGTGGTCCGGTCGTACTTGACGACGCCGAAGTTCCCGACGCCCCGGTCGTCCGGGAAGGAGATCGCGTACTGGTAGCGGTGCCGACGGCCGGCCAGCTCCTCATTGATCGTGGGGAACTCCACGACCAGGTCGTCGACGATCCGTTCGCGAACGGTGCCTGCTGTCAGGTCGACGACCCACTGCCGGTTGAACGAACGGGAGTTGGGGGTGGCCCCGCGGCCCGGTGCCCCCACCCACCAGTTCCAGGAGCGCCGGAAACCCTCCCGGTCCACGGTGGGCCCCTCCAGTACGACGCGGCCGCGGTCGTCCTCGTAGGCGTTGGCCGCGTGCAGCATCGATCCGGGTTCGATGCCGAACCACCGGACCTGCGCGGCCCCGCCCTCGCCGCGCGGCAGCACACCGATCCGGGCCGGCTGTTCGTCCTTCCAGGCGTAGGGGATCCCCGAGGTCTCGGTGGGGTCGAAGGTCACCGTTCCCTCGACGAAGACCACGTACCGCTCGGTGAGGGCGAAGTCGTGCTTGAGCGACGCACTGGCGCCCGGCACGTCCTCGCTGCGGATCAGTTCCCCCTTCTCCGAGGCGATGTGGTGGGTCAGGTAGGGCGGGAACGGCGAGGAGCTGAAGAAATGGAGTTCGCCGGTGGCCGGGTCCTGCTTGGGGTGGGCGGTCATGACGTTGGTGAGCTTTCCGTCGAAGTCGTACGGCCCGACCGTCTCCAGCTCCGTTGTCAGCTCGAAGGGCAGGTTGGACTCGCACAGTGCCAGCAGCCGGCCGGCGTGCTCGATGACGTGGGTGCCCGCGGTGCTGGCCGTCAGGTCCAGGCCCTGCTCGGTCATGTAGGGCGCTCCGTCCAGCGCCGGCGTGCGGACCCAGCGGTTGCGGTACCACTCGGCGCGCCCCTCGCGCAGCCGGATGCCGTGCACCATGCCGCTGCCCTTGAACCAGTGGGTGGGAGTGACGCCCGGTTTGGGGTTGTGGCCGTTGCGGATCAGCCGTCCGGACAGTTCGGGGGGCAGATGTCCCTCGACGCGCAGGTCATGGGCGGTGATCTCGTCGACGTGCGGGGTGTAGTGGCCGGTCAGATAGGGCTTCATGAAGGTTCCTTCTCTGCGATCGGTTTGCTGGTACGGGTGTTGGCGCGGGCGTCGATCCTTTGATGGGCGCGCGCATCGATCCTTTGATGGGCGCCGGCGCCGATCGCGGCCAGCACGGCGATGACGGCCGCGCCGACGAGCGCGCGGCGGTAGCCGTGCGCCAGGGCTACCGGGCCTGCGCCAGCTGAGGCGGCCGCCGGTGCGGCGAGGGAGCCGAGGACCGCGAGGCCCAGGGCCCCGCCGACCTGCCGCGTGGTGTTGACGAGCCCGCCCGCCACCCCCGTGTGCCGTACGTCCACGCCGGTCACGCCGAGCGCGGTCAGGGGCACGAAGGCGAGACCGAGGCCGAGGCCGATCAGCACGGTCGGGCCGAGCAGATCGGTCAGGAAGGCGCCGTCGAGCGGAAGGCGGGCCAGCCAGAACAGTCCCCCGGCAAGGAGCACGAAGCCGGGCACGAGCGTTCCGCGTAGCCGTCCGGCCAGGGCGGAGGCCGCCATGAGGGCCGCGGCCAACGGGAGTTGGGTGAGGCCGGCCGTCACCGGCCCGTGGCCGAGGACCTTCTGTTGGTAGAGCGGCAGGAAGAAGAAGGTGCCGAGCCACACCATGCCGAGCGGCAGCATGAGCAGGTTGCCCGCCATGACCGACCGGTTGCGCAGCAGCGCGGGAGGGATCAGCGGGTTCTTCGCGCGGCGTTCGATCGAGACGAGGTTCAGCAGCAGGAACACCCCGGCCGCCGGCAACAACACGCCGAGGACGGTGGACCCGCCCCGTGTGCCGAGGCCGTACACCACCAGGACCAGGCCGGCGGTCATGACGAGAGACCCCGGCAGGTCGAGCGGGCCGGTTCGGCCGCGACTGTCGCGGGGGACGAGGCGCGGCGCGGACAGCAGCACGGGAACGGTGGCGATCGCGCTCACCGCGAAGACCGACCACCAGCCCAGGGCGTCGGTCAGCACCCCGCCGAGCAGCACTCCCGCCGCGCCGCCCGCCGCCGAGGCCACTCCCCACAGGCCGAGCGCCCTGCCGCGGACCCGGCCCGGCGGGGACTGCGCGAGCAGGAGGGCCAGAGCGGCCGGTGACGCAGCGGCGGCTCCGACGCCCTGCACCGCCCGCGCGGCGATGAGCGGGCCCGCCCCCGTGGGAATGCTCGCCGCGAGCGATCCGGCGGCGAACAGGGCCAGCCCGGCGAGGAAGACCCCGCGGCTGCCGAACAGGTCGGCCAGCCGTCCGCCCACCGGCAGCAGGGCGCCGAAGGCGAGAACGTAGGCGCCCACGACCCAGGTCAGCCCGGCCTGCCCGGCGCCGAGATCACTCCCGATGGCGGGCAGCGCCACGTTCACGACGGACGTGTTGAGAACGACGAGGAACTGCGTCGCGGTGAGCAGGGCGAGTACGGCACCGGAGCGCTGTACGGGTGGATACGGCAGGGGTGTGAGAGCACGCATGACGGCCTTCCAGTCGGCTCAGTCGGCTGACGGACAGCCCGGGACCCCCGGTGGGGCTCCCGGGCTGTCGATCGCGTCGGCGCTGCCCATGCTGTCCCGGCTCGCGGGGCGGGCCCCAGGTCAGTCGGCTGCTCACTGGTGCTCAGTGGTACTCACTGGTGCTCGGTGGTGCTCGGTGGTGCTCGCCGATGGCACGTTGCGGCCCCACCCATCGACGTACGGTGTGTGATGCCGTGTCGATGTGTCGCACACCCGGGGGACTTGAGGGGATGGCGATGGGGCGGGTGTCCGGCAGTCTGGCGGAGCGGCCGACGAGGCCCGCTGCGCGAGGAGCAACTGCGCATCTGCGTCGAATGGATCAGGTCCAGGTGCTGGGCTGGTGCTTCATCCTCAGCCCCGACGCCGCGCCACCCCTGCTGGAGAGGAACGCATCACCGGGCTGCTGTGGTCGACCACGATGACAAGGTCCTCGGAGTGATATCCGAGACCGATCTGATCCGCCGTCAGGCCTGCGGGGACGTTGGGCATGGCCCGGGCTCGGCGCCCGTTTGCCGCTTGAACCTCAGCTCACGGTGAGAGTGCCCTTCATGTTCGGGTGGATCGTGCAGATGTAGGCGTAGCTGCCGGATGCGGACGGTGCGGTGAAGGTGGCGGTTGCGTCGCCTGCGATGTTGCCGGTGTCGAACGCCTTGTCCCCGGCGGTGACGGTGTGCGGGACGGAGTCGCGGTTGAAGACGGTGATCTTCGTTCCGGGGCGGACGCGAAGGTTCGCCGGGGTGAAGGCGAAGTTCTCGATCACGATGCGCGCCGCGGCGGGGCCGGCACTGGTCGCGGCAGGCGGGGTGCTGGTCGTGTCCGGGCCATTGCCGTTGCCGCCATTCGAGCAGCCGACCAGGGCGAGCAGGGTGCAGGCTCCCCCAAGTCGGGCCCGGCCGGGCTGCTGCATGAGCGCCCGAAGGCGAGTGCGCTGGACCGGGCCGACTCCCGTTGGCTTGGAGGGCCCTGGCTGCACTGGCCGCGGGCCTCACCTCCGCACCGCCGGCCGCGCACCGCGTGCTGGAGGAGGCCGGCGGACAGCTTCCCACGCAGAAACCAGCACCCTGGACGCCCCCGATGTTCACAGCATCGCCGTCGCAACAGCCCTTGCCTGGCTTGCGATCCCGGATCCCGACCCGGCAGACCCCCAGGTCCTCGAATGGATCACGCGTATGGATCACCGCCTCAACCCCAGCCTGAGCCCCCAGTACACGGGCCTTCAACTGGAGGCGAGCCAGCCCTCGGCTCGCCGGGCATGTCCTGGCCCGCTACGACTCCGAGCTCAGCCTCATCCCGCGCCTGCGCCAGCGGTCGGTTGTATGGCACTTCCGTCAGTCTGCGGGTCGCCGGTTCGACACGATGGTTCGGCGGTGGCGGCGAGCAGGGCGGCGTCGTCGTCGACCCGGTCGGGGGTGTTCAGTAGTTCCAAGGCCCGTTCGGTGATCTGCTGGGGGTCGGTGCGGGCGGCGGCGGGCAGCGCGCCGCAGGTCTCGCGCAGGGCCGCCAGGCCGTCGTCCAGGGACAGCGCCCGGTTCTCCAACAGGCCGTCGGTGTACAGCAGCAGGCTGGTGCCCTGCGGGAACGCCACCTCGCGGTCGATTGGGGTGCTGCCCAGTCCCAGCGGCAGCGCCGGGGGCAGCTCCAGGTAGGCGGTGTCGGCGGCTACCAGCAGGGGCGGCAGGTGCCCGCTGGCGGCGTAGCGCAGGCTGTGGCGGTGGGGGTCGTAGACCGCGTAGAGGCACGTGGCGAAGCGTTCGGTGGCGAGCGACCGCAGGTAGGCGTCCAGCCTGGTCAGCACCTGGGCCGGGCCGGCGCCCTCCAGCGCGAGGCTGTGCAGGGCGGAGCGGAGTTGGCCCATCACGGTGGCCGCTTCCACGTCGTGGCCCATGACGTCGCCGATGGCCAGTCCCACGGCGCCGTCGGGCAGGGCGAGCACGTCGTACCAGTCGCCGCCGACCTCGGCGCCGCGGTTGCTGGCCCGGTAGTGGGTGGCCAGGCGCACGCCGGGCACCTGGGGCAGGCGGTGAGGCAGCAGGGCGCGCTGCAGGGTCAGGGCGAGGCGGCGCTCGTTGTGGTAGCGGGTGGCGTTGTCGTAGGCCAGGGCCAGGCGGTGGGCGAGGTTCTCCAGATACTTGTGTTCGACCGCGGAGTAGCCGCCGGTGTGCCGGACCAGTACCAGGGCCCCAAGCGTCTGGTCGTGGGCGTGCAGCGGCAGGGCCAGCACGGCGGCGGGCGCCGGGTGTGGGCCGGCTGGGGCTGGCGCGGTGTCGTTGATCGCGTGGGTGGCGGCGGTGGCCAGGGCCTCGTGGGCAAGGAGGGGGGTGCCGGCGATGTATGCCGGGGGCGACTGCGCCGGGGCGGGTGCCGCAGGGGTGAGGTGGATGCTGATCTGGTCGGCGAAGTCGGGCAGCAGGATCTGGCCGGCAGTCTGCAGGATCTGGTCCGGGTCGAGGGTGGCGGACAGCCGCAGGCCCGCGTCGGCCAGGGAGGCCAGCACGGCCAGCTGGTTGCGGGTCTCGGTCAGGACCTGCTCGCGCAGCCGGAACAGTTCCAAACCGGTGCGGACGCGCGCCAGCAGCTGGCGCGCGGAGAAGGGTTTGGCCAGGTAGTCGTCGGCGCCGGCGTGCCGGCCCTGCACGGATTCCTCCTCGCCGGCGCGGGCGGTGAGCAAGACGATGGGCAGGCGGGCGGTGCGCGGGTCGGCGCGCAGCGCTCGGACCAGCTCGAAGCCGTCCATGCGGGGCATCATCACGTCGCTGAGCACCAGTTCCACCGGCTGGGCCAGGGCCGTCTCCAGGGCGGCCCGGCCGTCGGCGGCGAGCAGCACGTCGTAGTCGGGCTGCAGGAGCTGGTTGAGGTAGGCGCGCATGTCGGCGTTGTCGTCGACGACCAGCAGGCGGGCCCGGTGGGGGCGGTCGGTTTCGTGGGGGCCGGGGGCGTGCTCCGCGGCGGCGTGCGGGGTGCGTGCGGCGGAGGTGGCCGCGGCGGGGACGGGGTCGGCGGCCAGCCAGCCCAGCGCCTCGTCCACATAGGCCGCGGCGCGGCCGGGCCG